>NZ_JBSGCR010000088.1:0-1027 GCF_053601935.1 Streptosporangium sp. NPDC004631 | reverse complement strand
GCCCTCCATCCGAGGCAGGTGCAACAGCAGGGTGAACCGTGTCGTGCGCTCCACCAGGGTGCCGATCGCCGACCGGCCGGTGCCGATGATGAGATCACCCTCCCAGTGGCCCGGGACCGCGCGGTCTTCGGCCTCGGCGGGCCTCTCACTGATCAACACCTCGGAAGTGACATGGCCGCCGGCCTTCTGCCGGGAGCGTGCTCGCGGCACCCGCAGTGCACGCCCGGTGCGCAGGCAGGCGACCAACTCCCGCTTGAGTGCTCCTCGCCCCTGGATGAACAGGGCCTGGTAGATCGCCTCGTGTGAGATCCGCATGGCGTCATCCTCGGGGAAATCGACCTTCAGCCGATGGGCGATCTGTTCCGGGCTCCACGATGTCGTCCAGCAGCGGTCCTGACGCCGGGGTTTGTTGCGTCCCTTCCAGGGCGCCGTCTGCGGCCCCGCCACCGGCGTGCCGTCCGGGTGGCGGACCTCCCCGGCCAGCCGCTCCTGCACATACGCGCGCAGCCGCTGGTTGACCGCCAGTTTGGCGGTCTTCGGCCGCCGGGCTCGACGCTCGGCGTGCCATTGCGCGACCGTCGCGCGATAATCTACGGCATACGTCCGCGTCGAGGCGTTGCGCCGGAGCTCACGTGAGATCGTCGACGGCGACCGCCCCAGACGCCGTGCGATCTCGCGCACGCCAACCTTCTGAGCCCGGCATAATGCGATCTCTTCCCGCTCCGCGAACGACAGATAACGGCCCGACACCGCCGGGGCAAGGCATGGTCCCACCCCGCCGGCCTGGCGAAACCATCGCGTCCCCACTGCCGGCGACACGCCGATCTCTGCCGCGGCATCCTCCGAGCTCACCCCACGAGCGATCGCTTGCCAGAATCGGACGCGGTCCTCACGCCAGGCGACAGTCGACCGTCCCGGCGAGGGGATCTGACCGCGATACAACCGGACAGCCTGCTGCTTCTTGCCCAGGCCCATTCGCCAACACCTCCAAGGACGAAGTGTTGCGAGCACCGATTGAATCCGCCCT
>NZ_JBSGCR010000087.1:0-1036 GCF_053601935.1 Streptosporangium sp. NPDC004631 | reverse complement strand
CGTCGCCCGCGAGATCTTCGCCTTGGTCAAAGCAGCAGCCAAAGATCATGGAATCACTCCAGCATGACCACTTGACCAACATAGGGGCATCCAAGCGCCTGCCGGGTATCGGGCGTGGACGGGCAGCCAGCCGTCCTGGCCGTCTGCCTCGGCCTGCGACGTGGAGAGCTCCTCGGGCTCCGCTGGCAGGATGTCGACCTGGAGACCGGGACGCTCGAAGTGATCCAGACCCTCCAGCGGGTCGGCAGGCGACTCCGGTTCGTCCAGCCCAAGACCGAGGACTCCGAGCGCACCATCCCGCTCCCTCCGATCTGCCTTGACGCTCTCAAAGAGCACTGCAAGCGGCAGTTCGCGGAGCGCTCCGACCACTGGCCGGACTGGGAGGATCACGGCCTTGTGTTCCCCTCTCGGCGCGGTACCTCCATGGAGCCGGACAATCTCCGGCGAAGCTGGGGAGAGATCCGCACCGCGGCCGGGATCGGGGCTGTACGGCTTCACGACCTCCGGCACACCTGCGTGAGCCTCCTACTCGACCTGGGAGTGCCTCCGCACACCGTCCGAGAGATCGTCGGGCACTCTGACATTCAGGTCACCATGGCGATCTACGCTCACTCATCCCTCGACGACAAGCGCACCGCCCTTGGCAAGCTTGGACACGCCCTCAGCTGAAGTGGTTGCCCATACGAACGCCTCGACGCGATCATGTCGGGGCGTTCTCGTCACCTGGGGGAAAGCTAGAGGTACATGGCGAAACCAAAGAACACTCCCGCTGAGATGCCCACACGGGCGCTGACACCCGCCAAACAGAAGAGAAGCCCGCGCGTCTGGACCCGTAAAGATCTTGGGGTCGTTGCCCTAGTGTCCTGCGCCTGAAATTCGTCGGCAATATCGTGCGAGGGATTCGAGGATCTCCTCGGCGGTCTTCTTCCATACGAACGGCCGGGGGTTGTCGTTCCACTGAGTGATCCAGTCCCGGATGTCCTTCTCCAGAGACTGGACGCTCTTATGAACCCCGCGCCGGATGAGTTGCCCGGTC
>NZ_JBSGCR010000086.1:0-1040 GCF_053601935.1 Streptosporangium sp. NPDC004631 | reverse complement strand
TCTATCTGGGTGCGGCGCCTGGTGTTGGGAAGACCTACGCGATGTTGGATGAGGGGCGTCGGCGGTTGGGGCGTGGCACGGATGTGGTGGTGGGTTTGGTGGAGACCCATGGTCGTCCGCGGACGGCGGAGTTGCTGGAGGGGTTGGAGGTGGTGCCGCGGGGGGTGGTGGTGCATCGGGGGGTGGGGTTTTCGGAGTTGGATGTGGATGCGGTGGTGGCGCGGGGGCCGCGGGTGGTGCTGGTGGATGAGTTGGCGCATACGAATGTGCCGGGGTCGCGGAATGTGAAGCGGTGGCAGGACGTCGAGGAGCTTTTGGATGCGGGGATCGATGTGATCTCGACGGTGAACATTCAGCATCTGGAGTCGTTGAACGATGTGGTTGAGCGGATCACGGGGGTGGTGCAGCGGGAGACGGTGCCGGATGAGGTGGTGCGGCGGGCGGATGCGGTGGAGTTGGTGGATATGTCGCCGGATGCGTTGCGGCGGCGGATGGCGCACGGGAATGTGTATCCGCCGGGGAGGGTGGATGCGGCGTTGTCGAATTATTTCCGGGTGGGGAATTTGACGGCTCTGCGGGAGTTGGCGTTGTTGTGGGTGGCGGGGAAGGTTGATGATCAGCTGGATCGTTATCGGGCTGATCATGGGATTGCGGGGACGTGGGAGGCGCGGGAGCGGGTGGTGGTGGCGTTGACGGGGGGTCCTGAGGGGGACACGTTGGTGCGGCGGGCGGCGCGGATCGCGGCGCGGACGAAGGGGGCGGATCTGCTGGCGGTGCATGTGACGCGGTCGGATGGGCTGGTGGGGGCGGATCCGGTGGGGTTGGGGCGTCAGCGGTTGCTGGTGGAGAGTTTGGGGGGGAGTTATCACCAGGTGGTGGGGGAGGGGGTGCCGCGGGCGTTGCTGGATTTCGCTCGGGGGGTGAATGCGACGCAGTTGGTGTTGGGGGCGTCTCGGCGGGGGCGGTTCGCGCAGGTGTTCTCGCGGGGGGTGGGGGTGACCACGACGGCGTTGTCGGGGTCGATCGACGTCCACATGATC
>NZ_JBSGCR010000085.1:0-1079 GCF_053601935.1 Streptosporangium sp. NPDC004631 | reverse complement strand
CTAGGGCCTGTACGGAGTTGAGATCAGAGGGATTGCCTGCGGTACGGCCGGCGGTCCTGGTAGGTCATCGGGCATGGCGCGTGGAGATCTCACCGACGAGGAATGGTCCTTGATCGAGCCTCACTTGCCGCTGGGTGAGCGGGGCCCGATCCCGGACCTGCGACGGCTGTTCAATGCTGCGATGTGGCGGTTTCGTACCGGCAGCCCGTGGCGGGACCTGCCGGTCGAGTACGGGCCATGGTCCACCGCCTATGACCGGTTTCGCTCCTGGGCGTTGAACGGCGTGTTCGAGCAGCTGATGCAGGCGATGATCGCCGAGGCCGCGGCTCGCGGGCAGGCCGATCTCGACCTGGTCAGCGTCGACTCCACCACCGCCCGCGCCCACCATCATGCCGCCGGGATGGTCTTGGGCGGCGAGCTGAGCGCGGCGCTGGAACACGCCGCCGAGCAGGAAAAGGGGCTGCGCCAAAGGGGCAAAACGCCTGCGACGGCGACCCCGGTGACGATGGGGGCGGACGAAGGCGGCTGCGGCGCCGGTACCGGTTCCGGCTGAAGGCGGCCCGGCTGGGCCGCTCGCGGGGCGGGCTGACCAGCAAGGTGCATCTGTCGGCCGACCGCCGATGCCGTCCGCTGTCCTTCGTCCTGACTGCCGGCCAGGCCGGAGACAACCCGCAGTTTCGCGCGGTGCTGGAGCGCATCAAGATCCGCCTGCCGGTCGGCCGTCCGCGTACCCGGCCGGGCGCGGTGGCCGCCGACAAGGCCTACTCCTCTCGCGGCAACCGCGCTTACCTGCGTCGACGCCGGATCAAGGCGGTCATCCCGGAGAAGAGCGACCAGGCGGCCAACCGCAAGAAGCGTGGCTCCCGCGGCGGCCGGCCGATCACCCATGACCCTGATCTGTACAAGCAGCGCAACGCGGCCGAACGCTGCATCAACCGGATGAAGGAGTGGCGTGGGCTGGCCTTCCGGTTCGACAAGACGCCTGACAGCTATCTGGCCGGCCTGCACCTACGCGGAGCCGTCTTATGGATCCGAAGCCTCCGGCCAGCTTAAAGATCCGAACTCCGTACAGGCTCTAG
>NZ_JBSGCR010000084.1:0-1085 GCF_053601935.1 Streptosporangium sp. NPDC004631 | reverse complement strand
CCATGACCACGGCCCCCGGGGCCGGGAGCCCCGGAGGCCGTGAACCCCTCCGCTCAGCGCTCGACCTCACCCCGGATGAACCTCTCCACATACTCCCGCGCCTCGTCATCGGAGTACTGCTCCGGCGGAGACTTCATGAAATACGAGGACGCCGACAGAATCGGCCCGCCCACCCCCCGATCCAACGCGATCTTCGCCGCCCGGACCGCGTCGATGATGATCCCCGCCGAGTTCGGCGAGTCCCACACCTCCAGCTTGTACTCCAGACTCAACGGCGTGTCCCCGAACGAACGCCCCTCCAGCCGCACATACGCCCACTTACGATCATCCAGCC
The DNA here is from genome assembly GCF_053601935.1 of Streptosporangium sp. NPDC004631. Taxonomy (NCBI): domain Bacteria; kingdom Bacillati; phylum Actinomycetota; class Actinomycetes; order Streptosporangiales; family Streptosporangiaceae; genus Streptosporangium; species Streptosporangium sp. NPDC004631. The sequence goes on along the minus strand of NZ_JBSGCR010000084.1, from coordinate 751 downwards.
ACGGCACATGATCCGACGGCCCGATGTGCACATCCGCCTTCCCCATCTCATGCGGAATCTGCGAGGTCACCGACTGCGTCTTGGAGATCTTCTTCGACTGCAGCCGCTTACGCTCCAGCATGTTCATGAAATCCATGTTCCCGCCGAAGTTCAGCTGATACGTCCGCAACAGCTCCACCCCGCGATCCTCAAACAACTTGGCCATCACCCGATGCGTGATGGTCGCCCCCACCTGCGACTTGATGTCATCCCCCACGATCGGCACCCCCGCCTCGGCGAACCGCGCCGCCCACACCGGATCGGAGGCGATGAACACCGGCAACGCGTTCACCAGCGCCACCCCCGCCTCCAGCGCGCACTCCGCGTAGAAACGAGCCGCCTCCTCCGACCCCACCGGCAGATAGGACACCAGCACGTCCACCCGCTCCTCGCGCAGCACCCGCACCACATCCACCGGCGCCTCGTCGGACTCCTCGACCATCTCCCGGTAGAACTCCCCCAGCCCGTCGAAGGTGTGACCCCGCCGCACCGTGACACCCAGCGGCGGCACATCACAGATCTTGACCGTGTTGTTCTCCGAGGCCACGATCGCCTCCGACAGATCACGCCCCACCTTCTTGGCGTCCACGTCGAACGCCGCCACGAACTCCACGTCCCCGACGTGATACTCCCCGAACGTGACATGCATCAGGCCCGGCACCCGGCCACCCGGATCGGCGTCCCGATAGAAATGAACGCCCTGCACCAGCGA
>NZ_JBSGCR010000083.1:0-1099 GCF_053601935.1 Streptosporangium sp. NPDC004631 | reverse complement strand
ACCCCGGCCTGCAGGCGGCTCATGTCGAGCAGGTTGGCGACCAGCCGATCCAGCTTGACCAGCGACTCGTCCGCGGTGGCCAGCAACTCCTTGCGGTCCTCCTCGCTCCACTGGATCTCGGTGCCGAGCAGGCTGTCGACGGCCACCCTCGCCGAGGCGAGGGGGGTGCGCAGGTCGTGGCTGACCGCGGCGAGCAGGGCGGTGCGCATCCGGTCGGCCTCGGCCAGCGGTCCGGCGAGATCGGCCTCCTCCCGCAACCGGCTCTGGCGGAGGGCGACCGCGGCCTCGGCGGCGAACGCCTCCAGCACCCGGCGGTCCGACGCCTCCAGCAGCCTGCCCCGTACCGCGAGCACCAGATTCCCCTCGATCACCACGTCGGTGTCGGCGTCCTTCGGGCTGGCACAGGGGGTGCCGCCCGCGGTGGCCACGATCCGCCACGCGGCGGGATCGGACTGGTCGTCCGGACCGGGCTCACCGATCCGCTCCAGCAACGTCACCGAGGTCAGGCCGAAGGTCTCCCGCAACCGCGACAGCAACGACGGCAGCGCGGCCTCCCCCCGCAGCACGTGACCGGCCAGCGTGGACAGCACCTCGGCGTCCGCACCGGCCCTGGCCGCCTCCCGGGTACGGCGCGCCGCCACGTCGACCACCGCGCTGACCATGACGGCCACCAGCACATAGACGCTGAGCGCGAGCAGGTTCTCCGGGTCGGCGACGGTGAACCTGTCGACCGGCGGGGTGAAGAAGTAGTTGAGCAGCAGGAAGCCGAGCACCCCCGCGGTGACGGCGGGCCACATGCCGCCGACCAGCGCGACCCCGACGACCATGACCAGGAAGAGCAGGATCCCGCTGGACAGCTTCACACCGTCCCTGAGCGGGACCAGCACGCCGGTGAGCATCGGGATGCCCAGCAGCGCCATCGCCCATCCCACGAGCCGGCGTCTTCGGGTGAGCACGGCTTTCGGCCGGTCGCGCCGTGCCCCCTTGCTGGCCTGAGCGTGCGGGATCATGTGGACGTCGATCGACCCCGACAACGCCGTCGTGGTCACCCCCACCCCCCGCGAGAACACCTGCGCGAACCGCCCCCGCCGAGACGCCC
>NZ_JBSGCR010000082.1:0-1101 GCF_053601935.1 Streptosporangium sp. NPDC004631 | reverse complement strand
CTAGGGCATGTATTGGGTCGTGATCAATGTGTGGTTCGGGTGAGGTCCTTGATCCAGATCATTGAGGCGCGCAGGTAGAGGCCGGCGAGGTAGCCATCCGGGGTCTTGTCGTACCGGGTGGCGATGCCTCGCCAGGCCTTCAGCTTGTTGATCAGCCGCTCGACGGTGTTCCGCTCCTTGTACAGGTCCGCGTCGTGGCTGACGGGCCGACCGCCTCTGGAGCCCTTCTTCTTCCGGTTGGCGACCTGGTCCTTCTTCTCCGGAATGACCGCCTTGATACCGCGTTCCCGCAGGTGGGCGCGGTTACCGCGAGACGAGTAGGCCTTGTCCCCAGCAACCGCGTCCGGCCGGGTGCGAGGGCGGCCGACAGGCCCACGGACCCGTACCCGCCCCAGCACGGGGACGAACTGCGGGCTGTCCGCGGCCTGACCCGCGGTCAGGACGAACGCCAGCGGGCGGCACTTCCGGTCGGCGGCCAGATGAACCTTGCTGGTCTGCCCGCCCCTGGAGCGTCCGATGAGGGCGGCCTTCAGCCGGAGTTTCTGCCGGCGCCGGATGCGCCGCCGCCCTTCCCGCTCGGGATCGTCTTCGGTGTCCTGGCCGGCTTGTTCGCCGAGGCCGCCCCCTTTGACCTGGCCTTCTCCCGCTCGGCGGCCTTCTCCAGAGCCGCGACGACCTCCTGGTCCAGGTACATCCCGGCAGCGTCGTGGTGGGCCCGGACGGTGGTGGAATCGATACTGACCAGGGACAGGTCCACCTCACCCCGCAGCGCGGCTTCCGTGATCAGGCCCTCCAGCAGGGCCTCGAAGATGCCTGCGTCACGCCACTGCCGGAAGCGGTTGTGGACAGTCGACCAGGCGCCGAACTCCCGCGGCATCTCCCGCCACTGCCCGCCCGTCTTGAACCGCCAGATCACGCCCTCGAACTGCTGCCGCAGTCGCTCGGGATACGGGCCGTACTCGCCGATCGGCAGGTACGGCCCGATGAACTCCCACTCCGCATCCGTCAGTTGCACTCGCGTCACGCAGCAAGATCTACCGGTCCAAGCCCCGACGCGAAGGCGAATCCCACAGGTTGATCACGACTCGATACGCGCCCTAG
>NZ_JBSGCR010000081.1:0-1279 GCF_053601935.1 Streptosporangium sp. NPDC004631 | reverse complement strand
CTGAAATTCGTCGGTTAAGTGCTTATCCTGATGTGCATGGGGCATCCGGGTCCGTCTGCGGTACCGATCGAGTTGACCGATGCTGAGCGCGCGTGGCTGTGTTGCCTGGCGGTGGAGGCGCCGGAACTGGCCGGCCGCGCAAAGATTGTGCTGGCCTGCGCCGAGCCCGGGGCCGGCAACGCGCAGGTGGCGCGAGAACTGGGCATGAGCATGGCGACGGTGCGCCGCTGGCGCACCGCCTTTGCCCGAGGAGGAACGGACGCCTTGGCCGGCAGGCCTCGGACGGGACGGCCGAAGGCTGAGCTGACGCTGACCGGCGCTGAGCGTGCGACGCTGCACAGATGGGCCCGGCGGACGAAGTCGTCGCAAGTCCTGGCGATGCGCTCGAAGGTCGTGCTGGCGTGTGCGGACGGCAAGGACAACCAGCAGATCGCCGAGCGGTTGCGGATCCACCCGGACACGGTCTCCAAGTGGCGTACCCGGTTTATCCGGCTGCGCCTGGACGGGCTGATCGATGAGCCGCGGCCGGGCCGGCCACCGTCGATCGACTTGCAGCAGGTCGAGCAGATCGTGGTGGCCACGCTGGAGGAGACACCGAAGAACGCCACCCACTGGTCGCGCGCTTCGATGGCTGCCCGCAGCGGGTTGTCCAAGTCCACGATCGGGCGGATTTGGCGGGACTTCGGGCTCAAGCCTCATCAGGCCGGCACCTTCAAACTCTCGACCGATCCGTTGTTCGTGGAGAAGGTCGTCGATGTGGTCGGCCTGTATCACAATCCGCCCGATCGGGCGGTGGTGTTGTGCGTGGATGAGAAGTCCCAGATCCAGGCACTGGACCGCTCGCAGCCGGTGTTGCCGATGATGCCGGGCATGCCCGAGCGGCGCACCCATGACTACGTGCGTAACGGCATCACCAGCCTGTTCGCGGCGTTCAACGTCGCCGACGGCACGGTGATCGGTGAGCTGCATCGCCAGCACCGGGCCAGTGAGTTCAAGAAGTTTCTGGTCACGATCGACAAGACGGTGCCCGCCGGGTTGGATGTCCATCTGATCTGCGACAACTACGGCACTCACAAGACGCCGGCGATCAAGGCATGGCTATCGCGCCATCCCCGCTTCCACATGCACTTCACCCCGACCGGCTCCTCGTGGATCAACCAGGTCGAGCGGTGGTTCGGCTTCCTGACCGGGCAACTCATCCGGCGCGGGGTTCATAAGAGCGTCCAGTCTCTGGAGAAGGACATCCGGGACTGGATCACTCAGTGGAACGACAACCCCC
>NZ_JBSGCR010000080.1:0-1362 GCF_053601935.1 Streptosporangium sp. NPDC004631 | reverse complement strand
CAAGGCGGAGGCGTTCTCGACCGGTGAGACGGCCGCGGCCCTGCACCGAGCTGGTGGTCGAGGGCACCCCGATGTGTAGATGACAAACGCGACCCCTGATGATCGTCGGTGTCTAGCCAGTCGATCAAGAACAGGGGCCGCGTTCGCGTGCCATCATCCCCTATCGACGTGCTCACCCGCCACCGGGAGCACACCGTCTCCACTGCCCTCATCAGCGACTCCGACGAGCTGCCCGTACTGGCCGAGGTCTTGGACACCCTGCCCGACCCGCGCAGCCGCCGCGGACGCCGCTACCGGCTCGGCCCGCTCCTGGCCCTGATGCTGCTCGCCGTCCTCGGCGGAGCCACCTCCATCGCCGCGGTCAGCAGATCCATCCACGGATACGACCCGAGCGTCCTGTCTCGCGCCGGACTGACCGGAACCGTCCGCCTGGCCACCAGCACCCTGCGGCGACTGCTCGCCCGCCTGGACGGCGACGCCCTCGACACCGCAATCGGTACCTACCTGGCCGCTCTGGCCGCCAGCGGCCAGAGCACCGCAGACCCGCCCGCCGGTCGAACCCCGCTGGTCGGCCTGGCCATCGACGGCAAGGCCCTGCGCGGCAGCCGCACCACCGACGACACGGTGCACCTGCTGGCCGCCGCCCGCCACGACACCCAGACGGTCGTCGCTCAGCGGCAGGTCGCGGCCAAAACCAATGAGATCGGCTCGTTCACGCCGTTGCTGTCCGGCCTGGACCTGTCGAACACGGTGGTCACCGCCGACGCCCTGCACACCCAGCAGGAGCACGCCCGTCAGATCATCGCCGCAGGCGGCCATTACCTGCTCATCGTCAAGGGCAACCAGCCCACCCTGCATCTCCGGCTCAAGGCCCTGCCCTGGCGAGCAGCCTTCCTCAGCGATCGCACCGACGAGCGCGGACACGGCCGCCGCGAGATCCGCCGCATGAAGATCTGCACCTCCCGGCCCGGCCTGCCCTTCCCCCACGCCGCCCAGGCCATCCAGGTCAAACGCCGCCGCACCGACCGCCGCACCGGCAAGACCACCATCGTCACCGTCTACGCGATCACCAGCCTGCCTCCCGGCCGTCTCACCCACGCCCGCCTCGCCGCGCTGATCCGCGGCCACTGGAGCATCGAGGCCCTGCACCACATCCGCGACGTCACCTACCGCGAAGACGCCTCCCGCGTCCGGACCGGCGCCGCCCCACGGGTCATGGCGAGCCTGCGCAACCTCGCCATCGGCCTGGCCCGCCTGATCGGCTGGACCAACATCGCCGCCGCCACCGACCACTACCGCAGCCACCCCGCAGACGGTCTTCAGCTACTCGGTCTCACGACGTGAGAACGCTTCGGCCCTGGG
>NZ_JBSGCR010000079.1:0-1383 GCF_053601935.1 Streptosporangium sp. NPDC004631 | reverse complement strand
GTTCTGGGGCGTGACGTGCCGTTCGAGCGCGACTCTGAGTTTGGGCAGGTGCAGGAAGCCGTTCACACGGCGAAACTGCTTGGAGGCCTCGGCCATGCCGGCCGCGCACCAGCGCAGGGCCATCTGCCCGTTCTTCCAGTTCTTGACGTTGACGGCATGGTCGCGGCAGATGGAGATCATCGACTCGATCGGGTTGGTCGAGCGCAGCGTACGCGCCAACGTCGGCGGCACCTGCAGCCGCAAGACGGTCAGCGTCTCGTCCATGCCTTCCCGCAGTGAGGCCGCCGCGCCGGGATACTTCATGTCCAACTCGGCGGCCAGAGCGGTGAGTCCGGCCTCGGCGGCCAGGAGCGTGTCAGCGTGGTAAGCCTCACGCATCCGCTTTTCGGCTGTGGCGCGTAGCTTCTCAGGGAGTTTGTCTCGGACGTTGCGGATCTTGTGGAGTTGGCAGCGCTGGATCACAGGATGGTCGAACACATCCAACACCGCTCGGCGCAATGCTTTGGAGCCGTCCAGGACGACCAGGATCGGGCCGGTGACGTCCAAGCCGCGCTCGCGCAGGCCGACGATGAGCTCACGAGCCAGTGTGGCGTTCTCGGTGGAGCCCTCCACCAGCGCCAGCGGGTACTTGGTCCCGTCGATGCCGATCCCGAGCGCCGCGATGCAGGTGTGCTCGCCGAAGTGCACGCCGTCCAGCATCAGGGCGGCCAGATCCAGCTCGGATAGGTCGGCGCTCATCATCTCGGCCAGGGCGCGCTCGGTGGCGGCGACGAACCGCCGCGAGATCGCCGACTTGGAGGTGCCGATGGACGCCTGCTCCACACTGGTTCCGACCGGTTCCAGGCCGAGTCGGTAGCGGCGGGTCGACAGCTTGCCGAGCATCTTGCCCAGGGCCATCTCGTCCAGGATCTCGGTGGAGGAGAACAGTTCATAGGCCGGGATCGCGATCTCGCCGGTGCCATCGGCGGCGCGTACCCGTGGGCGGCGGATCGGCAGTCTGCGCCCGCCCAGCACCACCGATCCGGCGTCGTGGCCGTGCCGGACCGCGCCGCGGTCAGGGTTGTGCTTGCCGCGCGGGCCGCACAGGGCGCTTACGTCCTCTTCCAAAAGCGCGAACATCACCGCCAGGCCGGACTGCACGGCCAGTGCGAGCAGGCCGTCCTTCATCGAGGCGGCGATGTGCTCCATGGCTATGTTCACGGTGTGTGGGACGGCCACGTCTTCGGCGGCTTGCCGGGCATGCCGGCGCTTGGTCTGGTAGGTCTTACTCACGGTCCCCGTCTCCTTGCTCGGAGTGATTTGGCGATTGCCCGAGACCTACCACCAGGTAGGCCCCGAGGCGGGGACCGCCACTTCAAGTTCTACGAGCTACGGGACAACCTC
>NZ_JBSGCR010000078.1:0-1482 GCF_053601935.1 Streptosporangium sp. NPDC004631 | reverse complement strand
TGCCGATCGGCCTCCAGCTCATCGGACGCCCCCACCGGGACCAGGCCGTCCTGGAGACCGCCAACGCCTACCAGCACATCACCGACTGGCACCTGCGCCGGCCGCCCATCCTCCAGACAGCAGCTCACCCCTCCACTCCCGCAGAAGGAAACTGACATGACCTCAAGCCGGCGATTCCGGGGCCTCGCCCTCGCCATCTCGATCCCGCTCGTGGTCGGCATCACCGCGGCGTGCGGCAGCACGACCAAGCAGGAGGCCGACTTCCCCAAGAAGGGCAAGGCCGTGACGCTCATCGTCCCGTTCGCCCCGGGCGGGCTCAGCGACCTCGCCGGCCGCCTGCTCGGGCCGGCCCTGGAGGATCAGCTCGGCACGCCCGTCGAGATCCTCAACAAGCCGGGCGCGAGTTCGCAGATCGGCCTGACGGCACTGGCCCAGGCGAAGGCCGACGGCTACACGCTCGGCTACACGCTGCTGCCGACGACGCCCAGCGCCTACCTCGACCCGGCCCGCAAGGCCGCGTTCACCCGCGACTCGTTCAAGCCGGTCGCGAACCACTTCGTCATCCCGGTCGTCGCGGTCGTCTCCAAGGACAGCAAGATCCAGAATCTGAAGGACCTGATGGCCGAGGCCAAGGCCAAGCCGCGCCAGGTCAAGGCCGGCACCGGCGCCCTCGGCGGTCCCGCGGACATGGGGCGGGTGCTGATCGAGAAGACGGGCCAGGCCGAATTCGCGAACGTGCAGTTCGACGGCGGGGGCCCGGCCATGGTCGCCCTGCTCGGCGGTCACACCGATGTCACCTTCGGCACCATCCCCGAGGTCCTGCAGTACGTCAAGAGCGGGCAGGTCCGCGCCATCGGCGTCATGGCCGAGGCCGAGACCGACCTGCTGCCCGGCACGCCGACCTTCAAGGCACAGGGCATGGATCTCGTCATGCTCTCCGAGGGCGTGCTCTCGGTGCCTGCCGACACCCCGCCCGCCGTCACGGAGAAGCTGCAGTCTGCGGTCGACAAGGCGCTCAAGGCCGAGGGCATCGAGAAGAAGAGCCATGAGCTGGGGATCATCAACCAGTTCATGACCGGTGACGAGGTGGGCAAGCGCTGGACGCTCAGCGAGGAGACCTACGCCAAGGTCACCAACTGAGCATCCCCGAGTCATCACCCGCGGGGTGGCGCGCGCCCGCGCCACCCCGCGCAACCACGGAGGCAGCACTCGTGAGCACGTCAGGAGTCGCCGAGGAATACGAGTTTCTCGGCATCGACTCGAATCTTCTCTCCCCCCGCCTGCGCCCGCAGGTCGAGTCCCTGCGCGCGGCGCTGGCGGCCATGTCGGTCACCGACGTCGACCAGGTGGAGCCGTTGTTCGTCTCGCCCCTCGACCAGAGGGAGGACGATGTCTGAACTCGCTGGATTGTCGCTGGCCCGGGTGGGTGAGTTGATCCGTGACCGGGAGGTCTCCCCGGTGGAGGTCACCGTGGGTGTTCTG
>NZ_JBSGCR010000077.1:0-1525 GCF_053601935.1 Streptosporangium sp. NPDC004631 | reverse complement strand
CCCCAAGGCCAGGTAGTTAGCGTTTTCGGGTGTCTGTCAAGGGAGCGGCGGGTCGGGCACGGCGGCGTAGAGACCTTGGCCGATCTTGTGGATGAGTCCGGTTGTGGCCCATCGCGACAGTTGCCGGTACATGGTGTTCAAAGTGATGTCGCCGAGGTGGTGGGCGATGTCGCGGGCGTTCCAGTGTCGGTGGGGCTCGGTGTGGAGCAGGGCCAGGACCTGTGTGCTACGGCGGCTTGCCGTGCTGGTGTGCCGGTCGTCTCGGGATTTGGCGGGGAGGGGCGGGTTATGCGCAGGCTCCAGGACGGTGATGTCGAGGCAGGTGATGGCGCGGCTGGTGTCGGGCCGGCCATCGTCCAGCCGTTCTCCGTAGCGGGAGATCGGTGATTTGACCTTGCGGGTGCTGATGCGTGGGCGTCGTGGTGGGAGCAACCTGGCCGGCACCCGGCGTCCGATCGTTCCGGTGAGGTCGGGAGCTTCGGGCAGGACGCCCTCGGCTTGGATCACCAGGTCACGGGCAGTGTGGAAGGCGATGGTGAACCCGCAGCGATCGGGATCGGTTCCATGGCGGGACCGCGCGGCGTCGACCATGACGGTGCGCAGCAGCTGGTGGAGCGTGAGCAACGCCCACATCTCCTGCTCGACGCCGACTGGGTCGCCCGACCTCAGCACGCGCCCGCGCAAGATCGTGTGCCGGAGCGCATAGTAAGCCGATTCGTGCTCCCAGCGCTGGTGATACAAGCAGACCAGGGCACCGGCCGGGTGGCGGCGGGCGTCGGTCAGCGTGGTGACCAGCCGGTAGGAGGCGTCAAAGACGGTGCCGTCGGTGCAGGTCACGGTGATCTGGGCATCGACGATCCGCACCGAGATCGAGCCGATCACCGACAGGTAGGAGCCGTCGGCCAGGCGGGACAGGACCGGAGTGCGGCGGTTGCTGCGCAGGCGGCCGACGACCTGGGCTCCGGTGCCCGTCACCGCGGCTAGGAAATCGTTACCGTCGAATCCCTTATCCCGCAGCACGAGCATGCCGGCCTCAGCAGGTGCAGCAGCCGCTTGGCGTATTCAGTCTCGCCCGTGGCGGTGGGCCCGAACACCGCGCCGATCATCGCCCGGGTGCCGGTCTTCACCAGGGTCATCAGCTCCAGCTGGGGATAGCCGCCATGGGCCGGCCGATCGAGCCAAGCCCGGTTCCGGCCGGTATCGGGGACTTTCAGCGAGCTGCAGCCGTCGAAGGAGACCGTCCGGTAGGGGCCGAACCGCACCCCAGGCGTCACCGGCCGCGCCGGCGGGCCGCACAGCACCTCGAACAGCGCCTGCATCGGCCCGCCGCCCACCCGGCGGCGCAGGTCGCGTAACGCCTTCGCGGTCGGTGAGACAACAGCGGGCAGCCCCGCCAGAGCGCTCGTCATCTTGTCCCAGACCAGCCGATAGCCGACCTCCGGAAACAGGCACATCGCCGGCAGGAAATACACCCCGACCCGCGAGGGAGGCTCTCGGAGCCGGTGCTGCACCCGGCCCGTCTCCG
>NZ_JBSGCR010000076.1:0-1646 GCF_053601935.1 Streptosporangium sp. NPDC004631 | reverse complement strand
GCCACATAGAGCGGGCAGGGACTGGCGTCGGGCGGGGTGCACCTCACCCAGATGTCGGTATTCCCGGCGATCAGCATGCGATCGGCGATCGGATCGCCGGTGTTTCCCAGCGAGGCACGTTCCACGCCGTAGCCGAGCAGCCCGAACGCGTCCTTGGCGTAGAACGTCTCGTCGAACACGACCGCGCGTGGATGCCCCAGGTTGACGAAGCGCAGGACCGCGCCGAACGCGGCGACCAGCACCGGCCCCAGCCACCCCCACATGACGTTTTCCGGCATGGGCGGCAGTAACCGGTCCCTTGTCGATCCCATTTGGGAAATTATGGAGATAAATCAGGCACGATGAACAGCGTCGTAGAGATCGCGTTTGGGAATTCCGGCCGTCTTGGCGACGTCCACGATCGCCTGCTTCCTCGGCACCCCCGTCTCCTCGCGGCGGCCGACCTCCTCGACCAGCTCCTCCATGGACGGCGGCCGACTCTGTGGAACGTGCCCGGCGACGACCAGGGTGATCTCGCCTCGCACCCCGTCGGCCGCCCACGCGGCCAGCTCGCCCAGGCCGCCCCGCCGTACCTCCTCGTAGGTTTTGGTGAGCTCGCGGCAGACCGCCGCGGGGCGGTCGGCGCCGAACACCCCGGCCATCGCCTCCAGCGAGACCCGCAACCGGTGCGGCGCCTCGAAGAAGACCATCGTGCGCTCCTCCTCGGCCAGAGCCTCCAGCCTGCGGACACGCTCACCGGCCTTGCGCGGCGGGAAGCCCTCGAAGCAGAACCGGTCGCTGGGCAGGCCGGAGACGGCCAGCGCGGTGGTGACCGCGGACGGGCCGGGCAGCGAGGTGACCCTGACGCCGGCCTCGACGGCCAGGTGGGTCAGGCGGTAGCCGGGGTCGGAGACGCCGGGCATCCCCGCGTCGGTGATGACCAGGACGGTCCCGCCGTCCTGGAGGACCTGAAGGAGCTCGGCGGCCCGGCCGATCTCGTTGCCGTCATAGTAGGAGACGATCCGGCCCCTGATCTCCGCGCCCAGCTCCCCGGCCAGGCGGCGCAGCCGGCGGGTGTCCTCCGCCGCGACCACGTCGGCGCTCTCCAGCGCGGCGCGCAGCCGGGGCGAGGCGTCACCCACCTGCCCGATCGGAGCTCCCGCCAGCACCAGCCTGCCGTTGTCCTTCACACTCCCATCCTCCCCCATCCCAGCTGAGCCTCCGCCCCGGGGAGAAGTTCCGTAATTAGCCATGTAGGCGGTGTTTCTCGGGTGCCTGGGGTGAAGCGGCCCGTACGATGGCCGGGTGGCCGTGACCGACTTCCCCAGCCAGGCGTTCGAGCAGCCGGAGCCTCAGCCGCGCCGTGGACCGGTGGACTCCATGCGCGACCGGCTGGTGCCGCCGATGCCGGGAAGCCTCATGTGGGGGTGGCTGGGGCCGGTGCTGGTCGCCGCGTTCGGCGCGGTCCTGCGCTTCGTCAACCTCGGACGCCCGCACGCGGTGATGTTCGACGAGACGTACTACGCCAAGGACGCCTGGGCCCTGATCAACTTCGGCGCCGAGCGGAACGCGCTCAAGGACGCTGACAAGATCCTCATGGAGGGCGGCACCCAGATCTGGCAGCGATGCTCGCCTGCCGAGGTCGACAAGTGCGCCTCCTACGTGGT
>NZ_JBSGCR010000075.1:0-1728 GCF_053601935.1 Streptosporangium sp. NPDC004631 | reverse complement strand
GGGCGTCTCGGCGGGGGCGGTTCGCGCAGGTGTTCTCGCGGGGGGTGGGGGTGACCACGACGGCGTTGTCGGGGTCGATCGACGTCCACATGATCACCCATGCCGAGGTGAAGAAGGGGCGGAGCCCCACCCGCTCCAGGGCCGTGCTCACCCGAGGCCGCCGCATCGCCGGCTGGGTCTTCGCGGTACTGGGACTGCCGCTCCTGACCGCGGCACTCCATCCCATCCGCGACGACATCAACCTCCCCATCGAGATCCTGCTCTTCCTGGTCATGGTCGTCGGGGTCGCGCTGGTCGGCGGCATGTGGCCCGCCGTCACCGCGGCGGTGCTCGGCTTCCTGCTGCTCAACTACTTCTTCACCCCGCCACTGGACAGGTTCACCGTCGCCGACCCGGAGAACCTCTTCGCCCTGGGGATCTACGTGCTGGTGGCCGTCATGGTCAGCGCGGTGGTCGACGTGGCGGCGCGCCGTACCCGGGAGGCGGCCAGGGCCGGTGCGGACGCCGAGGTGCTGTCCACGCTGGCCGGTCACGTGCTGCGGGGGGAGGCCGCGCTGCCGTCGCTGCTGTCGCGGTTGCGGGAGACCTTCGGCCTGACCTCGGTGACGTTGCTGGAGCGGATCGGTGAGCCCGGTCCGGACGACCAGTCCGACCCCGCCGCGTGGCGGATCGTGGCCACCGCGGGCGGCACCCCCTGCATTCACCCCGGCGCGGGCAGCGCGGATGTGGTGATCGACGAGCAGCTGGTGCTCGCTGTGGGTGGCAGGCTGCTGGAGGCGTCGGACCGCCGGGTGCTGGAGGCGTTCGCCGCCGAGGCCGCGGTCGCCCTCCGCCAGAACCGGCTGGAGGAGGAGATAGGGCAGGCCAGGCCGCTGGCCGAGGCCGACCGGATGCGCACCGCCCTGCTCGCCGCGGTCAGCCACGACCTGCGCACCCCCCTCGCCTCGGCCAAGGCCGCGGTGGAGAGCCTGCTCAACACGGACATCGACTGGTCGGTGGAGGATCGCAAGGAGTTGCTGGCCACCGCGGACGAGTCGCTGGTCAAGCTGGATCGGCTGGTCGCCAACCTGCTCGACATGAGCCGCCTGCAGGCCGGGGTGCTCGGGCTGGTGGCGCAGCCGACGGCACTGGAGGAGATCGTGCCGAGGGCGATCGACGATCTCGGCCCTCTCGAAGGCCGGGTCGAGACGGATATTCCTCCGGATCTGCCGGAGGTCGTCGCGGATCCGGCCCTGGTCGAGCGGATCCTGGTCAATCTCATGTCCAACGCGATCCGCTACAGCCCGCCGGGGCGCAACGTCCTCGTCACCGCCAGCTGGCATGGCGATCAGGTGGAGGTCCGGGTGATCGATCGGGGTCCGGGTATTCCGGGTGAGGCGCACGACCGGGTCTTCATGCCCTTCCAGCGGCTCGGCGACCGCGACAACCACACCGGTGTCGGCCTGGGCCTCGCCCTCTCCCGGGGACTGGCCGAGGCGATGAGCGGCTCCCTGACACCGGAGGAGACCCCCGGCGGAGGTCTCACCATGAGACTGGTACTGCCCATCACCTCACGGTCGTGTAACCCGCCAGGCTCCGTGGAAAGTTCATGATCCGGGTCCTCGTCGTCGACGACGAGCCCCAGATCCTGCGGGCGCTCCGGATCAATCTGGTCGCCCGGCATTTCGAGGTGGCGGTGGCCGCCGACGGCGGGGCGGCCCTGCGCGAGGCGGCCGAGTGGCATCCCGA
>NZ_JBSGCR010000074.1:0-1869 GCF_053601935.1 Streptosporangium sp. NPDC004631 | reverse complement strand
GGGGTGTCAGCGGCCCGGCTGGATGGTGATCAGTATCGGCTGTTCGGTGATCTGCAGGGTATGCGGGGCGGGCGTGGAGCGTCCGTCCAAGAATCGGATGGTGTCGGCGCCGCGATCGGCCGGCATCGAGGCGGTGCCCGATTCGGTCCAGCGGACGATGGCCCGGACAGGTTCCTGGCCGGCCGCGCTGTCCAGCACGAACCGGCATTGCCAGACCTGTGCCGGTAGCCCGTCGGTCCGGCCGTTGCCACAGGAGGTGATGCGGGCGCCGGCCAGCCAACGCTGGAGCGTGTCGACCGCGTAGGCCGCGGCGGTTGGTGGTCCGCCCACAGCTTGGAGCACCAGCGGGATCTTCGTGCCGCCCCAGTTGTAGAAGTACATGCGGTCGTATCGCACGTACATCCCGATCAGGTAGAAGCGCACCGCGTACGCGATGGCGTGTGCCTGGTCCAGTTTATGATCTTGGGCGATTCGGTAGACGGTCCCGGTGCTCCACAGCCGCGGATGTACTCCGGCCTCATGGAACGTGCGGTCGATGACGGCCGCGAGACGAACGAGGCTTTCTGGGGTGTCACCGTCGTGCTGCGGGGCGAGTTTCACACCTGCGGCATCGCACACCTGGTACCCGCCGGCTGCGGCGAAGTCGCGCAGGAACTGCTGGGAGGCAGGCTCCCACAGGTTCCCGATCGAGGGGCATACGAGGGTCGCGGCTGGATCGGCGCGGCGGATGACCGCGGCGGCTTGCTGCGTCATGCGGGCCAGCGTCGCGGCGTCGCCGGTGTAGAAGTGCGGTGAGGGCGCGAATGCCCACAGTTCGTAGGCATCGATCCCGTCCGCGTATCGGGTCGCGACGGCCTTGACGAAGTGGACCCAGTCCTTGAGATCATCGGGGGGCGCCGTGCGTGACCCGTCGGGGTAGGGGCCGAGTGGCGCGTTCGGCGCGGCCCACTGCGGCGTGCCGCCGAAGGTGTAGAGCACGGGAAGGTTCGCGCGGTGAGCGGAGCCGACGAGGCGGTCCAGGGTGGTCCAGTCGAACCGGTTGCGCGCGGGTTCGAGCAGGGACCAGAGGGTTTCGCTGTCCCATAATCGGATCCCGCCGACCCGGAAGGCCGGCATGGCCCCGCTGTCGCTGTTGATCGTGACGCCGAAGAACCCTGTGGGTACCAGGGTGGGTGGCCGCGACCAGGCCGGGCCGGGAATCCATTGCGGTGACGGATGCCCAGCCGCCCGCCGGTCCGCAGAAGAAGCCGCACTGATGACCACCACGGCGGCCAGGACACAGGCAAGGGCGATGAAGCGCATCGGTTTACGGCCGCGATGGGCTGAGCGCCGACCGTACGCGGCAGATGCGAATACCGGGTCTTGTGGGTGCGATGCCGCGGGTGCGAGAGCCGCTGCCGGATCCGCGACCGGTGGGGGAGCCGGCGCCGGGTTCGGCGCCGAGGTCCAGAGATCGTCGGCGATGGGTTTGCTGCCCGCTTTGAGGCGGGCGGTGTCGGCTTGGGCCCACAGCCGGTACAACTCCGCCAACTCCGCCTTGTTCGCCCCGCAGGACATCGCTATCCGCTCCACCATTCCGTAGCTGTCCGGCAGGACCCGACCCCGGCAGTACCGATGCAATGTGGAGGCGCTGGCGCCACAGCGGCCGGCGAGTTCCGCGTAGCTGCGGCCGCTCCGTTCCTTCAGCGAGTGCAAGAGTACGGCCAGTTCCGACACCTTCTCACCCCTGTTGTGCATCCTCACGTCCCAGTCCGGCGAATCCGTGCAGGTCCGATCAAGCGTCTCATCCCAGGCGCCAGCCGGGACACGCATCGCTTGTGCCGGCGTCATGTGGCCGAGCAATCTCAAAACGCCGAATTCCACGGCAAC
>NZ_JBSGCR010000073.1:0-2585 GCF_053601935.1 Streptosporangium sp. NPDC004631 | reverse complement strand
CGCGATACAACCGGACAGCCTGCTGCTTCTTGCCCAGGCCCATTCGCCAACACCTCCAAGGACGAAGTGTTGCGAGCACCGATTGAATCCGCCCTCAACCCCTCGATCTGCTCGGTGAAAGTCCGGCGCGCACAGTCACCTGCGTCACAAAACAGCCGCCGTACGGACAGGTCGATGACCACCGGTCGCCCGCCCACGGCGAGATCGTCCAGGTGACGTTGATACCGGCTGTGGATACGACGTGCCGGTGAACCGCAGTCCGGGCACGGTATGAAGGTACCCGCCCGGGACCAGGCGGCGATTCGCACCACCCCGTCCACGACATCGACCCGCTCCACCAGCACCGCATCAAGATACGGAAAGACGATGCGCAGCAGTTCTTCGCACAACCGCCACCATGCCACCAACGTGACTTTCCGTCACCCGTCACGAAAATCTTGCCAGAGCCCAGGCTCTGACCGGATTCGTCGGCGAACACCAGCCACGATCCCCAAGCCGCCCAGGTGCTTTTATCGCCGGCCACACCCTCCTCGTCCACTCCGCGACCCGCGCGTTGTCGCGCCGGGCGGCCCGGTGCGCCGGCACCTGGAACGACCAGCCCAGCCGTCTCAGCAGATAGGCCACCCCACGGGCGGTGTAGGACACGTGGAACGTCTCAGCGATCAGCGTGGCAACCCGCGGCGCCGTCCAGCGCTGGTCACCCCACCCATAGGTGGCGGCTCCCTGCTCCAGCGCCGTCTCCAGATACATCAGCTGCTCATCGGTCAGCTTGCAGCCGGTGCCGGTGGCTCCCTTGGAGGCCAGCGCGGCCTTGCCACCGGCCTGCCATGCCCGATGCCACTCATAGGCCGACTTGCGCGTCACACCCAGCAGGCGGCCCACCCGCAGGGGCTTGATGCCTCCAGCGAACATGTCCGCCGCCCGTAGCCGCAGTTCCTGCCGCTGTTTCCGAACTCGCGCAGACAGCCCTCCGCTTCTGTCTGAATACCTCATACATCCAGGTTGTCACCCGCGAAAACGATCACCGACCAGTGGGGCGAGAACGTGTCACGCCTACATTTCTTGATCAGTACAGCAACGCACTGGACGTGACCTATCACAGATCGTTTCGCCACGAAACATCACGTTGTAGCAGCACCGTTTCAGTGGCTTCCTGCGGCAACCGATCCCCGGCGACAAGGATGTCAGCTGCCCGGCGACGGACGGTGGTGGGCAGCCAAGAGGCGCGTCGTTCGGCGATGAGCGGATCGACACGTTTAAGGGCTGGCGCTCGGATGTCTTGCTGGACAAGAAGCTGGTAGAGGCCGGCGGCGGGACGGACCGGCGGGAGTCCCAAAGCTGCGGCGGACACGTTAGCCCGCTGCGGGATGGTCATTCCGTCATCGTCAAGATCGCCGTAGTAGGCGATGTCCGTCACGTCGACCAGCCTCCTGATACGGGCGACGGACGCCTCGAAGGCGTGGCCACCGCCGAATGCCACGTAACCAACTTGCCCGCAGTTGCCAGCCAGTAATGTGCTGATGGTTTCGAAGGTGTCGCTGTTCTCGATCACCAGGACGATGCCGCCGACGCCGACGCGTTCGTAGGCCAAGGGCGGCGGGATCCGCTTGGCGAACAGTGTGGCTAGGGTGAGGCGGCCGGGCGCGAACAAGGTGGTGGCCACGAGTGCGTCAAGGCGCTTCTCATCACCGAAGACCTCTAAGGAGCGCTCGCGCATGGGTACGATGGTCCGCCGGTCGTCGTCCCCGTCGGTGTCACGCAGCCACCGATTGATCGTCTTGAGGACCTCAATCTGCGTAGTGGTCAGTCGGTCTGTCCCTGCCCAGAAAAGCTCGCGACGCCAAACGACGGGTGCCGTCGCGCGAACAGATCGGGTCTCCGGCTTCGGCGACAGGGGCAGACGGAGCCAGCGCGGCAGCGGTGGCTGTGCGTTGTCCCATCCGGCACGACCGCGTGGCAGCTCAACCAGGTGATGCTCGGCGAGTTCATCGAGGAGCGCGGAAAGAACGGGGCGGCCTTGCGATGTCCCGGCTGTCCCTGGACATGCCTGGACAAATGCAGTGAGGATCGCGGCCTGCTCGACGCGGCGTTCCGCCGCCGAGTTCAGGATCGCTGATAGGCAGGCCGCCGATTCCGACAGCCGTCGGTCGGCCCCCTCGTCACCGCGGCCGTCGCTCACCGATCGTCACCCATCTCGTCGTAGCTCTCCTGCTGCACCTCTTCGCTGGCATTGGGCATGGCATCAAGCTCGCGCGGCTTCACCAGCAACCGCGCGGCAGAGACGCGGCCGGTAATACCGTCCTCGTCCGGCGCTGTCTCGCCGACGATGCGATCGATGATGTGCAGATGCCTTATCCCCGTGCGCTGATCGGCATCATTTCGCAGCCGGATGCATAGCGGGAACGTGGCCAGCACCCGGTCTTCCATGTTCCCGGTGGTATAGATCAGCTGGACGCCGAGTGCGGCGGCCATGTTCATCTGCAGGCTCAGCGGGCCCTCTCCCCAATGTGTGGACACCTTGAGTGCCGGATGATGGACATCCGGAGGCAAGGAGTTCCACGTGGCGATGAAGTCGTATCCGCCGG
>NZ_JBSGCR010000072.1:0-3356 GCF_053601935.1 Streptosporangium sp. NPDC004631 | reverse complement strand
GCCGTACCCTGCTCGACGCCGACCTCGGCGCCTTCGGCTCGGTGGCGCACTCGTTCGAGGCCGTGCAGGATCAGGCGATGTTCGAGATGGCCGCGGGGGCGTCGCCGTCTCCGGAGCCTGTCCCGAGGCTCGGGTGGCCCGGCACACCGGGCCCGCCGGCGGAAAGCCGGCGAGACGGAGAGGAAATGCCTCGACAAGTCGGGAGGTGCACCGGCACCTTGGAAGACTCGGGAGTCGGGAACATCGACTGCCAGGACATCCCTAGAATTGGACACCGTGACGATGCCAGAGCTGCCAACCCAGTACACGCCCGCCGACGTGGAGACCCGGAGCTACGAGCGCTGGGTGTCGGAGGGATACTTCCACGCCGACCCGAGCAGCGAGCGTGAGCCGTACAGCATCGTCCTGCCCCCGCCGAACGTAACCGGTGTCCTGCACATCGGCCACGCCCTCGACCACTCCATCCAGGACGCGCTGACCCGCCGCGCCCGCATGCGCGGCCAGGAGACGCTCTGGCTGCCGGGCATGGACCACGCGGGCATCGCCACCCAGAACGTCGTCGAACGTGCGATCGCCAGAGACGGTCTCTCCCGGCACGACCTCGGCCGTGAAGCCTTCGTCGAGCGTGTGTGGCAGTGGAAGGAGGAGTCCGGCGGCCGGATCCTCGACCAGATGAGGAAGCTCGGCGACGGTGTCGACTGGTCGCGCGAGCGCTTCACCATGGACCCCGGGCTCTCCCGGGCCGTTCAGACGATCTTCAAGAGGCTCTTCGACGACGGGCTCATCTACCGCGCCGAGCGCATCATCAACTGGTGCCCGCGCTGCCTGACCGCACTGTCCGACATCGAGGTCGAGCACAGTGAGGACGAGGGCGAGCTCGTCTCGATCCGGTACGGCTCGGGTGAGGACGAGATCGTCGTCGCCACGACCCGGGCCGAGACCATGCTCGGTGACACCGCCGTGGCCGTGCACCCCGCCGACGAGCGCTACGCGCACCTGATCGGCAGGGAGGTGGAGCTCCCACTCACCGGCCGCCGCATCCCGGTCGTGGCCGACGAGCACGTCGATCCCGCCTTCGGCACCGGCGCGGTCAAGGTCACCCCGGCGCACGACCCGAACGACTTCGAGATCGGCCGCCGCCACTCCCTGCCCTCCCTCAGCGTCATGGACGAGCGCGGTGTGATCACCGCGCACGGCCCGTTCCAGGGACTCGACCGTTTCGAGGCGAGGCCCGCGGTGGTGGCCGCGTTGCGTCAGGAGGGGCGGATCGTCGCGGAGAAGCGGCCCTACCTCCACTCGGTCGGTCACTGCTCGCGCTGCAAGACCGTGGTCGAGCCCCGGCTCTCGCTCCAGTGGTTCGTCAACGTCTCGCCCCTGGCGAAGGCCGCCGGAGACGCGGTCCGCGACGGCCGGACGAGGATTCACCCGCCGGAGCTGGCCAAGCGCTACTTCGACTGGGTCGACGACATGCACGACTGGTGCATCTCGCGGCAGCTGTGGTGGGGTCACCGGATCCCGGTCTGGTACGGCCCGGCGGGCGAGGTCGTCTGCGTCGGCCCCGACGACGAGCCCCCCGCCGGTTACGTTCAGGACCCCGACGTCCTCGACACCTGGTTCTCCTCCGGCCTGTGGCCGTTCTCGACCCTGGGCTGGCCGGAGGAGACGCCGGAGCTGGCCAAGTTCTATCCGACCTCCGTCCTGGTCACCGGCTACGACATCCTGTTCTTCTGGGTGGCCCGGATGATGATGTTCGGCGTCTACGCGATGGACGGCCGGCCCCCGTTCCAGACCGTGGCGCTGCACGGCATGGTCCGCGACCAGTACGGCAAGAAGATGTCCAAGTCGTTCGGCAACGTGGTGGACCCGCTCGACTGGATCGAGCGCTTCGGCGCCGACGCCACCCGCTTCACGCTTCTGCGCGGTGCCAACCCCGGCTCCGATGTGGCGATCAGCGAGGAGTGGGCCGGAGGCTCCCGGAACTTCTGCAACAAGATCTGGAACGCCACCCGCTTCGCGCTGATGAACGGCGCCGCGGTCGGTGAGCTGCCGGTGGCGGAGCTGACCGCGGCCGACCGGTGGATCCTCTCCCGCCTTCAGGAGGTCGTCACGTCGGTGGACGCGGCCTTCGAGGAGTTCGAGTTCGCCAAGATCTCCGATCTCCTCTACCACTTCGCGTGGGACGAGGTCTGCGACTGGTACGTGGAGCTGGCCAAGATCCAGATCGCTTCGGGGCAGGAGCACACCCGCCTCGTGCTGGGCCACGTCCTGGACGCGCTGCTCCGGTTGCTCCACCCGTTGGTGCCGTTCGTCACCGAGGAACTCTGGCGGGCCCTCACCGGAGGGGCGTCGATCGTGGTCGCTCCCTGGCCGACGGCCCAGGAGTCGTTCCGTGACACCTCGGCGGAGGAGGAGATCCTGGCTCTCCAGGGACTGGTCACCGAGGTCCGCAGGTTCCGCTCCGACCAGGGGCTCAAGCCCGGCCAGCGGGTCGCCGCGCGACTGTCACTCGCCGGTACGATCCTCGCCCCGCACGAGGGGGCGATCCGATCGCTGCTCCGGCTCGATCAGCCGGCGGAGTCGTTCGCCGCCACCGCCCGCCTCGATGTGGGCGGGACCGTCGTGGAGATCGACACCGCGGGGACGATCGATGTGGCCGCCGAGCGCAAGCGTCTGGAGAAGGACCTTGCCGTCGCGCGGAAGGAGGCCGCCCAGGTGGCGGCCAAGCTCGGCAACGAGCAGTTCATGTCGAAGGCGCCCGACGACGTGGTGGTCAAGGTGCGGGCCCGTGCAGCCCAGGCCGAGCAGGACATCGCTCGGCTGACCGCTCAGCTCGCCGCGCTACCGGCCGGCTAGGTGTTCGAGCCCCAGGCTTGATCGCGGGCCCGGAGTCCATGGACTCCGGGCCCGCGTGTTTGGGAGCAGCTGACCCAGGGAAGACCTAGTTGTTACCGGCAAGTGGGTCATGACAGCCCGAGCGGGCTGCTAGAGTTCTTTAAGCGGGACGAGATCCCGCAGTCCCCTCCAAAAGATCACTGAAGGTTTGGGTCAGTCCGCACGACTGGACAGGGCCTGGATGTCAGAGTAAGTTGGAAGGGTTGCTCCGGAGACGGGGTGGTGGGAATTCTAGTGGGTTTGCCGGGTTTGGGTGTGCTGTTGCGGATGTGACGGTTTGACACGGATCGGGCGCTCCTGATAGAATGATGACACGGAAGTGTGTGCCCCGGGCGCCGTTCCACTCTTGCGGGTGGGGGCGGAGGGTCCGGTGAACGCGTCCGTTTCTTGAGAACTCAACAGTGTGTTAAAAGCCAGTGCATGATGCACAACCCCGCCCCTGTTCCGTGCTGTTGTGGTGTGGA
>NZ_JBSGCR010000071.1:0-3755 GCF_053601935.1 Streptosporangium sp. NPDC004631 | reverse complement strand
TGGGGTTGGAGGTGACCTCGGCCGAAGACGGCGCCGGATGGCTGGCCTTCCTGCGCAATCTTCTCGCTCGCGGCCTGTCGGGGGTGCAGCTGGTCGGGGGTTTGCCCCGATACGTGGACACCGGCTGTCATGCGGCGAGCGGCACTCTATCGATGCTCTGCTGCTCATAGTCGATCGGGCTGAGGTATTTGAGGGCGGAATGCCTTCTGCGGGTGTTGTAGCGGGTGATCCATCTGAAGACGGCCAGGCGGGCCTCATGCGCTGAGGGCCAGCGCTTGGCGCCCTGGAGGGTCTCGCGTTTGAGGGTGGCGTTGAAGGCCTCGGCAGCACTGTTGTCGGCGCTGGTACCGATGGCGCCCATCGATTGGCGCACACCGAGTTCGGCGCACACCGTGGCGAAGTCGGCGGCGGTGTACTGGCTGCCATGATCGGAGTGAAAGATCGTCCCGGCCAGGCTGCCGCGCGTCGCAGCGGCGGCCCGCAGCGCGCCGGTCACCAGCTCGGTGCGCATGTGATCGGCGATCGACCAGCCCACCAGCCGACGCGAGCACAAGTCCAGCACGGTCGCCAGGTACAGGAACTCGCCATCACCAACGGGCAGGTAGGTGATGTCGCCAACGTAGCGCTGGTTCGGCGCCCCGGCGGTGAAGTCCCGCTTGATCAGATCGGGCACCTTCCGATGCGAGGGCTCGGGCACCGTGGTGCACACCTTCTTACGCAGGTGCACCCCGACGATGCCGAAGCGGCGCATGACGCGGGCGACACGCTTGTGGTTGACCTTCCGGCCCTTCCCGCGCAATTCAGCGGTGACGCGTGGGCTGCCGTACGTCCCGTCGAACTCACCGTGGATCTGCCTGATCTCCTCAGCCAGGACAGCGTCGGCCGCGGCGCGGGCTGCCCGGTCGGGCGCGGCCTTACGCCACCGGTAGAAGCCGGAGCGGGAGATCCCCATGACTCGGCACAGCCGCTTCACGCCGAAGGCGCCCGCGTGGTCGGCGACGAACTCGAAGCGGCTCACCAGTTCGTCTCTCCCGCGAAATACTTGGCCGCCCGGCGCAGAATGTCGCGCTCCAGCTCCAACTCCCGGATCCGGGCCTTGAGCTGCTTGTTCTCCTCTTCCAGCACGTCGTCGGACGATAGCGGGCCGCTCGTCGGCCTCTTTGCCGGGGCCGCCTTCCTCGCCCCGGCGGCGCCGTCCGCGCGGGCCTGCTTCACCCACAGGCGCAGGGTCTCGCGGTTGATGCCCAGGTCCTGGGCCACCGACGCGTACGTCCGCGCCGGGTCAGACAGGTACAACGCGATGGCGTCCGCCTTGAACTCCGGCGGATACGACTTCATCGCCACGCAGAACTCCTTGCCTCCGGATGTCCATCATCCGGCACTCAAGGTGTCCACACATCGGGGGAAAGACCCACGGCGGCGCCGGCGGGTTGCGATCCTCGGTCGCCCCGAAGGGTGACCGCCACGAAGCGGCGCGGCGACGGGGTTTGACCGGATGGACGTTGCGATCCTCGGTCGCCCCGAAGGGTGACCGCCACAGCTTGCCGATCCACGCCGCCGGGTTGATCTTCGAGTTGCGATCCTCGGTCGCCCCGAAGGGTGACCGCCACCCGCTCCTGCGGGCTGTACGGGTGTTCTCCAACGGGGTTGCGATCCTCGGTCGCCCCGAAGGGTGACCGCCACGTCAACTCGGGGACGTAGTTCGCGACCGCGAACCGGTTGCGATCCTCGGTCGCCCCGAAGGGTGACCGCCACTTGTGGGATCGCTGGCCCGGCATGAGGCCCTGTACCTGTTGCGATCCTCGGTCGCCCCGAAGGGTGACCGCCACATCCTCAGCACCGGGGAAGATGGCGCGACGCTGATGTTGCGATCCTCGGTCGCCCCGAAGGGTGACCGCCACACCCTCAAGGGTTTACCGGCCTTCGGGGACTGTGAGAGTTGCGATCCTCGGTCGCCCCGAAGGGTGACCGCCACGCAAATTCGCCGGCAGCGGCGCAAGCCGCGCAGGAGGTTGCGATCCTCGGTCGCCCCGAAGGGTGACCGCCACCCTCCGGGGTCGAGCTCACCGTCGCCCTGGAGACGCCGTTGCGATCCTCGGTCGCCCCGAAGGGTGACCGCCACTCGTCGGTACGGGTGCCGGGCCACCGCCAGTACAGGTGTTGCGATCCTCGGTCGCCCCGAAGGGTGACCGCCACGGTGCTGCTGGGGCTCACGGTCGAGGACTACCTCGGCGTTGCGATCCTCGGTCGCCCCGAAGGGTGACCGCCACCAGCGGGGCGCGGGGCTCAAGGCCCCGCGCCCCGTTGTTGCGATCCTCGGTCGCCCCGAAGGGTGACCGCCACACCCCGGGTGAAGCCGATCACCTGGGCGTCCACTGTGTTGCGATCCTCGGTCGCCCCGAAGGGTGACCGCCACAGGCGCTCATGCTGGATTACGGCGTACGGAGTATCGTTGCGATCCTCGGTCGCCCCGAAGGGTGACCGCCACTCATCCGCTCGGCGCGAACCTGCTGCTCATCGGTGAGGTTGCGATCCTCGGTCGCCCCGAAGGGTGACCGCCACCGCCCCGGTGCGGCTCACCGCCCCCGAAGTCGAGATGTTGCGATCCTCGGTCGCCCCGAAGGGTGACCGCCACCGCGCTCCTACTGATCCCTGCCGGGATCGCCGACGGGTTGCGATCCTCGGTCGCCCCGAAGGGTGACCGCCACGCGTCGCGTTCGACGTCGCCTCGCCCTCGGTCCAGGTCGTTGCGATCCTCGGTCGCCCCGAAGGGTGACCGCCACGGCGGCCTCGTCGTCCTCCTGCGGGTCCCGGACCTCGTTGCGATCCTCGGTCGCCCCGAAGGGTGACCGCCACCAGCGGAAGCCGCCGGGGTGTCCCAGCGCACCATGCAGTTGCGATCCTCGGTCGCCCCGAAGGGTGACCGCCACCGCCACCATGAGCAGGAAAACGGCGTCCTCCTGGGTGTTGCGATCCTCGGTCGCCCCGAAGGGTGACCGCCACCCCCCGTGAAGGTCTCCTTCGCGGAGGCCGACCGGTTGCGATCCTCGGTCGCCCCGAAGGGTGACCGCCACTACCTCGTCTGCGGCCACGCACCATGAGCCCTCCGCGTTGCGATCCTCGGTCGCCCCGAAGGGTGACCGCCACGTTGAAAGGCCGGCCCGCTCAGGCCGGACAGCGTGTAGTTGCGATCCTCGGTCGCCCCGAAGGGTGACCGCCACGTTCGTCGCCGCGATGAACACCAGCCGGGACGGATCCGTTGCGATCCTCGGTCGCCCCGAAGGGTGACCGCCACCGCCGACGAACTCGACCACCTCATCGAGTCCGCGATGTTGCGATCCTCGGTCGCCCCGAAGGGTGACCGCCACGCCGGGGGCTGGGCGGCCGTGGGGGAGGGGAGGGGGTTGCGATCCTCGGTCGCCCCGAAGGGTGACCGCCACCCCGCACGTAACGCCTCGACTCGTCGAGGAGGCAGCGTTGCGATCCTCGGTCGCCCCGAAGGGTGACCGCCACCCGGTGGAGCGGGACTGGCTCGCGTCCCGGCAGACCAGTTGCGATCCTCGGTCGCCCCGAAGGGTGACCGCCACCGCACGAAAATCGTCGGCCTATTTTCCTAGCTAGGAAGTTGCGATCCTCGGTCGCCCCGAAGGGTGACCGCCACTAGAGCCTGTACGGAGTTCGGATCTTTAAGCTGGCCGGAGGCTTCGGATCCATAAGACGGCTCCGCGTAGGTGCAGGCCGGCCAGATAGCTGTC
>NZ_JBSGCR010000070.1:0-3867 GCF_053601935.1 Streptosporangium sp. NPDC004631 | reverse complement strand
GGCTACCTCAGCCCGATCGATTACGAGCAGCGAACCACAGATAGGGTGCTGCTCGCCGCATGACGACCGGTGTCCACACTTCGGGGCGAGCCCCCGCCCTCACCCGCGGAGCCGACATCCTCGCCAAGCTCCCGCTTCCCACCAACCCGGATCACCACTTCGTGTTCGACCACGCCAAGTGGGTCTTCTACGCCGCCACCGCATACACCTGGCTTGAGGACAACGACCGCGCCGAAGAACACGCCCTGGAAACCATCCAGATGCACACCCGCCCAGACGGCTCGTCCAACGCCCCCATGCGCGTCGCCGACGCCCACATCGACCTCGGCATCATCCACGCCCGCCGCGGCGACCTCGACACCGCCGTCGAACAAGGCATGGCCGCTTTCGACATTGACCGCCGCTCCCTTACAGACCTCGTCCACCGAGCCGGAGACCTCGACCGCGTTCTACGCCAGCGCTACCGCCGCGAAGTCCTCACCCAGGAATTCCACGACCGTTATGTCACTGCCCGCAGGGCTCTTACCACCCGACGACTTGAGATCTTAGATTAAAAGTCGTTACCTCTCTCATGAATCGCCACCCGCTCCATGCAGAATCACCCTCATCTCTGTTGAACGGCTTCATTACCGGAACCAGTCTGATCCTCAACGTGCCGCAACCCTAGCCATTCAAGATCAGCAGCAGAGATAAGAAGTGCTGTGAACCGCACTCGTGATGCCACCGACCGGCGACGACATCAACGCAAGCCGCAGAGTTAAATTCACGTCCGCTTGCCAGGGGGTGGATTACCTAGAGCAACATGCGATTGCTCGAGTGCACTAACGATCAAATCACATATTTGAGGCCTAATTAGCGTCATCGGCAATTCCGTACGCCCCTCGCCCGGCCAGTCGGAAGAGACGGACGTAAAGAAGGGGTCTCCGTGAGCCTCAACTTCCTCCGCGAGTTCCCTAATAACTGACACTGCTGCACGGATGTGCGTTTCTAGGGCCACCAGCATACGGTTGAGAACCCGATCGGAAGCAACCATAGTAGAGATCAGTATAGGCCGAAAGTCGAACTTCCCGCCTATATTCTCAAGCTCCCACCTCACCTGCGTACCCCACTTGTCGTTCTCAGACAAGAGCGTTGGCGCATCGAATGAGGCGATGACGTAATTTCTCACCTGCCCCGAGGGCTCCTCAATCTTTCCAATGCTGAAATGCTGCACTCCGCCACCTGCGTGCTGATTATAGTTCCTCAGCTTATATGAAAAGCGGTAAGCGAAGCTGCCGTCGTACGCCTCACGGGTTGCGTTTTTAAAAGCCTCAAGTTCCGGCGAGGCATTACCGAACCGGTGTGACAGCTTATGGGACGTGTGGTCGTCGAAGGCCCGCAGATCCCGCAGCCACGAGTCCACGGCAGAGTGGAAGTTCGAGGCTAACTGCGCCGGATTGTATGGGTCAGTTTCTGAATAGTTCTGAGCCACATCCAGAACGTGAAGTATTCTTTCAGCGGAAGCGCGGAACTCGTTAATAGGATTGACGACCGTTAGGTGGTTCAAGAATGCTTGTGCATCGTTGATACGCTCGAACTCATCGACAGTCACGTCTCTTAGAACGGAGATCTGAGTATCGGCACCCGGCTTCTTGCGGATGGCTCCAAGTTGGTAGCCTTCTTGGCTCCCGCCGCTACTCATCCCGCCACCTTTCTCAGCATGGATCCATCACCATGTGCACCGAAGTGTACGGCGGAAGTGTCATCAGTGTCGTGACTCGCTTGATGCTTGACGCAATGGCATCGGATGATGCTTGACACTCCTAGCTGGTCTTTCGCTGTTTAGTATGCGCTCTGGACTTGATCCGGGTGACCTCCTGGATAGTGGTTCGCGAAACGACGCGGATCGGCTCGCCGTCGGCATGGATGGTGAGGTGGGTGTCATCGACGGTCACGTCCAAGATCTTGCGGGCGTGCACCCGGCCGACCTGGACCTTCTGGCCGACGACCATGATGGTGCCGCGAATGGAGACCGTGCGCTGAACGGTGACCGGCCCGGTGGGCGTGGTCGGTGGCGGACCGGCCCTGCGAGCGCCGCGCAGGCGCCCGCATGCGGTGATCGGCAGCGGGCAGCGCACGGTGCGCAGCAGCAGGCGTTCGCCGTCCATGACCTGGGCGGTGATGCCGTCCAGACGCAAGGTGACGCGCTGACCGGCCAGGTGAGCGCCGATGCACAACGCGTGGCTGGCCAGGCTGACGATGCCGATCGAGCTGACCAGCCGGTCGACCTCGACGGCCGCACGGTGCTGCTGGGTGTCGGGAACCGGTGCGGAAGCGGCCGGGCGCGCATCCCCGGAGGCGACCAGGGCGGCCAGGTCCTTGACCGTCAGCCGGGAGGCCACCGTCTTGAGCCGGCCGCCGGTGGCGGTGAACACGTGCAGATGCGCGGTACTGATCCACAACGTGATCGACAGTCCGGCGCGGTCAGGGCCGAGCCAGACCTGCTGGCCGCCGACCGACAGGTTGCCCGAGTCCGGCACCACCCGCTCAACCTCGATGGCCGAAACCTGCATCGGCTCGGTCACCGGCACCCCCTCGTCGGTGACGACCTCAGGCGACGGCGCGGCCGGGGTCATCGACGAGGCCGACGGCCCCACCACGCTCAAACCGGCCGGTAGCCGCAGTGGCAACTCCTCCTGCATCCGCCTCTGCTGAAGGGCGACATGGTCGGCGAAGAAACGGTCGGCGGGAAAGGCCATCTCCAACGCCTGGTGCGGACGGGCGGTGTTGTAGTGCCCGGCGAAGGCGTCCACCGCCTCCTGCGCCGCGCCTATCGAGGCGAACGGCAACGCGTCGTCGAGCAGTTCCCGGCGCACCGTCTGATGGAAACGTTCGATCTTCCCGGTGGTGGTCGGGGTCCGCGGCCGGGTATGCAGCAGCCGGATGCCGTTTTCCCGGCAGACGCGCTCGAACAGCACCTCACCGGCCTTCGGGCCGCCGAACCGGCCGGTGAACTGCTTGCCGTTGTCGGTCAGCACCTCCAGCGGCACCCCGAAAGCGCGCATCGCCGCGGCGAACGCCGCACACACCTGCCGCCCCGTGGGCCGGGCCACCACCGAGGCGATCACACAGAACCGCGAGTGGTCATCCACCCCGGTGATCAGCTTGCACTCACCGCCATCGGCCAAGAACACCCCGCCCATGATGTCCATCTGCCACAACTGCATCGGCCCAGGCCGCTCCCAGCGCACGTAGTCACCGCGTTTACGCTTGCGCGCCATCGGATCGATCAAAGCGTTGCGCACCAGCGCCCGGTAGATACTCGCCCGCGAGGGCACCGGCTCCACCCCGCGCCGGGCCAGTTCCCAGCCCAAAGTGCGTGGCCCCCACCGCGGATGCGCCCGCCGCAACTCACAGATCATCGCCTCGATCGCGGCCGGTGTCTGCATCGGATGTGCGCGCACCCGGTGCGACCGATCGGCCAAAGCTGCCAGCCCGCCGTCTCGATAGCGGCGCACCCAGGTATGCACCGATTGACGTGAGATCCCATACCGTTCGGCGACATCGGTGACCTTCGCCCCCGACAACACCTCGATCACCGCGTGATAGCGCTGTTCCACGACACTCAACTCCACCAATGCCATCCCGGCCTCCCCCGAAGCGCAGACAACGCCACGAGCAGGCACAGAAGACGATCAAGGTGTCAAGCATCAAGCGAGGCCAGAGTGTCAACCATCAAGCGAGACAGGACACGGAAGTGTCATCAGTAGCTGCCGAATTAATCTTGTAAGTATCAAGGCGGCGGCGCTGGAGTAGGCGTCGTCCATCTCGATCCAGCGGAACTCCTGCGAGGCCCACAGGACGATCTCCTCGCCCAGCCGCGACAGG
>NZ_JBSGCR010000069.1:1759-3960 GCF_053601935.1 Streptosporangium sp. NPDC004631 | reverse complement strand
ACACCTGATTACCAACCAGGCTGAGGGAACCTTTGGGCGCCTCCGTTACTCTTTAGGAGGCAACCGCCCCAGTTAAACTACCCACCAGACACTGTCCCTGATCCGGATCACGGACCGAGGTTAGACGTTCAAAACGACCAGAGTGGTATTTCACCAATGACTCCACCCCCACTAGCGTGAAGGCTTCACCGTCTCCCACCTATCCTACACAAGACGCTCCAAACGCCAATGTCAAGCTATAGTGAAGGTCCCGGGGTCTTTCCGTCCTGCTGCGCGTAACGAGCATCTTTACTCGTACTGCAATTTCGCCGGGTCTGCGGTTGAGACAGCGGGGAAGTCGTTACGCCATTCGTGCAGGTCGGAACTTACCCGACAAGGAATTTCGCTACCTTAGGATGGTTATAGTTACCACCGCCGTTTACTGGCGCTTAAGTTCTCAGCGTCGCCGTATCACTACGACTAACCGGTCCCCTTAACGTTCCAGCACCGGGCAGGCGTCAGTCCGTATACATCGTCTTACGACTTCGCACGGACCTGTGTTTTTAGTAAACAGTCGCTTCCCCCTGGCCTCTGCGACCCCCACCAGCTCCAAGCGCAAGGCTCATCACCAGTAAGGGCCCCCCTTCTCCCGAAGTTACGGGGGCAATTTGCCGAGTTCCTTAACCACAGTTCACCCGATCGCCTTGGTATTCTCTACCTGACCACCTGAGTCGGTTTCGGGTACGGGCCGCCGCGACACTCACTAGAGGCTTTTCTCGGCAGCATAGGATCACCCACTTCGCCACAATCGGCTCGGCATCACATCTCAGGATCACAGACCGCGGATTTACCTACGGTCCTCCCTACATGCTTACCCCAGGACTACCATCGCCTGGGCTGGGCTACCTTCCTGCGTCACCCCATCGCTTACCTACTACCAGATCAGGCCAGGCGTTCACCCTGACGCCGTCCCCGAAGGAACAACCGGGTTAAGGACCCTTAGTATCACTGGATTCGATATGGGCGCATCACAGCGGGTACGGGAATATCAACCCGTTATCCATCGACTACGCCTGTCGGCCTCGCCTTAGGCCCCGACTTACCCTGGGCGGATTAGCCTGCCCCAGGAACCCTTGGTCATCCGGCGCAGAAGTTTCTCACTTCTGATTCGCTACTCATGCCTGCATTCTCACTCGCACGGCCTCCACAACTAGATCACTCTGCTGCTTCGCCGGCCGCACGACGCTCCCCTACCCATCCACACACCTAGACAGACCCAAAGATCCGCCAGGCCACATGTGAATGCCACGACTTCGGCGGTGCACTTGAGCCCCGCTACATTGTCGGCGCGGAATCACTTGACCAGTGAGCTATTACGCACTCTTTCAAGGATGGCTGCTTCTAAGCCAACCTCCTGGTTGTCACTGCGACTCCACATCCTTTCCCACTTAGCACACGCTTAGGGGCCTTAGTCGGTGGTCTGGGCTGTTTCCCTCTCGACTACGGAGCTTATCCCCCGCAGTCTCACTGCTGCGCTCTCACTTACCGGCATTCGGAGTTTGGCTGACGTCAGTAACCCGGTAAGGCCCATCAGCCATCCAGTGCTCTACCTCCGGCAAGAAACACGCAACGCTGCACCTAAATGCATTTCGGGGAGAACCAGCTATCACGGAGTTTGATTGGCCTTTCACCCCTAAACACAGGTCATCCCCCAGGTTTTCAACCCTGGTGGGTTCGGTCCTCCACGCGGTCTTACCCACGCTTCAACCTGCCCATGCCTAGATCACTCCGCTTCGGGTCTACAGCATGCGACTCAAAAACGCCCTCTTCAGACTCGCTTTCGCTACGGCTCCCCCACACGGGTTAACCTCGCCACACACCATAACTCGCAGGCTCATTCTTCAAAAGGCACGCAGTCACATCACAGACACCCGAAGGCGTCTACGCTCCTACGGCTTGTAGGCACACGGTTTCAGGTACTATTTCACGACCCCTCACCGGGGCGCTTTTCACCTTTCCCTCACGGTACTGGTCCACTATCGGTCATCAGGGAGTATTTAGGCTTACCAGGTGGTCCTGGCAGATTCACACAGGATTTCTCGGGCCCCGTGCTACTTGGGATCCCCTCCAACAGTCGACAGGATTTCGCCTACCCGGCTCTCACGGTCTCCGGCGCCCCTTCCCAGAAGCTTCGGCTACCCCATCGATTTCTCACTGCTCGG
>NZ_JBSGCR010000068.1:0-4159 GCF_053601935.1 Streptosporangium sp. NPDC004631 | reverse complement strand
GATTCTTGGACGGACGCTCCACGCCCGCCCCGCATACCCTGCAGATCACCGAACAGCCGATACTGATCACCATCCAGCCGGGCCGCTGACACCCCCGGCACGCACCAGCGATCACCGTTCCACAAGTGGTCGAAGGTGATCGTCGCCGTGTGACGCGCTCGCTGTGAGTGATGTTGTAGCTACGACAGCCCCCGCCCGCTCGTGTTGTTGGTGGCCTTGGCCATTTTCGGGGGCCTTGTGAGCGTCCCCCTGTGCTCGGGCATGACGAGCATCGGAACGAAAGTCCCGTTACTGAGGTTAAATCTTCGAGGTTAAGTCAGGTTGAAGGGCGGGCCGGTCTCGTTGAAGAAGCCGGTGATGAGGTCGGGCCGGTACCGCATGCGTTTCAGCCGGGTCCTGATGATCGCGTTGAGGGCGTCCAAGCCGGTGAGGTTCAGGTTGCCCAGTCCGTTGCGGAGGTTGGCCCAGATGCCCTCGGCCACCTTTGCGTTCGGGGGCATAGGCGGGCAGCCGGTAGACCGTCAGCCGATCACGGGCGGCGATGTATGACCGCATCGCGGCACTGATATGGGTGTTCAGGTTGTCCCGCACCAGCACGATCGGCGCGCCGAGCTGTTGGTGGGCGGCGTCCAGCAGGCCGGCGTCATCACGTTCGGCGAAGCTGCGGCGCTCACCTTTACGCCCTCGGTGCAGCCGGATCCGGTAGATCAACCGGCTGCGCCGCCGGGGTTTGCAGCAGACCAGGCCGGCGATCGACACTCGGCCCGAGCCGTTGCCCGGCACGGTCACGACCGGGGTATGCTCGCGCCGTGACCAGGTGCGTGCCTTGGGCGGTCTCAAGATCCGGCCGGCCTCGTCCTGGAAGCACACCCACGCGTCCTGAGCCGCCGCCGTCCTTTTATCCGCCGCCACTGCTCGGTCCTCCACCAGGTGATCACCACCTCACGTCGCGCTCCGTCTTTAGCGGTCAATCCACCGTCTTCCGGATACCTCATAATTCCGGCATACCGAACAGATGGTCACTCAACGGTCATAAACCGCCGTCGGTGATCTAACTTCCGGGCTTCAACCTCAGTAACAGGGGGTCGCTCACTGTCCACCGACGGCCTTGGCGAAGACGTCGGCCGCATAGGCCTCCGCCGCCCGGATCACGTGAGCGTAGACGTGCAGGGTGATGGACGGGTCGGCATGGCCGAGACGGGCTGCGACGGCGTGGACGGGGACGTCGGCCAGGAGCAGCGTCGTGGCGTGGATGTGCCGCAGGTCGTGGAGCCAGGCGTGTGGCGAGGAAAGCAGTCCGGCTGGCCGACCTCCTCCTGGTCATGCCCGCAAGCAGAGGCCACCCCTGAGGGTCGGAAAGTGGCCTCGTTCACATCATTGCCAAAGGTGATCGGCGCATTTGTCTGCGGGTCACCGAGACCGGTGGCCCTTCTTTTTACGGCCGGTTGGCACGGCCCGGCGACCGGAGCCGTTCTGTGCGGGTTTTTGTGCCTGCCGCTGTGCCGGTTTCTCCGCGGGGGAGGCGGGGGTACGGCCCCGCGAACTGTTCACCGTCCGGCCGCGGACGATGCCGATGAAATCTTCCACCAGGTCAGTGGTCGCGTCCGTGGGCCAGCTCAGCGCGACCTGAGACTGCGGCGCGTCCGGCACCGGCCGGTAAGTGAGATCCCTGCGGTGGTGGAGGCGTGCCAGCGACAGCGGAACCAGGAGAATCCCAGTGCCGGCCGCTACCAGCTCGACCGCGTCCGCCGTTGTGGCCGGGCGGGTGAACGCGGGCAGCCCGGGCCGGACCGTCCACTCGATGGTGTCGTCCAGAGGATGGAACACCTCGTCGTCGATAAGGTCGGCGATGGCCACCTCGTCGGCGGCGGCCACCGTGTGGTCCTTAGGCACCATGACCACCGTGGTCTCCACGTAGAGAGGAATCACGCTAAGCCCGTCCCGGTCGACCGGCAGCCTGACGAATCCGGCGTCGGCACCGCCATTCCGCAGGAGTCCCACCACCTCGGCGGCGGGAACCGCGACCAGGGTAACCGGCACGCCGGGCATTCTCTCGCTCCAGACGTTGACCCATTTCGCGGGTGTCACCCCGGGCACGTACGCCAGTCGAAACATCCTGCCGGTCTCTCCATCAGTCACTTCCTCAGGGTACCGACGTCAAAGGAACCTGTTCCGGCTGACTACTCTTGACGTCATGACCTCGCCCAAACCGAAGACCACCCAGACAATGAAGCCCGCGACCGCGGCCAAGAAGCTGGGTGTCCCCCTCTCGGCCACTCCCGCCGAGTTCCAGGCGAGTGTCGTCTCCAGGGACGAGCTGAACGAGTTGCAGTCGACGCCACCCGCCTGGCTCGCTGACCTGCGCCGCAACGGCCCGCACACCAAGCAGGTCATCGCCGCGAAGCTCAGGGTCTCCATTGCCGGCCTGCTCAGAGGTGGGATCACCGGACCGCTCACCACCGCTGAGATCGATGCGCTGAAAGCGGAGAACCCGGCGTGGCTGGAGCGCGAGCGGTCCCTCCACGCCGAGACCCGCAAAGAAGCACTCCGCCTCAAGCAACGCTAGACAGCTGAGATCCTGCACGTTTCCCACCTCAGCCGCGTCTCCAGGCTGCCGCCACCGCCCCGCTGAATGACCACCTGGGTGACAACGACCTTGGACGGGGCCCAGTCCGGTTGCGGGTTACGTCCACGGGCGTGGTGGAGTGGTGGACGAGTTGTCACTGACAACCCGAGCTCCGGCGCACTCCACGCCTGTTCCCTTCCAAGCGGATCAGGCTGTCAAGTGTCGTATGAGCCGTCCCAGGGTTCGTAGAAGCCGAGGGTGTCCGGGTAGAGCTCGGCGTGTTCGGTACCTTCGACTTAGATTCAAAGAGTCAAGGCAACGCATTGGGCCGGGGTTCGGTAGCCGAGACACTTGCGGGGGCGGTTGTTGAGTCGGGCGGCCAGGGCGTCGAGGTCGGCTTGGCTGTACAGGCTCAGATCGGTGCCTTTTGGTAGGTATTGCCGGATCAGTTTGTTCGTGTTCTCGTTCGTGCCCCGCTGCCATGGGCTGCGCGGTGCTGCGAAGAAGACGTCGACGCCGGTCGCTTCGGTCAGCAGCCGGTGGCCGGCGAGTTCCATACCGCGGTCCCAGGTCAGAGTGCTGAGCAGGCGAGCATTCATCCGTGAGAACGCCTGCTGCAGGGCGGGGATGACCGTCGTGGTGTGACGGCTGGGTAGCGCGACCATGGTCAGGTAGCGGGACTTGCGGTCGACCAGCGTCGCGACCTGGCTGTTCTTGGCTCCGACGATGAGATCGCCTTCGAGGTGGCCGAGCTCGATTCGGGCGTTGGCTGCGTCAGGCCGTTCCTCGATCGGCCGTGCCCCGGTGATCTGGGAACGCCACTGGCCCTTGACCGTGTTCTTTTTGTTTTTGCGGATGGGACGGCGCGTGCGCAGCTTGGTGCACAGCTCACGCGGGATCACTTTCCACCGGGTCGTGTAGATCGCGCGGTAGATGCTTTCGTGGCTGATCCGCATGAGCGGGCTGCCGGCGTGCATCAGCCGCAGATGTCCCACGATCTGCTCTGGGGACCACTCGTTGTCGAGCAGTTCAATCACCAGCTGGCGCAGCACCGGGTTGTCCTGCAGGGCGGACGGTTTTGGGCGGCGTGCCTGCTCTTGAGCGCGTTGCTCGGCGGCGACCGCACGGTACTTCACCCGGCCGCCGTTGCGGGCGACCTCCCGGCTCACCGTGGATGCCGACCGGCCGATCGACACGGCGATCGAACGTAGTGAGGCTCCAGCTTCGAGGCCGCGAGAGATCGATTCCCGGTCCTCGGCGCTCAAACGGTCGGCCCGGCGCATCCGCTCGGTCGGCGCGATGCCGCCATGGTGCTTCAGCACCGTGAAAACCGACCCTGGGGGTTTGCCCAGTGCCCGGGAGATCACGCTGATGGAGTCACCGGCACGCCACCGCCGCCACAAGTCCTCTTTCATCGCGTCCGACATTCCCGGCCGACCCATCCGAGCCACGATCCACCTGTCCACTTGCAGCGTTGCGTTGATCGTCTGAATCTAAGGCCCTCCATCCGAGGCAGGTGCAACAGCAGGGTGAACCGTGTCGTGCGCTCCACCAGGGTGCCGATCGCCGACCGGCCGGTGCCGATGATGAGAT
>NZ_JBSGCR010000067.1:0-5594 GCF_053601935.1 Streptosporangium sp. NPDC004631 | reverse complement strand
GGGCGTGCACGGCGACCGGGCCGGGCGGGGCGTGGGGGGGTGCACCGGCCGGACCGGGGTGCGGTCCGGCCGGTGCGGGCGGCCCTCTTCCCCCTCCGGGAGAGGGCCGCGCTGGGGTGCGGCTCGGGTCCCCTCCGGCCCGGGCCGCACGGTGAGAGGTGCGGCGTCCCCTGGGAGGTGATGACCACCGCCGCACCGGCTTTTTAGGCCGCGTCCCGGTAGGGGTGGCGGGGGTGGTGGGGCGCGGCGGCGGGTGCCGGGGAAGGAACGCCGCCGCGCCTGCTCGGGGAAGGTGAGAATGTCAGGGGTGCCGGAGGTATTGGGGGTGCCGAAGCGGTCGGAGCGGCCGGGGGCGCCGACGTGGTCGGAGGGGCCGGGGCGGTGAGGGGGGTCTCGCGGCGGGCGGTCACGGCCATGACCGCCTCATACATCCGCCTCTCCAGGTCCTCGGCGGTGGCGGCGTCGACCATCAGCGGCTCGGACGTCGCCCAGGCGGCCAGGGCGTAGAAACGGCGACTGCCCACGCCGTACAGCACGGTCCAACTCGGCCACGCCTGCGCCAGGCGTTCGGCCTCGGCTCGGGCCGGGCCGTCCCACAGGCGGCGATGCACCGTCGTGGGGCGGACCTGCCCGGCGCGGTGACGGCCCAAAGTGCCGGAGGGGCGGGAGGGGCGGCGCCACCTCATGCGTTCACCACCCCGGCCGCTGCGGTTTCCTCCTGGCGTGCGGTCTCGGCCTGGAGCTGCTCGAAGGTGTCGGCGTCCACGGTGCGCTCGGCCCCGGCGTGGAACGCCTCCGGGGAGAACGGCTCTCGGCGGCTGGCCCAGAAACGGCCCCTGTCACTGAGGAACACCTGCCAACCGGGGATCACCGGCCTCGCGGACGTCGCGGACGCGGGTCTCGCGGACTGGGGCGTTGTGGATCTACCATCGTGCATGGATCGGACCTCCATCGTCCGGTTGAGGGCTCGTCCGAGCGTCGCTATCGCCGGGCGAGCCCGTTTTATGGGGTGGGAAAGAAGCCTCTGGAAGGCGCCGTACGGGGTCGGCGGCCGGTGCGCAGGCGGGGTGGTCCCGGTCTCGCGAGGGCTGTCGATAACCGGAGGCATGCCGCGCGGTGCGGGACGCCGGCCGTCCTCGCGCCGGGGTGGCGCGGCGGCGGTTCTGAACGGGGGCGCCGAGCGTCGGACAGGGCGGGGCGTCCGCTTGGGCAGCGGCGGCCGTACGACGGGCGCGACCGGAACGATCACAGGCAGGTCGGGACGGCGCTGCGCGGGCACCAGGGGAATCACCTCGGTGGGGGCCACGTCGGCGGGCGGCTCGAAGCCCGGCAGAGGGTGACCGAGGCGGCGAGCCTGAAGGCGCATCCGCATCAGCGAACCGTCCGGCTGTACGTAGTCGTGGTCGGCGGGCCGGCAGGGACAGCCATGCGCGTAGGGCGCGTGCCCGCAGACGGCGCACCCCATCGGCATGGGCGCGACGTCGGCGAAGCAGCCGCAGCCGTCCCTGGTCGCCGTGGTCCGGTCGAGAACCGGAGCACTAAGGTTGTTCATGGGTCAGGAACGCCTTCCTGATCAAGGGTCCGTTCAAGCGTTCGCAGCGCTGAGCGGACCCCTTTTCTAAGGTGGTTCGCCCTATGGTTCAGACGCTGGTCACGTCAGCCCTTCTAGGCGAGCCAGTTCTTTCGGTGATTGTCTTGGGACTATAGTCGGCCAACGCCAGCTCTCTGTCAATTATCCCAAGACAATTTCTAACGGAAGGGAGAGTTGTGTGATGGCCGTGCACTCGCGCTACCTGGACCTCGCCGCTCAGATCCGGACACGGATCGAGGCCGGCGAGTGGGAGCCCGGAGCCAGGCTCCCGCGTCTGGACGACTTCGCATCGCAGTACGGCGCGAACCGGGACACGATCGGCCGAGCGATCGGAGTGCTGGAGTCGGAGGGTTTCGTCTGGGCGGTGCAGGGGCGAGGGATCATCGTCCGGCACGGCATGATGCGGCTGCGCAGACCACGCGGGAACCTGGTGAAACGGAATATCGCCACCGACCGCCCCGGCTACTCCTTTCCCTCGGCCTCCGGCCAGGAAGTCTGGAAGCACCACGTCCCGCCGACCGTGTCCGTCGAACCTCTGACCGACCCGCGAATCGCGAAACTGCTTGGCGTCCCGGCGGGCACGGAGGTGATGCGCCGGTTCAGAGTCACCGGACCGGAGTCGGAGCCACCGTTCCAGATCGGTATCTCGTGGATCCACCCGCGTGGTGTCACCGACGCCCCGGAGGTCGCCTCCCAGGCTCCGGGACCGGGAGACTGGCTTTATCGACTGGAGAAGGCCGGGCACTGGCCGATCAGCTGGATGGAGATTCACAGGGCGCGGATGCCGACCAAAGACGAGGCCGGCCTGCTGGAGATCCCCACCAGCCTGCCCGTACTGGAGATCGTGCGGCAGGGCATCTCGGGACGTGACGATCAGCCCATCGAGGTGACCGAATACATTGTGGCCGGCGACCGCGTCGAAACCGTGCACGTTCTTCACCGCGACGAATCCGCACAAGCCCCGTGGCCCGACGACACCGAGACGGGCGAGTGAACGAATGACCCTCACCGTTGAAGCCGCCGCCCGCACCCACATCGGACTCGTGCGCCGACGCAACGAAGACGCCGTCTACTCAGGCCGTTCCCTGTTCGCCGTCGCCGACGGTCTCGGCGGCCACACCGCCGGCGATGTCGCCAGCACCACCGTGGTCGAAACCTTGCGAGCCCACGACCGCCAGGTCGATCCGGCGAACCTGTCCACCGCCCTGGGAGGAGCGGTCTACGCGGCCAACCAGGCCCTGCACCGCAGGATCGA
Organism: Streptosporangium sp. NPDC004631; assembly: GCF_053601935.1. NCBI lineage: Bacteria > Bacillati > Actinomycetota > Actinomycetes > Streptosporangiales > Streptosporangiaceae > Streptosporangium > Streptosporangium sp. NPDC004631. Next base: position 2,748 of record NZ_JBSGCR010000067.1, on the reverse strand, counting down.
AGCCGCACCCGAACTGGCGGGCATGGGCACCACGCTGGTGGCGATGCTGTGGTCCGAAACGACGGCGGTCCTGGCGAACGTGGGCGACTCCCGCGCCTACCTGCTGCGCGATGCCGGCTTCAACGCCGACGGCGCCTCAGAGATCATCCAGATCACTGAGGACCACACCTACGGGAACTTGGTGGCCGACGCCAACAGTATGCCGAACCTGTCGGGACGCATCTCCCGCTTCCTGGACGGTCGGCCGGATGGCCGCTCCCCCGACCTCACCGTCCGAGAACTCCGCTCCGGCGACCGGTTCCTGCTGTGCTCGGACGGGCTGAGTTCAGCCGTTCCCGATAAGCTCATCCGAGACGCGCTGCGCTCGTCGAGCGATTCAGAAGAAGCAGCCACCCGCCTTATCGCACTGGCCAACGACCACGGCGGCCCCGATAACATCACCGTGATCGTCATCGACGTACGGAACGCTTGCTGAACGCTTCGGAGCTGGTGGAGGGCGGACCAGTCGTGCGCGCCCAGACGGTACCCCCACCCGCTGCCCTGACCGGCCCCGACAGGCATTGGCGGAGGCGTGTACCGCAGTCCGCGGCCAGGGATGCCAGCCAGGTTCGACAAACTTATGCTGACGTTCGGGCGTCTCACCGACGCGTGCCTGTCCCCCGAGGAGTCCGCGGCGCTCATCGCCGCGGTGAGGAGTAACCATGATCTCCCCTGACATGTCCGGCGCCGAGTTCCGTAAGTCCAGCCTCAGCGGTAGCGGGAATGACTGCGTTGAGGTGGCGACGAACCTGCCCGGCCTCATCGCCGTCCGCGACAGCAAGAACCCCTCCGGCCCGGCACTGACCTTCTCCCCGGCCGCCTGGAGCGACTTCCTCGCGAGCATCCGCAACGGAGACCTCTGACCTCAACACGAAAAGCACCGCGCGGCCGGATACCTGGGACGCCTGACCGCGCGGCCTCGTCGTCCCTCGCCGCTGTGGGTGCCGTCACGTAGCCCCCCGGCACGGTTTCAGCATCGGCGGTTCCGGCCTACCGCCCTGCACCGCCATCCAGGAGATACACCGCAGCGCCGCGACATTGTGGGGACGGGTCTCATTACCATCGAGCCCACGCCCTATCCGCCTCACCATGGCCCCGTAGCTCCGGAGCTCGTCATGTACTTCCTCGAACAGCTTCCCGGCCACTACAGAGCCGACATGTGGCTCGGCCCTCGCCACCTCATCCCGACCGTCACGACCCAGGCACACCTCATCAAGGAACTTGCCCAGGCAGCCGACGCGCCCGTGCGCCGCGGCCTGCTGAGCGCTGGTGTCGCCTACGCGGCACTGCTTGGCTGGCTGTACCAGGACGCCGGAGACATCCATCACTCCGGGGTCTGGCGGACCCTCGCCCTGGACATGGCCCATCGCTCTCAGGACCCGCAGCTCATCAGTTACGCCCTCACCAACAAGGCGATGCTCGCGGTCGATCTGGAGGATGGCCGAACCGTTGTCGACTATGCCGAGGCTGCTTTGGCCAATGAGAGCAAGTTGTGTCCGAAGGTGCGGATACTTGCTCTGGTCCACCAAGCGCATGGCCACTCGATGCTGCCGGTGAAGAGCAAGAATGTGGTGGATCGGTTTCTGGATCAGGCGGCCGATCTTGTGGATCATGTCGATGATGAACATCCATGGGGTAACGCCTGCCGCCGTACTCTCGGATACATCGACGTCCAGCGAGCGACCGCCTACCTTCGACTGGGCGCCTACCGTGAGGCCGTTGCGCTCTGGGAGCAGATTCTCGGCGCGGCGCGACAACGGTGTGTTCTGGGCACGTCAGGCAAGTGCTCTGGCTGCGGTCCCCGAACCGGAGCGAGTTGTCCAGATCGCGTCAGCCACCGCGTCTATCGTCGCCGGCACCGGATCGGCGAGGCTGCGCCAAGAGCTCAAAGCCATTCCGCGACGAGCGACCGCCTGGGCAGGTACCACGTCCGGCCGGGAGCTGACTGAGATCATCTCTCAGTTCGCCTGATCCATTGACGTGGAGATGCCGATGCCCCCTCAGCCGTTGTCCGAAGAGGAGATAGCCGCCCATCTGGCCGGGTTACCGGGATGGGAGCGTGAGGACCACACCATTGCCCGCGCTTTCAAGCACACGTATCACGAATGTGTGCACATGGCTATGTACGTCGCGGCCAAGGCCCGAGAGGTCGGCCACCACCCCGACATTCACATCACCTGGCAACGGATCCGCTTCGTGATCACCACCCACGACGCGGGGAACCACCTCACAGCCAAGGACTTCGAGCTTGCGCACCACATCAATGAGATCGTCGTCGGTCATGGTGCCGAAGCGATCTAAGTGCAGCGAACCGGTAAGGAGAGAATGATGAACAATCCCTCGAAACTGTCCGGCGCCGAGTTCCGCAAGTCCAGCCTCAGCGGTGGTGGCAACAACTGCGTCGAGGTGGCCACGAACATCCCCGGCCTCGTAGCCGTCCGCGACAGCAAGAACCCCTCCGGCCCGGCGCTGACCTTCTCCCCGGCCGCATGGAGCGACTTCCTCGCGAGCATCCGCAGCGGAGACCTCTAGTGTCCTGCGCCTGAAATTCGTCGGCAATATCGTGCGAGGGATTCGAGGATCTCCTCGGCGGTCTTCTTCCATACGAACGGCTGGGGGTTGTCGTTCCACTGAGTGATCCAGTCCCGGATGTCCTTCTCCAGAGACTGGACGCTCTTATGAACCCCGCGCCGGATGAGTTGCCCGGTC
>NZ_JBSGCR010000066.1:0-5753 GCF_053601935.1 Streptosporangium sp. NPDC004631 | reverse complement strand
GTCGGCGGCACGGGGTGCCGCAGGTGCCCGGGCCGGGTCCACGACCTCAACGAGGCGAGCTGGCTCTACGGCCTGCACCTCGACCACAACCCCGACCTCATCCAGCAGGCCCGTGCCGAGCTGGCCGGCCGGGACCTGGCGTGCTGGTGCGCCGTGCCCGCGCCGGGCGGGACGGACCTGTGCCACGGAGCGATCCTCCTGACCCGCATGCGCACCCCGGAGGTGACCCGATGACGTGCCACCCGGCCGTCCTGCAGATCCACGAGACGGCCGCCGACGGCACCGTGACGTCGCGCTCGTGGGAGATGTGCAGCCACGTCACCGATCCGCTCGCGACCGAGCTCGGCGCCGCGGATGTGTCGTGGCTGGCCACCCTGGAGGCACACGCCGCCATATGTGACGTCATGGCGACTACGCCGGGCGTAGTCGCCCACGCGAGGCGGTCGTGAGGCGCCTGCTCGCGTGCCTCCGGCGGGGCCACTGGCCGCGCATGTACCGGAGCCGCCGCGTCGCCCTGTGCCTGCGGTGTGAGCCGTGCCTGGTGTGCAGGTCCGACGTGCTGAGCTGCATCGGCCGGTGCGTGGCGGAGCGCCTGTCATGAGCGCCCGCCCGCATGGCCTCGATTGCGTCGCCTGCACCGACCCGGTGCGGCTGGCCACGTGGCTGGCCCGCGAGCGGGCACGCGCCGCCGGGCTGTCCGAGGCGGCCCGGCAGCTCCGGGGCGCCGGCGAGGAGGCCGGTCGGCGGCACCTGGCGGCGACTATCGCCGGGAAGCCGCACCGGACCCTGGTGGCGCTGCAGGACGAGCACATCGGGCTCTGCGCCACCGCCAACGCCCACGCCCAGCGGGCGCTGCTGATCCGTGCCGACGCCGACCGGGTCGAGGCCGCCCACCCCGAGGTGGCGCCATGACCGAGGAGGACCTGGCCGCTGTCCTCGCGGCCGTCGTCACCCCGCAGAGGCTCCACGCCGAACTGGACGCTCGCCGGCGGGGCCTCGGCCTGAAGTGGTGGCAGGTCGCGGTTGCTCTGGACATCGGTGAGGACCGGCTCCGGAGGGTCCGCACCGGCCAGCTCAGCGACGCGTTGCGGGACCGTGCCACCGCCTGGCTGGAGAAGACCGCTGACCAGGCGTTTTCCCGGATCCGGGAAGTCGGGCAAACCGGACAGGACTAGGTGGCGGGCCGCCACCCAGCGGCCCGCCCACGCCCACGAAACCAACCCAGCAAGAGCACCAGCACAAGGGAGACCTCGCAGAGGTGAACGACGACACGACAGGCGCCGCCCAGCACGGAGCGTTCGACTGGGCATGGGCTCAGCCGGTCACCAACAACCCTGGCGCGCGGGTCGTCCTGCTGTGTGTAGCGCGGCGGGTGGATGGGGCCTGGGAATGCACGGCCAGCCAGGAGGAGATCGCCGCCGATGCACTGTTGTCCGCTCGATCCGTTCGCCGCTACTTGGAGCAGCTGGAGGCCGATGGGCATATCCAGCGGCGGAAGCGGTTCGACGAAAGGGGGCATCGGCTCCCGGATCTGTGCCGCCTGAACCCGGGCAAATCCCTACCGGCCAATCTGGCCGGTAGGCAGGTCAGCCCAGTGGCCAATCTGGCCGGTAGGGAGTCTGACCACCGGCCAGATTGGCCGGTAGGCGAAAGCCCCAAAACGGATACCCCCAGGTCGGAACCAGTGGCCAATCTGGACGGTGGCGAAGATGGCCTACCGGCCAATCTGGCCGGTAGGCAGGTCAGCCCAGTGGCCAATCTGGCCGGTAGGGAGTCTGACCACCGGCCAGATTGGCCGGTAGGCGAAAGCCCCAAAACGGATACCCCCAGGTCGGAACCAGTGGCCAATCTGGACGGTGGCGAAGATGGCCTACCGGCCAATCTGGCCGGTAGGCAGGTCAGAACCAGTGGCCAAATTGGCCGCGCTATAAGTAGTTCTCCTTCGGAGAACTACGAGAAAGAAACTTCTTCTTCTCGTCCGCAGCCGCCCGCCGAGCCGCCGCCCGCCGGTCCTCCGAGGGAGGACGTCGAGCGGCTGTGCAACCGGCTCCTGTCGTGGCTGATCAAGAAGGACTACCGCCAGCGCCCGCAGTCGGTGTCCGACGGCTGGCGCGACGCGGCGCGCAAGCTACTCGACCTCGACGAGATCCCGCTGCAGGAAGCCATCGACGTCCTCGACTGGTCGCAGCGAGACGGGTTCTGGACTTTGAACATCAACTCGATGCCGACCTTCCGCAAGCAGTACGGGCAACTCGAAATGAAGTCCCGAGGCCCGCGCAGCGGTGGACAAGTCCACCAGCCAGCCGGCACCCCTCCGCCCAGGCGCTCGACCACGGACGAGCGGGTCGCCGCCGCCCAAGCCCTCAAGCACCAACCGCCCGACCCCGGCGACGGCGGGCGGCCTCACCCCCTCGTCATGATCATGGGAGAGATCGAGCAATGACCACGAGGAAGATCGTCCTCACCCGAGACCAGGTCATCGACCTGCTCACCTGCGCCGCCGCCTACGACCGGCGCACCATCGGCGAGACCGACGTCGCCGCCTGGACCCTCGCCATCGGCGACCTGCCCTACGACGACGCCCAGGCCGCGATCGTCGGCCACTACAGCGAGTCCACCGACTGGCTGATGCCCGCCCACGTCCGCACCCGCGTCCGCCAGGCACGGGAGCGCAACATCGCCCGCCACCCGGTCCCCGAGCTCCCGGCCGACCCCGACGACCCGGCGGCCTACCGCGCCGAACTCAAGGCCGCCGTCGCCCAGCTCGCCAACGGCATGCAGGCACCCCGGCCGCTCGCCATCGGCTCCGGAGCCCCGCCCACCGACGAGTACACCCGGGCCCGCGGCCTCGACCGCCACCCGCTGCGCCTCGCCGCGAAGAAGGTCGTCTGCCCCTGGCCCGCCTGCCGGGCCGGCATCGGCACCGCGTGCGTCAACGCCTCCGGCCGCCGCCTCGACCAGCCCGCCCACGACGCCCGCCTGGTCGCCGCCGAGCTGGCCGACTGGGTCGAGGTCGCCGACGGTGTCCACCGGGCCGTGCTGCGCGGACAGGACGTCGCGTCATGACCGCCTGCCCGCCGCCCGCCGTGAGGTGCCTGCTCCGTCACCGGTGGGAGGTCATCGAGGCCATCGGCCTGGTGACCACCCAGCGCTGCACCCGCTGCGGCAAGACCCGCGTCCGAGTCCTCTGACCACCCCGAGGAGAGCCATGACCCCCGAACAGATCGAACGCCGCGACTACAGCTTCTGCGTCGCCACCTACAAGAACCCGCTCCGCTGGGAGCGCTTCCTCGTCAACGCCACCAACGTCCGCAAGGCAACCGAAGACGCCCGCGCCTACGCGTACGAGACCTGGGGCGAGCCTGACGACATCAAGGCGTACCCCCGCAACTACATCCGCGAGGCCCGCCGCCTGCTGGCCGAGGGCCGCTACGAGGGTGCGGCCTCGCCCGAGCGCACCCAGCCGAACCCCTGACCATCCGAACGAGGTGACCACCCGTGATCCCCACCACGCGCGAGCTTCGCCGGTGCACCGACTGCCAGCGGCTCGTCTTGTGGACCGTGACCCGGGCCGGGGCGTGGATGCTCGTGGACGCCCGGCCGGACGACCGTGGCAACCAGGCGTGCTACCGGGTCGGCCCCCGAACCTGGCAGTCCCGCAGCCTGGACGCGGCCGGCGCGCTGCCGCCAGCGCCCTTCGAGCACCGGTTCGTTCCGCACATCGCCACCTGCAAGGGCAAGCCCTCCGCGCCGACGGCGCTGCCGCCGAACGTCGTCCGGCTCGACGCGCGACGTCGGAGCGCGCGGCGGCGGTGAGCCTCAGATACCCCGGGAGGCCCCCCAGCATCGCCGCTCCCCGTCTTACGACCCGTCTCCCGTATCCCACTGACCCCAGACCTGCACAGGCCCTCTCAGGGCCGCGCACCCCGCCCCCGATAGGAGCACCCCCGATGACCCCCGACGCCGCAGCCTGGGTGCGGGAGCACGTCCTCACCCACCCGGCCGCATCCCCCAACCGCAGCAACCGGTGCGCCTGCCAGGTCCCGGCCGGGCTCTGCGGACGCTGCCGGCACGGCCAGCACGGCCGGTGCACCGCGCGCTGGGGATTCGAGCGGCCCCTCCGCCTGGGCCACTGCTACGTGTCCGTGTGGCTGGCCGACCGCGTCTGTAAGACCCGCTGCATCTGCCCGAAGTGCCGTCGGTCGGCCCCCGCCCTCCCGGTCGCCGAGCAGCTCGACCTCCTCACCCTCACCTGACCAGCACAGAGAGCCGCCCATGAGCCTCACCGCCCGCGCCCTTGCCGATCTCCGCTGGATCTCGGCCCACTGGGACGATCTGGCCGAGTCCCGCCTGCTCGGTACCCCCGCCCCGCACCGGCGGCCCCGGCTCACCGCCGAGCGGCGGGCCGAGATGGACGCCCAGGCGCGGGCCGAGCGGTGGGAACGCACCATCGAGGCTCTGGGGGCGTCCCCGGCGCCGGTGCGGGTGCCGGTGCTGGATCTGATGACCGACTTGGTGATCGATGCCTACAGCCTGGCCCATCACCTGTCGGTGGCCGTGCTGTGCCCGGTCCCGCCCCCGCCGCCGGCTGCCCTGTCCGACCCCGCGCCGTACCTGGCCAGGGCGGCGGCCCGCCTCGCCGAACCCGGGATCGACCTGGACGTGGCCGCGTGGGCCTACCGCGTCACCCGCACCATGGTCGCCACCATCGCCCGCTCCCTCGCCCTGGTCTACGACGGGCAGACCCTCGACGTGGAATGCCCCTGGTGCCACGGCGTCACCCCCACCACCCCGGCCGGCGGCACCCACACCTGGCGGGTGCGCGACCTCCTGGGCCACCGCACCTGCCGCCACGGCCACCCCGACCGCCGCTTCTGCGCCGACTGCGAGCAGCAGATCGTCATCGTGTGCGAGAACGACTGCGAGCCGCCCCAGCGTCACGTCGGCACCTGGTGGCGTGGGCGCCCGTGCTGGCCGGTCTACGAATGGGACTGGCTCGCTAAGCAGGTGCGATGCGCCGAGCAGGAGAGCGTTCGATGATTGCGTTCTCGGGGCAGGGCGCCCTATTATCCACAGCAGCGCGATAACGCATGCCCTCGAAAGCCCGCCACCGAGCGGGCTTTTCGCATTTAGCGCCCCGGCGACGGCTGGAACCGCCCCGGGGCGCGGCCACTTCCTGGATCAGAGGAAGCAACATGGTTCACGTTACCGACTTCGTTTTGTGCTGCCATCCGGCCTGCTCCGACGCGCCGATGGAGCTTGCCCCCGTCCCGCTGTGCCCACGACATATCCGCTCGATCTACGAGTTCGCCAACGCACTGGTCGAGGACCGTTGGTCCGCCATCGTCGCCGAGGCCGTCGTGGGTGAACGCGAGCGTGTGGCAACCCCTGTTCAGCCTCCGTCGCCTTCTGGGGCGGTGGAACCAGGAGAGAGCGGCGAAGGGTTCGTGTACTTCATCCGCTTCTCGGACCGAATTAAGATCGGTTGGTCGGCCAACCCGTCAAGCCGCCTCAAGGCATTACCGCATGACGAAGTGATCGCGATCGTCGCAGGCAGCATGGACGACGAGCGCAAGTATCACGCCAGATTCGCCCGGCTGCGTATGCAAGGCGAATGGTTCCGAGACGACCCGGCAATCGTTCGCTTCGCCCGGGGCCTGGCAGTGAAGAAGATCAAGCGACGCTGACCTCGCGCGATTGTCCCCCTCTGTTCTCACAGACTGCGCACCTACCTGGCGGGGGTGCGCCCGCTC
>NZ_JBSGCR010000065.1:0-5779 GCF_053601935.1 Streptosporangium sp. NPDC004631 | reverse complement strand
GATGTGTGTTCGATGACCGGAAAGGGACAGATCGTGCAGAAACGTCGATCATTGCTGGGCGCGATCACAACTATGGCGCCCGCCACTTCTTCCAGGGGAGGAAGTACGTGTGGCAAGAAATTGGCGATCGCCATGGCAACGCGGGTGCCCGTCGCCATGGCGATCACGGCGACGCTGATCGTCGGCCTGGGGACGTCGGCGCACGCCGATCCCACACCGCCGGAGAACACCATCGTGATGACGGACACCCCGCCTCCGGGTGAGGTCCTCGCTCCGCCGGGCCCGAACTGCGGCGGGATCACGGACCCCTGCGGCATTGTTTACAATCGCACCGGCGGCACACTGGAACTCAGCCGCGACGCCAACAGTCACTTCGCCTGCGGCGCCATCGGCCCCTTCCGCGACCTGCCCAACGGGCAGAACTCCAACGCGTATGGGTGGCCCCACTGGCCGGATGTCGACTGCGTCCGTTCCCGCAGCGCCTATATCGTCACCAACGGGCGGCTCTATGCGCCCGGCAAGTGGATCAGGATTTGGACTTCCCACTGGTTCTTCGGTGTCTGACCATGCCGGACCCTGACACGCTCCCTCCCGAAAGCGTGTCAGGGTCCGGTGCTGCTCCAGGGTGACGCGCAGGCGCTGGTTTTGCCCGTAGACCTCATCCCCGCTCACCCAGCTCGCCGGCGCCCCCGCCTCGATCGACTGCCCGGTGCGCGCGACCGACCCGCCGTGGGCCCCGTCTGTGCACAAGGGGGATTCGGCGGCGTTCGTCGGGGACATCACGCTCCCCGACTGCACGCGCGTCGGCCCCGGCCAGACCAAGGCCAAGGTATAGCGGCTCAAGAACGTCGGGACCATGCCGTGGAAGGGATGTTCAATTCCCCCTGCCTGTTTCGTGTGGTCCGTTGTATCCCGTCTCGGCCAGTGAGAACACCGGCCCAAACGAAGGAAGACACATGCTGAAGAGACTTGCGAGAGGCGCGGTCGCCCTCCCTCTGATTTGCACGGCGCTCCTGGCCGCACAGCCCGCCCACGCCGCGAGCGGAGGCGGCTGCACCGGCGCGTATCCCATCAGTTCGTGCATCTCGGTCAGCGGCGTCAGCGCGGTGGCGGACTTCTACATGAACGCCACCCCGGACACCAGCCGTTGCTGGGCCCAGATGGAAGTCCGTACGACGACCCACGGCACGACATGGTCCTCTAGGTACCGGATCAGCCGCACGGGACGGTTTGGTCCCATTTCAGTCAACATCAACTCGATGCCGTGGAAGAACGGTTCCGCCGTCAACGTTGTCCACGTCACCACATGTAGCGGTTCCGCTCACGGTGACTTTACCAGCCCGCGCGTTTATTACTAGGCGGCGCATGGGCTGAGGGCTGGGCGGCATGCGGTCGCTCGGCCCTCGGTAAACACCGAAACACACGCCCTTCTCACCGTGACGCTTTGCCGGTCAACGGCGGCTGGCCCGCAGCGGAAGCGGATCGGCTGGTTACCAAAGAATTGCGCGAGCTGCTCCAGTGGGGTGCCGCCGCAGTTCAAAGCGGCGGCATTGCGGGAGTTCCATGGACTCTTGAGCCTTGTTCCTCGCTCGTCAAGAAACTCGGAGAGGGCGAAAAACGTGAAAAGAATGGTTCATGGTGCGGCGTCGTAGTACTGGCCGGGATCATCCTGCCGATGGGTGTGTTAACGGCCCCGGCAGCCGCCGCGGGCCGAGCTGACTGCCCATTGCCGTCGCCGTTGACGTCGTCGGGATTGTGGCTGCCCTTGCCCGTGCGCGGTGGAGTCGGCGACGGCATCGACTTCCGGGGACGACGGTGACACCGGAGGTAACGTGGCCGGGGATGGGGGCTTTCGGTAATCCGTCCGACCCGGACACCTTCTCGCACCTGTTCTCCAAGCCGGTCAGGAAGGCGGGGTTCGGGCACTGGCACCCGCACGGACTCCGGCATTCAGGGGGCTCGCTCATGCTCGCCCAGGGGACCCCGTTGTACGTCGTCCTCGATGTTCTCGGGCACGCGAGCATCGCGATCATCAAAGACGTGTACGGGCACTCATGGAGGGCGACAAGCGGGCGGCGGCGGAGGCCATTTCGAGCGTCTCCTGCTGGGGAAACCGAAGCGGGTGGCTCCAGAGTGGCTCCCACGGACACCGAAGGGACCGGTCGAGGTACAAAACGAGAAAGGCTCCTGAGGGCGTCATGCCTGTTCAGGAGCCTTCTTCGATGTGCGCGGCCGAGAGGGTTCGAATCCCTGACCTTCTGATCCGTAGCCGGTTCGAGGTTGTCCACGGGCGTCCATGGCTGCCATGGGCATCTGCTCGGCAGCCCTCTTGGCCTTGATCGGCCTCCAGGGACGTACACCGGTGTCCAGGAACGCTGTTGGCGCCGGTGATGGCAAGGTCCGTCAGATCGGTGACTCTTCCGTGACGGTACGCCGACGTTGTCGCTCAACGATCAGCCGGAACGCTGGATCACAGGCACAAATCCGCCCTGGACCTCCCGCTCGCCAAGGTTTCCCAGTCGTGTGAGTCGACGATCAGCACGACTGCGCCACCGGCATGTTCCACGGCGTCCAGCCATGCGAAGCGCTCCTCGGCCTCGTTCAGACGGACGACGCCTTCGACGTGACGAGTACGCGCCACCAACCGCCCTTGGCCCGTCCAGACAACTGGCGAGGAGAAGCGGTGACATCGATCCGGCCCGTGCCCCCGGCGGCGAGGCGTACGATCCTCTTCTCCGACCGGGCATCAGAGCTTGCCGAGCCCGCGAGCCAGGATGGTGGCGGTCTTCGCGATGGCCTTGTTGTCGGTGGCGAGGCCCGGGGTTCGGGTGGTGTAGATCGTCATGATGATGGGGGCCGCGCCCTTCCCGGGCCAGATGACGGCGATGTCGTTCCCGCCACCGAATCCGTCGGAATTGGTGCCGGTCCTGTCGCCGATCGTCCATGCCTTGGGCAGACCCGCCCGGATGCGCTCGGCTCCGGTCCTGTTCGCGAGCAGCCAGGCGTTGAACTGCTCCCGGTCCTCGGCGCGCAGCGCCTTCCCTGTCGTGAGTACGAGCAGATCACGGCCGATGGCGGCGGGCGTGGTGGTGTCGCGCTTCTCCTTGGGGGTCCAGTCGTTGAGTTCGGGGTGCCAGCGGTCCATGCGGGAGGTCGGGTCCTTCAGCGTACGGAAGTACTCCGTCAGGCCTGCGGGTCCGCCGATCTGCTTGAGCAGAAGGTTGGAAGCGGTGCCGTCGCTCAGGGTGACGGCCGCCTCGCACAACTGGGCAACGGTCAGGCCGTTCTCGACGTGCTTCTCGGTGACCGGCGAGTTGGGCTTCATGTCGGCGGACGTCCACTTGACGAGCTTGCTCATCAGGCCGGGCTCGGAGGTGCGCGCCTTTCGCAGCACGGCCGCGCAGAGAGGTGCCTTGAAGGTGGACAGCAGCGGGAAACGCTCGCCTGCCCGGTACTTCACCGACGTGCCGGTGGCCGTGTCGATGGCGTACGCGCCGATGCGGCCCTTGAAGGACATCTCCAGCCTGTGCAGGTCCTTCCTGACCTGCGCCTCTCTCGAAACCGCTATTGGCGCTGCCACCACTGTCGCGGCCGACGCCGGGCCCACGCCAGGGACGCCGCCGGACAGAAGGGAGATCGCCAAGGTGGTCGCGGGCAACGCGGTCGCGAGCCGGCGGATGCAGAGGTGCCGCATGTCGAATCCTCACTTGTCGCCTGTCAGAGAGCAGGGGGCAGAGCAGGCGTGATCAGACGATGTCCAATGGCAACGTTGGGAGTTGATTGATATCAACCTCTATATGAGAGCTGCTCAGACACCCTCGTCTGCCGCAGGCCACACCAGCCTCGCACAGCGACAGCATCGGCTGGTGGAGGTATCGGGAGCCGTATCCGTCCGGCAGGCAAAGCCCACGTCGCTGACAAGGTCACCGCCATGCGGGCGCTCGGTCGGCAGCCCACGATGATCGTCGGCGGTGACCGAGCCCACCGACCACCGGCAGTGCCCTCCCTCTTCCGCCCTGACCTCTTCAAGGCTGCTGGGAAAGCGCATACTTTTCGATCTCGTCTCCACCACGCGGAACGGCACGCCGGTCTAGCCACGCAACTTCAATTGGGCCTTCGCGGCGCGCTACCGCCGGGCGGGCGTACCGACGATCCGCGTCCACGACATCCGGAGCGGTTCACCGGGCGCATGCCGGAGGGGGAAGGGACGCGGGTCGGCAACGGCACGAAAGGCCTCCGGTTCCAGCCCGGAGGCGCGCCAGTCTCGCAGATGCAGACCGTAGTATTTCGCTGCTGTACGGATACGAAAGAGGCCCTCCGGAGGATCCCAGAGGGCCTCTGAGCTGCTCCTCGACCTGTGCGGTGGCCTCCCGGAGTGCGGTTTGTCGCGCAGCGAGTTCATGTTGTAGATCCTCCATGGGGGTGGAGGCCGTGAGAAACACCGTGTTGACCTTCTGAATGCGGCGGGGGAGTACTGCACTGGGATTTTCCGCTGCTTGCGCGAGGCACTGCCTTGCCCAGCGTGCGTTTAGGAACGCGAGCAAGAGCACCGAGGCGGCCCCGGATCGCGATGGGAGGGCGCTGCAGACCCTGCGTGCCGACGCAGACGCGCGAGCCGAGCTGGACTGGCTGGTCGCGGTCGCCTCCACCATCGTGCGCGCCCACCAGCGCGCCGCCGGGGCCAAAGAGGGGGACCACAGCAGGCCGAGCCGGCGGATCACGCCCTCGGCCGACCCCGCGGCGGACCGACCAGCAGGATCCATCTGGCCTGTGACGGCCGCGGCCGTCCGCTGGCGTTCGTGGTCACCGGCAGCAACGTCAACGACTGCACCCGCCTGGAACAGGTCCTGTACGCCATCCGTGTGGCGGGTGACGCCGAACTCCTCGGGCACCTCGGTAGCCAGCACGCCCGCAGCTACGCAGCAGGCCAACGGCCCCCGCCACGCGCCGTGGGGGGACCGGTCTGGGTCTTGCCGAGGTGCCCGTACACACTCCCGACCGCCTTCGGGAGGCTCCGGCAACAGCGCGGTACCAAAATCGTCTACCGCTCGACGCTGCGAGCGCTGGCCGCCGAAATGTCAACGCCCCCGTTTGTTTACGATCGGCGTGAGCAGAAAGGCGCCGCGCCGTCCGGCCAGGACAGACGCGAGGGCCCACACACCGGCCCCGTCGTCATGCGATACTGAAGTAGACCTCGCACATGGGGTCGCCGTTAGAATTCTTAAAACAAACCACGTGTTCGTCGTTGTGCAGCCTCGTCCAAACGCCTTTTTTCTTCCATCCCACGAGCGTTCCTCTCACCTTGACCACGTAGTCGCGGTCGTTGAAAGTGACCGCGTCGACGTCGATCCTCCCGCCGCCCCGGTGGCTGCCAGGAGCCAGCGCCTTCTGTTCGCACGTAGTGTGCCACGGGGAGGCGGTCGTGCCGCCGTTCCCGTTCCATACGTCGCACCAGTGTGGGCCGCCGGTGCCCAGCACCTCGGTCGTGTGGATGGTCCACGGGGAGTTGTTCTGCGCCTCGCCGCACGGCCCCCATCTGCACCCGCCGGCCAGAGCAGGCGAGGGCGACGCGAGAACCGCGACGGATGCGACTAGCGTGCCGATGATCGGCATCACGAGTCGCCTGATCGTTTTGTTCAAACCTTCCTCCTTGATCATCTGTTCTGCCTTTGCCGACCAGGCATGCCGCCAGGGCCGGCGCAAGGCCTGACCGGTCACGGTTGGTGCCGGTCAATCCCTTATCGGGATAGATCCGGTCGGCGCCAACGCTTTTCCCGTG
>NZ_JBSGCR010000064.1:0-5868 GCF_053601935.1 Streptosporangium sp. NPDC004631 | reverse complement strand
CGGAGGCGGTGTAGGTCTTGGAGGGGTTGGTGGCGGTGGAGGTGGTGCCGTCGCCGAAGTCCCAGGCGCGGGAGGCGATGGTGCCGTCGGAGTCGCTGGAGCCGTCGGTGAACGTCACGGTCGCGCCGCTGACGCTGGAGGTGAACGCCGCCGTCGGCGCCTGGTTCGTCGGGGTGCCGCCACCACAGGCGCCGGCCGCACAGGCGGTCAGCCAGGCGTTCCAGTCGGTGTTGTAGTTCAGGCCGGTCAGGAAGGTGCGGGCCGCGCTCCAGTTACCGGCGCGGTAGTAGCCCAGGAGCCTGGTGATGTCGGCGGGGTGCTTCTCCAGCATGTAGCGGACCCCGAGGTAGCCCCACCGGTAGGTGCGGGTGGTGTCGTTGTGCTCGTAGGTGGTGTCGAACACCTCGCGCAGGGTGAAGGTCTTCTTGGCCGCCTCCACGATCGCGGCGTCGTAGACGACGTTGCGGTAGGAGTAGGAGACGTACTCGGCGAAGCCCTCGATCCACCAGATGGTCGGGGTGGAGACGCCCGCGGTGAAGTCGCCGTACATGTTGAACCGGCCGTCGAGGTAGTGCGTGTACTCGTGGTTCAGGTTCCAGATGGCGAAGGTGGGAAGAACCCGGGTGTCCTCGTAGGCGATGAACCTCGGCTGGTTGCCGGCGACGGCCGGGTCACCCTCCAGGTACATGCCGCCGTTGTTGGTGCTGATGTCGTACAGCGCGCCGGCGTAGGTCTGGTAGTCGACGCTGGAGTTGAAGACGGTCACCTCAAGGGCGGTGTTGCGGTCGTTGGCGACCGGGCCGTTGTCCTTGACGATGTTGTGGAAGTAGGCGTCCTGGTTGGCCAGGCTGGTGCAGCTCGCGTTGAGCTGGGCCGTGGTGATGTCCTGGGCCAGGATCCGCAGGGTGGAGCTGCAGGTGTGGTTGATCGGCAGCACCGCGGCCTTGATCTGGGCCCGGTAGTTACAGGTGCCGTAGTAGGAGCAGTTCGCGTTGTCGTAGTAGTCGACCATGTCGGCCAGGGCCACCCACATCCGCGCGGTCGTACCGGTGATGCTGCTGCGACCGATCAGCGCCTTGACCATCGGGCGGACCTTGGCCTGCAGCGCGGCGTGCTGGACGAAACGGCTCAGCTCGCGGGCGGCGTTGTAGGGGAGGTAGTAGTAGTCCCCGCCGATCAGGTTGAAGTTGTTGTTGGCGAAGCTGTTGACCGTGTCGAGGAGGCTCGGGTCGCTCGTGACCGCGGTGACGAACTCGGGCACGTAGTGGCCGCGGAACAGCACGGTGAAGACGCTGTTCACCGAGCTGCGCATGTACTTGTACTGGTTGTAGGAGCTGCTGTAGGCGTTCAGCAGCCGCTTCACCACGTAGATGTAACGGGCGTTCTCCTCGGAGCTGTCGATGAGGATGACGGCCTCGTTGAGGGTCTCGCCGTTGACGTCGTTGACGTCGCCGGAGCGACTGTTGGCGAAGAAGGCGTCCAGAGCTGAGCGGATCGCGGTCTTGAGCGTCGTGCCGTAGGTGCCGGCGTCTCCGGCGGGCTGGCTCTGGACGTAGTAGCCGGCCCGGAGGTACAGCACGAGCTGGAGCGTGCCGGTGCTGTTGTCACCGGCGTAGCTGAGGGCGTTGTCCCGGAGCGCGGAGGCGACGGTGACCATCTGCGACTCGCGGAACGCCGAGTAGGCGTTGCTCCCGCTCAGGCTGAACAGTGTGTCCACACACTGGGGGGTGACGCTCTTGATCGCCGCGACCAGGGCGCTGCCGGTCTGTGCGAAGTCGGCGACGTTACAGGCCGCGGCGGCGGCCTGCAGGGACTTCTGAGCCGACTTCTGCGTCGGCTTCTTGGTGGTCGACGGCGCGTTGTAGTCGTGGCGCTGCTCCTCGACGAAAGCCGACAGCGGCGGGCTGTCCTCGTTCTTCAAGGGTTTGTGCTGGACGTGGGCCGGTTCTTCGTTCCGGGGGCCGGTGACATCCCTGTCGGGAGCAGTCCCACTTGTGATCGTCGAAGTGTTCCGTGCGACCGCCGCACCCGGGGTGGCGAGCACGACCTGCGTGCCGACGCCGAGACCGAGGACGGAGCTGATGAGGACCACCTGGGAGATCGTCCGGCGCAACCTGCTCTGCATGTCACTCCTGGGGGGAGGGGGAGCGAGGCCGCCCGGCTGAGAGCCTCGGCCGGGCGGCTGATCGTTATGTGAAATGTAAAATTTCACACGTCATATAGCTAACGCAAGGAGCATTCCTGTCCGTTTCTGGGGGAGTGCTCCGCCGATCATGGCATAAATCGGGAAACTTGCCGTTGACCTGGTGTTTGTCCTGAGGGTGCGTGGCCGCAAGGGTACATCACAGTTCTGCTGCGGCGGTATGGGGGCGGTCGCCCTGGGTGACGGCGATGCGTTGCCCGTTCGGGGGTGAGACGGCGGCACCCGGGAGGTGCGAGGACGGCCGCGGGTGACCGAGGCGTTCGCGGCCGAGGTGTCCGGTTCCCTTGGTCCGGCCGGAGGCGGTGGGGGGGGCGGTCTATAACGGCCGGAGTGCGGCGAATTTCGGCGATCGCCGATGGATTCCTCTATTAGCGTTCAGTCCGTTTTTCCCGAAAAAGCAATATTTGTGCTTGGCAAAATTATGTTTAATGCTTGACAGAATATTTAAGGGAACTCCAAAATTGGATCGGTCCGCAGCGGTGGCCCGCCCTCCCGAACCCTCACCTTCGAGATGAGGGTGATTTGGCGAATTCGGTTGCGGCTGATCTGTTTATTTCCCCTTTTTCGATCCAGGTTTTCGGCCTCCCTTTTCGAGACGAACACAGATGGGCGGTTTGTTGTGACGGAGTTCGATGCCGGCCGGGCACAGTTGAGCCTGGGAACGGACGCGGCGCGTAATCTCGCGACGACGACCAAGACGGTTCCGCAGATGCAGGAGATCTCCTCGCGGTGGCTGCTGCGGATGCTGCCGTGGGTGCAGGTCTCGGGCGGCACCTACCGGGTGAACCGCCGGCTCAGCTACACCGTCGGCGACGGGCGGGTGAGCTTCACCAGCGTCGGGACGGAGGTCCGGGTGGTCTCGGCGGAGCTGCGCGAGCTGCCGTCGCTGCGCCACTTTGACGACCCCGAGGTCCTGCAGGCGCTGAGCGAGCGCTTCACCCAGCGGGAGTTCACCGCGGGGGAGGTGCTGGTGCAGTCGGGCCGGCCGGCGGACGAGGTGGTGCTCATCGCGCACGGCAAGGTGAACAAGGTCGGTACGGGGCCCTACGGAGACCAGGTCGTCCTGGCGGTGCTGGCCGGTGGCGACCACTTCGGCGACGAGACGCTGGCCGCCCCCCAGGGCGACTGGGACTTCACGGTCAAGGCGGTCACCTCGGGCACGGCGATGGTCCTGTCCCGTGAGGCGTTCAGGGAGGTGGCCGACCGCTCCGAAGAGCTGCGGGCGCACCTGCGGCAGGTGCAGGCCGGTCCGAGGGGCCCGCAGAACAAGTACGGCGAGGCCGCCATCGAGACGGCGGCGGGGCACGCCGGGGAGGCCGACCTGCCGGGCACGTTCGTCGACTACGAGCTTGCCCCCCGCGAATACGAGCTGAGCGTCGCGCAGACCGTGCTGCGCGTGCACAGCCGGGTGGCCGACCTTTACAACGACCCGATGGACCAGGTCGAGCAGCAGCTCCGGCTGACGATCGAGGCGCTGCGGGAGCGGCAGGAACACGAGATGATCAACAATCCCGAGTTCGGCCTGCTCCACAACGCCGACCTCAAGCAGCGGATCCACACCCGGAGCGGGCCGCCCACCCCCGACGACCTCGACGAGCTGCTCAGCCGCCGCAGGAAGACGCGGCTCTTCCTGGCCCACCCCCACGCCATCGCCGCCTTCGGCCGGGAGTGCAACCGCCGTGGGCTCTACCCCCTCGGCGTCGACATCGGCGGGAACATGGTGCCGGCCTGGCGCGGTGTCCCGATCTTCTCCTGCAGCAAGATCCCCATCACCGGCGCCCGCACCACGTCGATCCTCGCACTCAGGACCGGGGAGGAGGACCAGGGCGTCGTCGGCCTGCACCAGACGGGCATCCCGGACGAATACCAGCCCAGCCTGTCGGTCCGGTTCATGGGCATCAACGAGAAGGCGATCATCTCCTACCTGGTCAGTGCCTATTACTCCGTCGCAGTGCTCGTCCCCGACGCGCTCGGAATTCTCGAAGACGTCGAACTCGGTCACTGAGAACGGGTCGTGCGGCCCTTGGACCTCCCCGGATTCCATCCGCCGTGTCCAGCGGGCCGGAATTCCCATCGGGAAAGGGCACGTGCGCGGACCCGGAAACGCGTGTGCGTCTCAGGAAATGGGCAGGTGGCATCGGGGTGCCCAAATCCGGGCCCGGTCGGATGAGACCGAGGTCGGACGTGCTCGGCGTCGCGGGGCATACCGGCATCGATGCCGGTGCGGATTACTGTGTGGGGCGTCGGTTGTGGGACGCCGAGCGAAGGTGTGAGGGAACATGACGGCGGTTGAGGTGACGGCTGAGGGACGCTCGGCGAGCGAGGTGCTCCTCTGGAGCCGTGACACGGTGGAGTCCGCCCTGCGCCCGGCGGTCGACACGCTGCCCCCCTCGATGCGGCGCATCGCCGGTTACCACTTCGGCTGGTGGGACGAGTACGGCGAGCCTGCCGGAGCCGACGGAGGCAAGGCGTTCCGCCCCGCGCTGGTCCTGCTGGCGGCCGAGGCCGTGGGGGGTGCCGTCCAGGCGGCGCTGCCCGCGGCGGTCGCCGTCGAGCTGGCGCACAACTTCTCCCTCCTGCACGACGACGTGATGGACGGTGATCGGACACGCCGTCACCGCCCCACGGCCTGGACCGTCTTCGGTGTCAGCCCGGCGATCCTGGCCGGTGACGCGCTGCTGGCGCGGGCCTTCGAGGTGCTCGCCGAGGGCGGGCACCCGGCGGCTCCGGAGGCGGCGCGGATCTTCGGTACCGCGATTCAGGAGTTGCTGGAGGGCCAGAACGCGGACGTGGCCTTCGAGGGCCGCCGGGACGTCGAGCTCGCCGAGTGCCTGGTCATGGCCGCGGGCAAGACCGGCGCCCTGCTGGGGTGCGCCTGCGCGCTCGGGGCACTGTTCGGCGGCGGCACTCCGGAGCAGGTCGAGCGGCTGCGCGCCTTCGGCGACGACCTGGGACTGGCCTTCCAGCTCGTCGACGACCTGCTGGGCATCTGGGGGGATCCTGAGGTGACCGGCAAGCCGGTCTACTCGGATCTGCGCAGCCGTAAGAAGTCCCTGCCGGTCGTGGCCGCGCTCGCCTCCGCCACCCCGGCGGGACGTGAGCTGGCCGAGCTCTACCATCGGGAACGGCCTCTGTCCGACACGGACCTGGTCCACGCCGCCGAGCTCGTCGACGTCCTGGGCGGGCGGGCGTGGAGCCAGAGGCAGGCCGACAAGCTGCTGACCCGGGCGCTGCGCCACCTGCGTTCGGCCGGCTCCGTGCCGCGTCCCACCTCCGAGCTGGGCGCGCTCGCCCAGCTCGTCACCCGCCGTGACCGCTGAACGGTGCCGCCCGTGTGATGATCCCGGCCGGGCTATACCACCGACATGATAGTCAAATGTGAGGTTTACTCACTTGACTGATCGATGACAACCTGAGCGCCAGGTGAATCGTTTTCATGTTCGGATTGGATCGTCGTCGTGAGGGTGGCATTCGTTGGTAAGGGCGGTAGTGGCAAGACGACTCTGTCGGCGCTGTTCGCCAGATACACCGCGCGTCGTGGTGGGCCGGTGGTCGCGATCGACGCCGACGTCAACCAGCATCTGGGCATGGCGCTGGGCGTGGCGCCGGAGGCGCTGCCCCGGCCGATGGGCGCGCACCTGACCGAGATCAAGGAGTGGCTGCGC
>NZ_JBSGCR010000063.1:0-6309 GCF_053601935.1 Streptosporangium sp. NPDC004631 | reverse complement strand
GGGCTGGCGCTGGTGGCGGTCTGCGCGGGCCTGGTGGTCTGGTCCGACGGGGACCGGTTCTGGTGGTGCGCGGGCTGGGACACCCGGCGGCGGCGGTTCGTCTACGCCTTCCACCGGGCAAGCGAACCTGAACAGGCCGCGCAACGGGTCGCACTTCACCACTCCCGTCTCCGTCAGCGTCTCGCGCGGCCGGAGCGGCGCACCGAGAGCGCGCCGTGACCGTGATCGGCGGGTGCGTGAGCCCGCACGTGGTCATGGCGGCGCACAGCGGTCATCTGCCACCGCCGGTACGGAATCCGGCGGAATCCGGCGGGCTCAGCGGGAGGTCTGACGGGCGAACTCCTCGCCGTCCCAGTAGTCGACCCGATGGGCGATGAGGCCGCCCTCGACCTCGAAGCGGAACATCCCGCGGACGGTGACGGGCCGCCCCCGGTAGGTGAAGCTCATCCGGTACGGCACCGCCGCCCGGCGCCCGTCCACGATCAGGTCCTCGATCTCGTACCGCAGTCCGGCGAACTCCGCCAGAAACCCCGTCAGCCGCTCTCGATAGGCGTCCCTGCCGTGCAGGCCCACCCCTGCCGACGAGGTGTGCTCGTTGTGGAAGGCCAAAGTGACGCAGGCGGCGATCTCGTCGGGGTCGTGCCGGTTGAGCGCCCCGATGTAACGCTCCACCACCTGACGGGTCAGCTCCCCCACAGGGTGCGGACCTCCTCGAAGACCTGCTGATTGTGCGAGATCTCCACGACGTTGCCGTCGGGGTCCTTCAGCGCGCAGATGTAGCCGACCGGCGGCGGCAGTTCCGTCGGCTCCCAGTGCAGGCAGCCCATCTTTCGCGCCTCGGCGGCGATCCGGTCCACGTCCTCGCGGTTGGGCATCTCGATGCCGAGGTGCGCGAACGGGGAGAGCTGCGGCTGCTGTCTCCCCCTGTCCTTGGCGAACTCCACCAGCACCAGCACGAACGGCGTCTCCACCTGCTTGTCGTTGGACAGCCAGGCGTTGCGCCCGTCCTTGTCCTCGTGCCGGGAGACGACCACCAGCGGGGTCATGGTGGTGTAGAACTCGATCGCCTTGTCCAGGTCGCAGCTGGGCAGCGCGATGTGGGTCCAGCGCGCCTCGGTGAGCTTCCTCTCCATCATGTCCGTTCTCCTTCAGTCCTTGTCCACTGGCCCGTCGAAC
Organism: Streptosporangium sp. NPDC004631; assembly: GCF_053601935.1. NCBI lineage: Bacteria > Bacillati > Actinomycetota > Actinomycetes > Streptosporangiales > Streptosporangiaceae > Streptosporangium > Streptosporangium sp. NPDC004631. The sequence goes on along the minus strand of NZ_JBSGCR010000063.1, from coordinate 5,133 downwards.
TCGTCCGGGTCGAGCGGTGTGGCCACGTCCCGGCGGACGGTTCGCGTCATGTGCTGAGCCATTCCCTCCCAGAGGCCGGGCGGACCACCCGGTAGAGGGGAGAGCGCGGGTTCTCCATGAGCTGGAAGGCGTAGGGCTGCGGGGGGAGGACGGGGTAGACGAACTTCGCGTGGCTGCCACGCAGGTCCTCGATGCTGAGATCGGTACGGTCGGCCGACATGTCGTAGTTGTCGGAGTGAGGCTTGTACCCGCTGGTGGTGCGCCCCTCGAAGCGGGCGATGGCGTCAATCTGCTTGCGGACCTTGTTCAGCCGCCGGTGCACGAAGCGTAGGTGGTAGTCGTCATCTCGATGATCCACCTCGCCCTGGGCTCCGTGCTCTCTCATCGCGCCGTCACCTCCGCGGTGATCGGCCCGCGCGCCCTGGAGCGATTGACCGGCCGGCTCGGCGCCGACGCGGTACGGCTGTCGCCCGACGTCCTCGACGCGGTCGACGCCCTGGCTCCCCCAGGCGCGAACATCAGCCCCGACGACATGGGGCACGTCCCTCCCGCCCTGACCGACCCGGCCCTACGGCGGCGTTGAACCCGATCTTCCGATAGTCCCGCGACCGCGTACCCCGGGGGGTTCGCAGAGCGGGCCGACACCCGGCCGAAGACGTGGAGCGGAACTTTCCGCACTCCGTGGCCTTCTCCGTGTGGATCGGCGGGTCAGCGTGATTCTCCTGCCGCAGACCGGCAAGGCGGGATGAAATCGTCCAGCGCGTGTCAGGCGGAGGCCACTACCTCTTTCGCCTCAGCACGATCTCGCCAACCGCCATGGCGATGGACAGCAGGACGAGGCCGCCGAAAATCGGGTGCGCGATAATCGCGGGTCCCACCCCCTGCCCCTCCCTGTCCACGGCGGCCATGATTCGAAACGCGAACAGAAGGGCTCCGATAAATGCGATCTTGCTCCATGGGGGCACGTTCAAGCGGTTGAGTCTCATATGTCTTCCCATCTCATGCCGACTGACAGCCCACCGGAGGAGGGAGCACGGCTTTCCGGGCCCCGGCATCACCGAGGCGATCCGGTCACGCGCCTGCCGTGACCGTCATTCGGCATCCGGTCTCCCGGCCGTCGGTGTGCTGTCTGTCGAGCGAGTTCGACGTGTGGCTCGGCAGTCGAATCCATTGAGTTCTGGGCTCGCCAAAGACGGTTCAGTACGCGGAAGATCAACCAGGCGGCTGCAGCCGGTCCGCAGGAGGGCGCACCACAGAGCCAGACCTCTGACTCGGCATGCCGATCTTTAATTGCGTGAAGTTACGGTGGCCTGGTGACCGGGCCGGTCTCGTCTTGAGCAGACGTCAATCAGGTGCGGACGGCAGTGGATCCTCTTCGGGCCGCGCTCGGCCGTCCTGGCCGGGATCGGGGCCACTGACGACGAGATCGGCCGACACTCCGCGACTCAGCAGCGGTCAGCGGCCTTCCACCGGATTAAGCTCCGGAAAGCAGGGCGACAACTGAACGACCGGCGACCAATCGTCATCGACCGATGAACCGCCGCATCCGCGCACAGGCATGCCGGTCGAGGTTGCCACACCAGTACGACCGGCGCCTGCAATTGCAGGTGCGCCAAGACAATCAGGCCACAGTACTTACCATCCTATTTCCGGTGTATTCAACCAGTAATTCGACGCTATGGCGACCCTGACGAAGAAAGCAAAGCTCAAGCTGTTTCAACCCCTTCGACAAAGCCGTCGCAGCTCGCCTCCGACCTCCATTCCCAGTCATCTTCACATCGTTGAACCACCGCGTTCTGAACACCTCCGCCGCAGGCCATGAATACCATGCCGACGAAGACGAGTCCAGAGAAAAGGGGATATTCCAAGGCACTTGTCACCTCGGCAACGCACCCCCCTCCCCCATCGGGCACCCGGCACTTCGGCCGCACTTACCGACTTTTGAGTTGTCATCGCTGGTAGCGACCTCACCGGGCCGCGAGTCCAACGGCGCGACCACCCCCGAGACCGGCGCGGAACGCCGTGTCCGCCAAGTCGACGGACCGGCGACGCGAAAAAGTGGCGAATCTCACTGTCCGCCTCCCGTCAACGAAAATCGCAGCAGTCTGATCACGCAGGGTGACCGCCCTCCATACGCCACTACCAGCGTGTCCTACTCTGCGCGATCCAGATCGCCCCGGCAGCCGGCGACATGTTTCCGGCCCGATGTCCGGCCGACGGCCTTCCGGGGAGCACCGTGGCGAACCTCGAAACAGCGGTGATCACGAAGCGCGGAGAATGCATGACCTCGCGGCCCGGAAGAGCGTTTCCATCGGTTCTAGCGGTCACTTGATCCGCGGCGACGCTTTTCCCAGTCATTGAATAATGGCTATCCAAAACATAACGACACAAACGGCGACTCCGGGTCCCCTCCGTACGCCCATGACACAACAACGCCGACAGTAAGGCGGGTAGTCATTACGGCGACAGCAACACGGTCATTATGGGGCCGGCGGGTCATCCATCCCTCAATTCGACTGAAAAATATCCAAGGACTCAAGGAGTTGCGAGCGTGACGACAGGCAGCCGACCACCACACTCATACCGCTTTCGTTTAACAGCTCCAGAGGCAGTTGGTTCTTCGGCGTCTCCCCGCGGACCCTATAACCTTTATTCTGAACCGAAAGCCGTTGAAGCAGCCGCTCAGCCGCCTTGTTCCTTGCGCAGCCCGCCGACTGCGAGTTCGTCAACCGCGAGGTGGCGGTGTCGTCACCGCTCTGGGTGGCGTTGAAAGCATCGAGGCCGCCGACATTCCGAGTCCGGGCGCGATTGACCTCCGCGACCGAGACAGGGAAGTCTCCGTTGCCCGGGCAAGGATTCGCCGTGGTACCCGATACCAGTCCGCCACTGCCGGTCACCGCACGGATTCGACTGACGGGGCCGATGGTGAAATCCGGGACAAGTGAGTCTTGAGTGAGGGCGGCTAACAGCTCGTCTGCCGAATAGCCGATCCGGAGATTAACTCCGCCCGCCGCCTGTACGGCCGGCACACGGGCCGTCCAGCCGAAGGCGTCATAGACGTAGCCGGTGATGATATGTCAGAACCGCCTGTAAGATACCATTATTGTACCAACTGATGGCGATTAGTCCGTTCAGATATTTTTGCCTGATTATTTTGTCATGGTAAGGGGCGTTGCACCCCTGGCCGTCGTGGCCGGCGAGCCGGTGGTGAAGTTATTAGGCCTGGGTGGTGTGAGGGGCGGCCACACCTCCGGCGACGGCGGAGCTGACGGCGATGGCGTTCGTGGTGGGCCGTCCCGCACCGTCATAGGTGATCGTGGTGATACAGCCGGGGCCGTGATCTCGCGGGGTGTCGCGAGACCCCGGCGGGGCCACCCGGCCGGGCCCGGCCGGTGAAACGGGTCGGGGCCCGCACCTCAGAGAGGTGCGGGCCCCGGCCGCGTGGTCTGCTGTGCGTCAGACGATAACGATGTTCTCCGCCTGCGGGCCCTTCTGGCCCTGCGTGACGTCGAACGACACCTTCTGACCCTCCTGCAGCTCACGGAAGCCCTGGGCCGCGATGTTCGAGTAGTGGGCGAAGACGTCGGCGCCGCCGCCGTCCTGCTCGATGAAGCCGAAGCCCTTTTCCGCGTTGAACCACTTCACGGTTCCAGTCGCCATGTCGATCTCCTTTTGTAAGGGGCAGAGCCGGAATCCGCGATGTACGGATCCCGCGTAGCCGCAATGAGCCCATCTGGAGATGACCAGCAAACAAAAATGCACCTGAGGGTCACATCCCGTCAGGCGCACATAAAGTTTCATGGGTACCACAACTGCAACTGAGTCCATGCTACCACCATGAGGGCCGAGCACAAATTCGACCCGCTCCGGGCAACCCAACCGCCGGTGAACCGCACCTCATCACGCTCGACCCTCATCCGGGCGCCCCTGCCGTGACCGAGCCTGCGGCGCGCGAGCGCGTCGGCGAGCCCCTTCGTCTCGGTCAGGACGCCCGCGGGAGGTCCTTTGAGGATCGCGGTAAGGGGGGAACCGTGCGATTCACCTGAGGTGAGCCATCTGAGCAGGGTGCGAAACTGTCATATCACCAGCGTGATCATGTTGTGCCGAGGGCACAGAAGTGCTCTCCCTCCGCTGGGCGACCGGCGCACGGTGAAACACCGCGTATCCGCCACCCGCCAGGGCCGCGACGGCGAGCAGCCCCAGGCGGGACAGGCCGGGACCGTCGAAGGTGAGCTCCCCGGCGGAGTTCACCAGGAAACCGGTCGTGAACAGCCACGCCATGACGACGGTCGCCACGGCCGCGGCGACACGGACACCCCGGGCGGCATGACAGCACACGGCGAGCATCACGACAGACAGCCGTCCGGCGGTCTCCGCCGCGGTGAAGACCAGCGAGGCCACCACGGTCGCGGCGATGACGGCGAGGAGTCCACCGGCGAGCGAGAACCCGACCTGCTCGGATCGGAACACCGCAACCACCTCCTTGGGAGAACCACGCCTTTCGTCTCCCATCAAACTCCGGAAAGCGCCGCCGGATTGATCTGCTTACGGATCCCTGACATGCCCTCCACGCTTCTTGACGGGTTCCGCACGACGGTCCGCCGCCTGCCGAGTCCACCGCTCTCAGGGGCGGCGGTTCTCAGGGCTGGAAGCGGTAGCCCATGCCCGGCTCGGTGAGCAGATGGACCGGGCGGCCCGGATCCGGCTCCAGCTTCTTACGGAGCTGAGCCATGTACTGACGCAGGTAATGGGTCTCCTTGAGATACTTCGCCCCCCAGACCTCGGTGAGCAGCTGACGCTGACTGATCAGCTTGCCGGGATTACGCAGCAGGATCTCCAGCAGATGCCACTCCGTGGGCGTCAACCGCACCCCGCCGGAGACGGTCTTGCCGACCAGGTCGACGACGTGGGCACCGACGTGGATCTGCGAGAGCTCGGCCTCGTGGAGCGCGGTGCGGCGGGTGACCGCGCGGATGCGGGCGAGCAGCTCGTCGATGCCGAAGGGCTTGGTGACGTAGTCGTCGGCGCCGGCGTCCAACGCCTCGACCTTGTCCTGGTTGCCGGCCCGGCCGGAGAGCACGATGATCGGCACGGTGGTCCAGCCCCGCAGGCCGTGGATGACGTCCACCCCGT
>NZ_JBSGCR010000062.1:0-6459 GCF_053601935.1 Streptosporangium sp. NPDC004631 | reverse complement strand
TCATCCACAAGATCGGCCAAGGTCTCTACGCCGCCGTGCCCGACCCGCCGCTCCCTTGACAGACACCCGAAAACGCTAACTACCTGGCCTTGGGGGAACCTCACCCGCGCGCAGGCTGTGAGTTCTGCTAGCCGGACACGCAACAGGCCCGCTGCTCCTTCGAGCGGCGGGCCCACCAAATCAGAACTTGGTCTCAGCGTCCGTGATCGCCGCAGCCTTGATTTTGGCGGCTGTTTTCCCTGTGATCCTGCGCAGATCCGCTCCGCGCAGATCCGCTCCGCGCAGATCCGCTTCGCCCAGATCCGCTTCGCCCAGATCCGCTCCGCGCAGATCCGCTTCGCCCAGAGTCACGACGATCGGACCCGCGACGATTATGCCCGCGTCGCGCAGGTCCGCTTCGCCCAGGAATGCGCCGCTTAGGTTCGCGCCGCGCAGGTTCGCGCCGCGCAAATCCGTGTTGATCAGATCCGCGCCGCGCAGGTTCGCGCCGCGCAGATCCGCACCGCGCTGGTTCGCGCTGCGCAGGTTCGCGCTGCTCAAGTTCGCGCCGCTCAGACCCGCGCTGCGCAGGTTCGCGCTGCTCAAGTTCGCGCCGCTCAGATCCGCGCTGCGCAGGTTCGCGCCGCGCAGGTTCGCGCTGCTCAGATCCGCGCCACTCAGATCCGTCGGCTTCAGGGCCTCCCTGATGTCCCTAAGCAGGGATATGTCTAGGGCCTTCCGGATCAAAAGGCTTAGGTCTGCGCCGCGCAAGTCTGCGCCAGCTAGGACCGTCTTCTTCATGGTCGCACCGCGCAGGTCTACGCCAACTAGGTCTGCGTCGCTTAGGTCTGCGCCGCGCAGATCCGTGTCGGTTAAGTCCACGCCGCTCAGGTTCGCGCCAGGCAGATCCGCAAAGGGAAAGCGTGTGCGGGAAAAGTCCACAAGGTGGGGGGCGCCGCTGCTGGCTCTGGGGGTTGCCAGGGTGGGGGCGATGGTCAGGGCTGCGAACACATCGGCCCCCAGCCTGGTGCGCGGGATATTAGCAAGAGCTTTCGTGGTCGTAGTAGTGCACTGTTTGGGGGGCTTTTTCCATCCGGGCGGTACGGTGCATAGATCGTGGCCGCGGACGAAGGCGGCCAGGACGTTGCGGATGGTGTCCTTGTCGCGTGGGGAATCAGAGGCCAGACGCTGGAGCGCGTAGATGCCTCCCAGTCGTACGTCCTGCTTGGTTGAGCCGAGTTGCTCGACGGCTTTGATGTAGCGGTCGGTGATCTGGCCTTCCCGGGCGGTCTCCACCGTGCGGGCGGTGTATTCCACCGTGCGGGCGGTGTACCACAGGCCCAGCGCGGTGAAGACCACACCGCCGATGACGACCAGGCCGGTCGCGGCCTGGATCAGCGTATGGCGGGCGGCATTAACCGCCTCGACCCGCTCACTGGCCGTCATCTGTTCGCGCTCGGCGGCGGTCAGTGGCGTCGTCTCCCCCGCCAGGCGCCTCGCCACCGGCCCGATCAGGAGTGCGATCCCCAGGCAGGTGGGCAGAACCAGGGCCAGGCCAATCAGCGTCCAGCGAGCCCAGTCCGGTTCCTTGAGGACGATGGCCCCCCAGATGCTGGCCGCGATCATCGCCAGCACCGCCACCAGTCGGAGCAGTCGCCATAATCGCCGCCCGCGCCGCATCGGGGCCGGGACGGGGATCGGCGCGGTGTCCTGTGGTGGGTCGTCTTGCGGCGGGTCCGGAGCGGGAACAGGCGCCGGCTGTGGGGGCGGTGCCGCGGTTCGGGAGGAGGCCAGGGCCGCGGCTGCGGCGGCCGACGCGATGAGCGCCGCCCCCGTCAGGACAGCGCGCAGCATTCGGGGATTGACTGCCATGCCCCAATTGCACTGCCTCGCCAGGCTGCGCGAGCGGAAATCCGCCAGACCTGATCGCTCCGGGCCGGCACGGCATGGACGACACCGACAAGCCCCCGCCCTCACCCGTATCGGCGAATTCCAGGGGTCGTTGCAACACAGGTTGATCAACTGGCTTCGGCCAGAAGCTTAGCGAGACGCTCGGCTGGGGTTTCCCAGCCGAGCGTTTTGCGTGGGCGGCTGTTCAGCTCGGCGGCCACGGCGTCGAGCTCCTCGCGGCTGTAGCGGGCCAGGTCGGTTCCCTTCGGGAAGTACTGCCGCAGGAGACCGTTCGTGTTCTCGTTCGAGCCGCGCTGCCAGGGGCTGCCGGGGTCGCAGAAGAAGACCGGCATGTCGGTGATGGTGCTGAACTGCTTGTGCAGGGCCATCTCGGAGCCTTGGTCCCAGGTAAGGGAGCGTCTGAGCTGGGCGGGCAGGGTCGAGACGGCCTGGACGAGGGCGTCGCGCATCTGGGCCGGCTGGCGGCCGTCGGGCAGATGGACCAGGGCGACGAAGCGGCTGGAGCGCTCGACGAGGGTGCCGATGGCGGACTTGCGGGCTTTGCCGATGATGAGGTCGCCTTCCCAGTGGCCGGGGATCGCGCGGCCGGTGGCCTCGGGGGGCCGTTCGCTGATCATGACCATGTCGCGGGACATGCGGGGCTGGCGCTTGCAGGACTGGCGGTGGGAGCGGCGCATGGCCCGTCCGGTGCGCAGGGCCCGGGTCAGTTCACGGCGGAGTTCTCCGCGGCCCTGGACGTAGAGGGCCTGGTAGATCGTCTCGTGGACCACGTGCATCTCCGGCCGGTCGGGGAAGCGTGCCCGTAGAGCCTGGCAGATCTGTTCCGGACTCCAGCGACGTTCGAGGTGGTGCTGGATGAAGTCCCGCAGTTCTGGGTTCCGGCCGATCTTTCTGGCCTTGGGCCGGGGGCGGCGCTGCTCGGCGCGGCGGTTGGCGGCATGGGGCCGGTAGATCCAGGTCTTACCGCGCCACAGCGCGCCGTTTCGGCGTATCTCCCGGCTGATGGTGGAGGGGCTGCGGCCCAGCTCGGCGGCGATCTGCCGGATGGAAGCCTTCTCGCGAAGCCGGTCGGCGATGTGGATGCGGTCGCTCTCGCGCAGGTAGCGCGACGATCCTCCGGGCGGGGCTTCAGCGGAGATGGGAGGCTTCGGCTTGCCCGTCGTCGGGGAGTGCCAGCCGTTGCGCCATCTCTTCCCGGTCCGCGGGTTGATCCCGACGATCCGGCTGGCTTCTCTGTTGCCGTAGCCCTGACTCATGAGCTGGAGATATACCTCCCGCTCACGAGTCAGGCGACGGCCACCCCCACCATTCCGATTCTCACGGATCTCGAAGTCCATCGCACCCCTTCATCTGGGGTGTTGCGACGACCACTAGAACAGAAGACCTTTGGAGGCGGGGGCGTCCTGCTGTCCGCCTGCCCCGCCCGGCCGCCGAGCCGTACCCTGACCACAACAGATGCCCGACAGCTCGTGGGCCCCCAGCCAGGGCGCGTCAAGGTGGGGAAAGGTGAGGAATAGCTGAACAGCAAAAGCAGGCCCGCCGCTCAAAAACGGCGGGCCTTAATACTCCGCCGCGACCGGATAAAATTGCCGTCGGCTCACATCCTTTGATGCCCAACTGATATCGGCCATGCATTGCTGCTGCACCGGGCGTATGATTTGACGCTGTTGGCAACCCAAGGGCCATAAATAGTGGTGTAGCTACCACTATTGTCTTGGCAGAAGAGCACGACCCGTGTCTGACTTACTCCGACACCGCCACACGTCGCCCAACCGGAACCGCCGTAAGTGCCGTACTGAGCGTCGCTGCTACAGATCACCGCCTGAGCGGGAGCCGCCGGTGACATCAGGGTTGTCGCAGCGGTGACCGCGGCCACCGTGACCGCCGAAACGGCGAACTGCCTGATACGACCCACTAATCATCTCCTTTCGTTGCGTATTTGACCTTGTGTATGTAGAGCCATGCGTTGCCGAAGATCAGTTACTCCACGTGTACCCCGTAGCCGTCTCTTGCCACGTCGCACACTGTGTGGATGCGGCATGAGCGAGGGCAGGGACAGAAAGAAGCGCGAGGGAAACACCGACAGCGAGGAAGGCTTTACGGATATTCACAATTGAGATCATCCGTGGACGACCTCCATAAATCAAGACAGTTTTCAGTGTCGTCAGTCGACGAGCCCCCGGCAGTGCCAGGCCTCCGGCGGCCCGCCCGGGTCAACGCCTCCGCCCACCGTGGCGGAGGCGTCGTCATGTCCGGGTTAGGCTTGAACCTCGCTGAACCACTGACAGGCCGCGACGCCGCTCATAACCTCAAAGGCATGACCTCCGACGCCGTAGAGATCGTCACGTACACCACCCCTGCGGGCAGCGTCGTGAGCCTGCCGTTCCTGACACCTGAGCAGCGGGACGCGGCTGTAGAAAACCTCTCCCCGGACCACTCGGGTGGTCCCGAGGCGGCGGAGAAGGGCGCCACCTGCACCCAGTGCCAGGGCGCCGGCGGCTGGAACGAGCGGCGGGAGCAGAAGACCAGTAAGGGCGGGACGGTCGTCGTTACGGTGTGGGTGAACTGCCGTCCCTGCGGAGGCACCGGTAAGAGGTAGTCCAGTACAGCGTGAAAGAGACCCCGCCGTCGAAGGACGGCGGGGTCTCTTTGCGTGTCAGCCGATGTAGCCCTGGTGGTGCCAGACCGCGGGGTCCTCCCCGGGGTGGGGCTCGTAGACCGCACGCCGATCCTCGCCTGGGACGGTCATGTACGCGCCCGGGTCAGGCGACTCCGGGTCCGGGTCGGGGAACTCCATCCCGTCGAGGGGGCCACCTGTCAGCGTCACCTGTCGCCTGGTCATGCCCCCAGCATGACGCGCCCGGAGGGGCGGGGCTACCGACTCACAGCAGGTCGCCGTGGGTGCCCCGGTAGCCCCCTGTAGTCGAGATGAGCTCCAGCTCTCGACTTGGTCAGGAGCTGGAGCTTCTCACTTAATCAGCCGTACTGGACGTAGCAGTTAACGCCGTCTGATCTGCGGTAGCAGTGGGCGTTCTCGTGATCCCCAATCTTCGTATAGACGTTTGCGCCAATTCGATGCCATGTACCGTGCATGTTCAGCCAGTAGCGCTCGTACTGCAAGGTGAAGGCATCGGTGTCGCTCCAGAGGGTCCAGCTGTAAGTCCTGCCGTTCATGCTGGCCGTCCAGCAGTTATGGTCGACTTTTACCTCACTGGGTGAGTTCCCGCCGTTCCAGTTCCAGATGTGGCAGTTCCCTCCGTATCCGACGTCGCGGTCGCGGATGTCTTTGGCGATGACGAGGTTCTGGATACTGTCGTGCCGAATGACATCACCACCGATCACGAGCGAGGAGTTCTGTCCGGGATCAGGCTGGGGCTCAGGGGTGTTGACCGAAACCGCGTAGCTTGTTCCGGTGCTCGTGATAAGAATCGCTAGCGCCAATATGGTGCCAGCAACCCATCTCCACGTCTTTGCGGCTATGACATAACTCCTTTCTTGTGTTTACCGAAAAACCTTGCCTTCTGTAACAATTTACTGACTACGAACTCTCTTTATTGTGCTACAAGAAGGTCAATAAGTCAGCAGGTGCTTCTGTAGGAGTTACGCTGAAAAGCGCCCCATCCCGCGTGTCGGGATGGGGCGCTCCGGTATCCGAAGCCCCTCAAATCGGAGCCCGTTTTTATGAGAGCAAGATCATGGGTGTCCCCTGAACTGGTCGGAGGCGGCAGCGTTGGGCACCGCCGCGGTGATCCCCAGCGCGGCCAGCGCCAGGAGTAAGGGAGCACCGCCAAAATCGGCCCCATGACGGAACCCGACGCATCGCACGAGATCGATGAACAGGTCCATATAGAGCCGTATGACTCGGCGTGGCCGATCCGGTTCGACGCCGAAGCCGGCGCGATCGCCGCAGTCATCGGTTCCTGGATCACTGGTGGTATCCATCACGTCGGAAGCACCGCCGTCCCACACCTCGCCGCGAAGCCGGTCATCGACATCATGGTCGGTGTCGCCGACTTGGAGTCGTCACGGCCGTGTATCGACATGCTCACCGCACTCAATTATTGGTATGAGCCATATCGGGCCGAGGTGATGCATTGGTTCTGCAAACCTCGACCGAGTCGGCGCACACATCATCTTCACTTAGTGCCTGCGGGGAGTCCGCGATTCATCGACGTCCTGGCGTTTCGTGACTACATGCGGGCGCACCGAGACGCCGCGGTCGAGTACGAGAGGCTCAAACGGAAGCTGGCCATTCGATATGTGAACGACCGCGAGGCGTACACCGAGGGGAAGGCCGAGATGGTGACCAGGCTCACTGAGGTGGCCCGGCGCTGGACTGCCGCTCGCTAACCGGCAATCGCCTTGCCCCCGGAACAGCAAAACGCCCCGTCCCCGGCTCGGAAAGAGCAGGAGACGGGGCGCCGTAATGTCTGGGCGGGATCTCAGTCCGCACGGCCGCACGTCCGCGATCCCGGGGGGCTCGCCCCGAAGTGTGGACACCGGTCGTCATGCGGCGAGCAGCACCCTATCTGTGGTTCGCTGCTCGTAATCGATCGGGCTGAGGTAGCC
>NZ_JBSGCR010000061.1:0-8481 GCF_053601935.1 Streptosporangium sp. NPDC004631 | reverse complement strand
GACAGCTATCTGGCCGGCCTGCACCTACGCGGAGCCGTCTTATGGATCCGAAGCCTCCGGCCAGCTTAAAGATCCGAACTCCGTACAGGCTCTAGCGGGGCTGGACCGGCGAGCACCCCGCACCCGATCCGGATGAGGGCACCACGGGCTCTCCACCCGCCCTCTCCCATCCCCTCATGGTTTACGGCGCCACAGAACCCGACCACCGTCGACGACCGCTTCCTTTTCGAGCGAGGAGCCGACCTCCTCCTGCCTGGGCCTCCAGTCGAGGTACGGATAGAGCGCCGCCCGCCAACACAATCGCACAAGCAACAAATCACCCAAAAACGGGATGAACCCAATGAATAGGTCACGAATGCGATAGGAGGCCATACGCGACAGAACCCCGATCGCCAGCACCACGACGATTCTGAGGCTCACGAAACTCAGGACATCGGAAAGCATCAGCGATGCTCCCCGGCCTCCCCACTCTTCACCGCCCCTGAAAAGCAGATCGTTCGCCGAGGAGAAGACAACGAAGCTGAGCACCACGGACATGGTCAGCAGTCCCACGGTTATCAGCCCCCTCGACAACGGGCCTCTCGCCGTCCGAACCCGGCGCTCCAGGTCGACCGGCTCTTCACCGTCTCGCGACATGCAGGTAACCCCTTTTCCGTCAGGCCCGTCTCCACCGAGACGACCGACCTCGTAACGTTGCCGCCCGCGCCCCGTCAGCGGTTTTCGAAAGCACGGAGAGCACCTCCTCCGAACCGGAGGCTCGTCTCCGGGACTTGCGGCCCCACCACTCCGGAATCGACGCGTCACTCCAAACGCCGGGCCCAAGTGTCAGGCCCCCGTCAGGGTGGCGACTGCCACCCGGCGGAGGCCTGGTGATTCTCTAGCTGTGGATGTTCAGGACACGCCTAAACGAAATAGTAGGGGTCCGGCTTTCCATACACCCATCGGGTTTGAGTTCTGTAATCGTACCAACCCCACTCCCGGTAGTAACGCTTGGGAAACCCAAGGATCCGGTGGCTCGCTATCAACTTTGCCCGGTAGTGCGTCGTGTAAAGCGACCGCCACCTCTCCCGGCTCACGGGCTTGGTGGGGCAGGCCCTGCCCGGCTCCACCTTCTTCGCGCAGACATACTTCACATCGACCGCGCGCTCTATTCTCATGATTGTCCGAGATTGACCGAAGTAGCGGTAGTCCCAGTCGACGCACAGCCCCCAACACGCAACCGAGTCCACGAACTCGAGGAGATCCGCCTTGACCATGTCTGGAACGCCGTAGAAATTGATCCAGACACCCGTGACGATCTTGTAGAGCCTCCACGCCCCCTCTTGCCACGCGGCTCTGCCGTCGAGGTCAACGCAGTTAACGGGATCGCCGTGACAGTAATCGTAGGCGTTGGCACTACCGCCGACGACGGGATCGACCTGCAGGAAACGCCCCGTCGTGGGGTTGTAGAGGCGGGCACCCATAAGGACCAGCCCCCCGAGTGCCTCCGCGGAACGCTGTGCGCCACCGAGCCAGCCGTACCTGTTCGGGTTCGTGATGTTGGCCGAGCTGGGCGTACCATACTCGCCCTGCTCGAAATAGGCGGTTATCCCCGTCGCGCCGACACTGTTGGCCGCTGTGGCGGCGATGTCGCCGTGCAGATCGGACAGAAGGAGCGTGACGGTGCCGTCGCTGCTCTGAGTGGCTCCCAGGCCGTTCAGAGCGACCACGTTCCGGGTCCACCCGCCGCCGATCTCCTCGATCCAGGCCGGAGAGTCTCCGCTCCCGGTGTAGTGGTTGGTGATGGTGCCCGACGCCACGCCACCGCCGCTGGTCACACTGCGAATCCGCCCGAGGGGGTCAAGGGTGAACTCGCGGGTATGAGCGCCCTGGGTGAGACTGGCGACTGTGTCGTTGACGTGATAGCCGATTTCCAGATCGACCCCGCCCGCGACATGCGCTCCGGGGACCGAGGACGTACGCCCGAACTCGTCGTACGTGTATCCGCTGCCAGTGATCCGGTCGGCGGCGTCGTAGGTGTAGTTCTGGGTCACCGGTGTTGTGGACACAGAACAGGTGCCGTTGGCGGCTGGTGGATATTCAGACAGACTGGTCCGGTTGGTGTTCAGGTTGAAACCGGACACCCGCGTGACGCAGCTTCCCGCATAGGTGTCCGCCACCTTCGTCAGGCGGCCGGCCGGATCGTAGGTGTAGCTCTGCGCACCGCCACCGGGACTCGTTTGCGAAACGGTCCGCCCCTCGATGTCCGGTACGGCGGCGAACTCCAACCAGGTGGTACCAGACTTGACATAACTGAGTTTGACCTGCTCGCCGACACCGTTGAACCGGCTGATCGCGGACAGGCCGTTGGGGTAGTCCTGCCGGACGAGTTTGCCCTCCCCGTCGTAGGCACCGGTGAACGTTCCGGGGGTGCCGGTGTTGACGCTGGTGACCAGGCCGCGTCGTTCGCTCTGCCCGGCTGCGTCGGTGCCGTCGTATCCGTAGGTCGTGGTGCCCTTGCCGTCGTTACGACTGGCGACCCGACCGACCGTGTCGTAGCCGATGGTGGACGTGTTGCCGTCCGCGTCGGTCGTGGTCAACACTCTGCCCAGGGCGTCATAGGTAATGACGACGCTGGATCCTCCGGCTGTCACCTGGCTCTGGAGGCCGGTGGAGGATTCGTAGCTGATCGTACTGTCGGGAACCGCGGTTCCGCCTGCGGAGGTGGGAGTCACCACGACGTGCGTGCCGGTAACTCGTCCCGCGGCATCATGATTGGTCGTGGTGGTGCGTACGGTGGATCCAGAGGTCTCGGTGACCGCGTCGCCCTGGCCGTAATATCCGTAACCAAAGGTCGCCGCAGGAACCGTCGTTCCGGCTGGCTGGGCCTTGGAAGCGGTTTTGCAGACCAGACCGGCCCACTGCGGTTTGCTCCCGCAGGCCGTGACCGACGGATGCGTACCCGCCGTGTAGTAGGTCGTGACCGTGGCCCCCGCGTCGGAGCCGCTCGACGCTGGCAGCCACCGCTCCACCTCCCGCCCCGCGCTGTCGTAGCGCGTCCTGTGAACGATGTCGGTGCTTCCCGGGACGACTGTGGTCTGGCTGGTGGCCAGCCTCAATTCCCAACCCGAAGTGTCGCCTGAGACGATCGGGGCGTATCCGGTCTTGGAGACGTGGATGTCCGCAGTTCCAGGAGTGGCCGTGCCATCGATCACCACGGGCTCGGTTGTTGTGGTGGTGACCAGGTGATAGCCGATATTCGGGTCGGGTTTACCCTCGTCGTAGACATAGCTGGAGCGCTGTCGGGCCGAGACCACTGCGCCGGATGCCAGCGTGATCCGGTGTGCTGGACCGTCTCCGGAGAGGAGATCACCGAACTCGTTGTAGGTCCGGACGGTGGCCAGCAGGTTGGCGCGCTCGGCGGAACTGTTCAACCCCGCCACGTAAGGAGCGGTGTCAGCGGTCGGGGTGAGCGCCTGAAGCAGGTTACCCGGGGAAAGCTCCCACACCGCGTTACCGTTGCCGTCGTAGCCGGTGGAGGAGATCTGCCAGGAGCCCGCTCCGTAGACCGCGGTGTTGACCGCGCGACCGTTGACGTCCACATAGGTGAGATGGCCGTATTCCCAGTCGCCCGCGGCGGGCTGGTAAGCACCGGTTCCGGTGCGTGATGGGACGCGCCAGTTGGGAAACACCGCAGTGCCGACCCTCGGCAGATCCGATACCTGGCCCCACGTCGCGACCGTGGACCCGGTCAGGTCGATCGGTGAGGAGATGGGCACACCGTAGGCGACACTCTGGGTCAGGTCGGTGGTGCCGGCCTCACGCTGCACATGTGCCAGGCGCCCCGACGTGTCGTACTCCACGTACCAGGGGTTCTGGCCGGGAGGCGTGATCTGGGAGATCCGGCCTCCGCCGGTGTAGTAGTACGTCGTGGTGAGGTTGATCCTGGTGTCACTGACGGTACGCAGGTGACCGGTCGAGTCGTAGCTGTACGCGGCGACGACGGCGGTCTTCATCGCGGATGTGACCGGGTCGTAAGCGGTGTAGGAAATCGATTTCACCAGGCCCGCGTAGTCACCCCAGCCCGAGCCGATCCCCGAGGCGGTGGTCGTGGTGGCGTAGGTGATGTTCAGCGCCTTGCAGCCGGCGACCAGGCCGCTCGAACAGCTGCCCCCGGAGGGAACAGGTGCCAGCATCCGGGTGACCCGCCCCTGAGCGTCCCGGGTGTAGGTGATCGCGTCCTCACTGCCAGGTTCGTCGATCGAGGAGGCACCCCACTGACCGTTCGCCAGCGTGAGAGTCGTCTTCACACTGCCCGGATCGGTGTGGGTGAACTGGGTCGAGGAGTCCTTGACCACCGTGGAGCCGTCGGACGAATCGCCGACGCCGGCGAAGGTGCCGTCATCCTGAACCGTGTAGGTGAGCTGTGAGCCGTCCGCGCCAACGAACAGTACATACCCATCGGCGGAGTGGTCCTCGAAGCGGGCCCCGGCCACTCCCGAACCTCCCGAGGGGAAGGATGCGGTCCATCCCGGACCGAACACTCCGGCGGCACCGGTCGCGTTCGGAGGGGTCAAAGCGGTGTGGCCTCGGACGACGGACAGACCAAAGACGTTCACATCGCCTGAGTTGATCGAGTAGTCACCGGTAAGCAGGGCGACACTGCCGGGGCCGAGCGAGGTCGTGGCGTATGAGGCTCCGAAAGCCGCCCGCTGCAAGCTGATCGTCACCGGATCTGAGCACTGCTCGGCCGTACCGGTGGTGAAACAACCGCGTACCTCGAGGGGGCCGTCACCGCGACCCGCGGCCTGCACTGTGGCGGCCACATCCCAGTACAGGTCCGCGAATGGCTGGCTCGTGTTGGAGCGGGTCTGCGGCCAGCCACTGATCGGGGTACCTGAGCCGGGAACAGTGACATGCGCGACGGGCACAGATGCCCAGATACCGGTTGAGGAGACATCGGCTCGGTATTCGTACCGCACTCCGGTACGGCCCGGTTCGGCATGGGAGGCCAAGGTGACCGCCGCCTGAGTGCGATCCGCGTTCAGCGGCTTGGTGACCTGGCCAACGCCGACTCCGAAGGTGTAGGTAGCGGCACCGGAGGTGTTACCGGCGGCGTCGCGAGCCCGCGCGTAGAGAGTGTGCCACCCTTGACCAGGGTCGATGCTGACCACCTTGGCGTCACCGCCGGTGGTGGCCACGCTCTTAACCGCCTGCGGATCGTTCAGGTTCCACACATACTCGGTGGCGTCGGTGGAGGCCGTGTCCAGTGTGCAACTCACCGGATTGGGTTGCTTGGCCGACCAGACACCCGCCGAGTAGGAGACGCAGGAGACAGTGGGCGCCGCCGGGGCCGTGGTGTCGATCGTCAGATACTGCCAGTCGGACCACGCCGAGTAGGTGGTGCCATCGTAGGCGCGTGCCCGCCAGCGAATCTTCCACCCGTTGCTCAGGGGGCCGGAAGGTACGGTCACAGCGGCATCCGTACCTGCTTGGACGTTGGAGGCGCTGCCGGACCAGATCGAGCCGGTCCCCTGGCCAGGAACGGCCGGGTCATGCTCCACCTGGAACTGCCCGGACAGTGCGCCGCCGTCGGCGTCGTTGAGCTGAGCCCGTAAGGACGGCGTCGCCGAGGAGGTCAGCGTTCCCGCGGACGGGGTCACCGACAGCGCGCCGATCGTGGGCGGCGTGGTGTAGGTGATGGAGAGTTTGGGCGGGCTGTTGAACTCGATGGTTTCCTCGGAGGACGCGTAGACCCAGTAGTCCATCCCCGTCTCCGTCGGCGCTCCCAGCACTAGGCCGTAGTTCGCCGTTCCGGATGCCCACGTCTGAGCGATCGTCGTGACGTCCCACTTCATGTAGCCGCTGCCGCATCCCGGATGCTGGGAGCCTTCGGTGCTGACCGTCGCACCCGTGGTGGTGTTGGACGGTTGCGGGGACCAGTCGATGGTGGAAGCGTCCCAGCTGCTCGTCACCCGCCGTACCTGAACCCCCGCGCCCACGGCGGTACCGCAGGCGGGGGCGTCCACGTTGCGCAGGACGAGTTGTGCCGCGGTGACCGCAGAAGGAAGACCGGTGGTGTCGAACCGCAGATAGCCTCGAGCTTTCTCAGCACCGGCGTCCATTCCTACCTTGAGGAACTCACTCCCCTCGTTGTTCCAGTCGTAGACACTGTTGACGTCCGTATCGTGGCTGAGCGGGAGCAGTACAGTCGGATCCACAGTCACCGGGTATTTTGTGGCGGGATCAGCGAGGAAGGAAGGATCTGGCCGGAGCACCAGAGCCCCCGCCTCGACGTTGGCGGTGATCTTCCCGGCCCGGCCCCGGTCCTCGGGACGGCCATGCGGCCCGCCCGCTCGGCCGGACACGCCCGCCTGCCACATCACCGGTACGGCGGAAGCGGCGACAATCTTGTCCTTGCCGTTGCTGAGTTGCAGGCGGCCGTTCTCCGAACGGCCGAGGGACAGCCCTTCCAGCCCGATCGGAATCTTGAACTCGACCGGACTCGAAGGTCTCTCGCGGAGCACGATGTCGAAGCGCATACCGGTCACCAGTGAGGTGACGACCAGATCTCCCCCCGGCACGACCTCGGGGTAGGTGGCGGTGTTGTCCTTCACCACCGGCTTGGGCAGCGGTGTGGGCCACGACAGCGCCACCGACTCACTTTCGCCTCGAATCAGCTTGGCGAACGGCGAACCACCGCCCGCTGAGAACTCCAGGTCGGCTCTGGCCGCCTTCGGCCTCAACACCCCACCGACCTCGGCCAGTCGACTATCGACCGGGATCCACCGGTCGTCCCGCTTGATGCGAGCGACGCCACTGACCGTCTCGGTGGTGAAGGTCCCGTCCTGGTTGGCGTAGGTCATGCTGGATTCGGTGGTCTGGTCAGCGATCAGCACCCGGCTCCCCTGAAGCCGGGCGGCCAGCGCGGCGGACACCCGGTCCGGCCGCTCCGCCACTGGTTGTGGCTTAGTGAGAGCGGAAGCCCATGACGACCCCGCGGCGGCTTCCGAAAGCGCGGGCAACCCCACGGTCGTGATGGCGACCGCGAGGATCGTCGCCCCGACCGACCGCCGGATCCCGCCGGTTCCTCGATATTGCCTGGTGGACAAGAAGGCCACTTTCCCCCCTGCATGACACGGAAGAGCACATACCGGCGAATGCTACGGATCAACGGCACATTTACGGCATATTTATGGCACATTGAGGGCAGCCCAAATAAAGCCCTCCTTCCACCGTCAACGAAAATCCGATCTTGCCGACCTTCAAGAAAAGATTTAAAGTTCACAACGGGATTAGTTATTCGACGAACTCCTCCTCACCCCAGGGGGTACGTTGCTATTTCGCGCGCTAGGACCACTGACGCTGGTCGGCGACGTCGGAGATCCGGTCGAAATCCGCAGAGGGAAGCACTCCACACTCGTCGCACTTCTGTTATATGCTGCGAATTCTCCGTTACCGCAGAGTTATCTCATCGAGCATCTATGGCACGGACGCCCACCCCAGTCGGCCGCCAGCAACCTCAAGACCTACATCGCCCAACTCCGTCGACTGATGTCGCCGGCCGATCCCGCCAGTGCCCCAATACGCACATCTAGAAATAGTTACAAAATCGAAATAAAGCCAGACGATTTAGATACCTCCGCCTTCGAAACATTCACCCTGCAGGGCAGGGAGCAGGCTCACACGGGTAACCACAGCGATGCCGCCGAGTTGTTCGCGGCCGGGTTGAGACTGTGGCGGGGACCGGCGCTGCACGGGGCCGATCTCGGCCCGGAGCTGATGGCGTGGGCGGAACAGCTGCAGGAAGAGCGGCTCATCGTCACCGAAGAACTCGTCAACGCGTGGCTCGCGCTCGGCCAACACGCTGAGATCACCGGTCGCCTCCACTCCCTGGCGGACAGATATCCGCTGCGCGAGCGTTTCCACGCCCAGCTCATGACCTCCCTGTATCGTTCCGGTCGCCAGGCCGAGGCACTGCACGTGTACCAACGACTGCGCCGTGTCCTCGTGGAACAGATAGGAGTGGAACCAACTCCGGAGGTGCGAGAGCTACACCAACGTATCCTCAGGGGGGATTCCAGCCTGGACCTTCATCTGACCGCCGGTCAGATCGCCGAACGCGCCCGTATGGCGGCACTCTCAGCGCTACGGGTATCACGGACGGTCGAGGAGAACAGGATCCCGGTGTGAGCGATCTCTGATCGGAACGCTCCGCCGCATCACTGGTCCACTGGGCTCGCCGATGCGCCCGGCGAACCACTCAGGGACGAGACGTCCCCGCGTCCGCCTCCCCCGCAAGTACCACTGCGAACACACCATCCGCCTCCGCGGGCACACCGCCCTCGAGTGGGGCGTCCCGACCGCGTCCTCAACCTCACCGGAACGCCTCCCTAGTGTCGTACGTCTGAAATTCGTCGGTTAAGTGCTTATCCTGATGTGCATGGGGCATCCGGGTCCGTCTGCGGTACCGATCGAGTTGACCGATGCTGAGCGCGCGTG
>NZ_JBSGCR010000060.1:0-10054 GCF_053601935.1 Streptosporangium sp. NPDC004631 | reverse complement strand
GCCGCCGCGACCGGCGGCGAGACCGACCACGACCGCACCTACCGGGCCGAGCTCGAACGCCGCGCCATGACCGACGGGAGCACTCGATGAACCTGCCCACCTTCGAAGAGATGCGCCGCGCCGCCCACCGGCTGCTCGGCGACGCCGAGGACGAGCTGCGGTCGGACTGGGCGCCCGGCTCCGAACCCACCCACGCCCAGGCCCTCGCCCGACGCGACGCCATGCGGCTGATCGCCCGCGCCCGGGCCGCCCTCGACCGCGCCGCCCGGCTGTAGCGCACTGTGCGGGTGCTCGCCCGGCCCCAGTGGTCGGGCGGGTGCCCGGAGCAGCCCGCTCCACAAACCCCGACCCGAAAGGACAACACGATGACCGTCGACGCTCTCCGCGCCGTCCTGGCTGATCTGCCCGGTGACATGCGTATCTACATCGCCAAGGACGACGCCAACGAGGAGGACTCCTACAGCTCCCTTTACCGGGTCGACACCGATCTCTACGAGGAGGACGGCATCCAGTACGACTCCGAGGCCGACGTCCCGGAGGGCGCGCACGTCAAGACGTGCCTGTTCCTGTGGTCGCTGAGCTGAGGTTGCGGATCGCGCCCGCCCCGCGCGGGCGCGTGTCCGGAGCAGCAGCTCCACCACCTCGGCACCCACAAGGGAGAACCGCATGAACAAGACCCAGCTCATCGACGCCGTCGCCCAGGCGATCGGTGACCGCCCGGCCGCCGTCCACGCCGTGAACACCGTCCTGGAGTCCATCCAGGACGCCGTGGCCCGCGGGGAGAAGGTCTCGATCACCGGCTTCGGGGCGTTCGAGGCCGTGGACCGGTCGGCGCGGACCGCGAAGAACCCGGTCACGGGCGCGGAGATCCACGTCCCGGCGAAGCGGGCGCCGAAGTTCCGGCCCGGCTCCGGGTTCAAGGACCTCGTCCACCAGGGCGGCCGGGCCGCCGTCTCGACCTGATGAGCAAGCCCTGCCCCACCTGCCAGGGCACTGGCCGCACCTACGGCATGCCCTGCTGGGAGTGCGACGGGGACGGCAACGTGCCCCAGCAGGAGCAGCCCAAGCCGGGCTGAGCCGGTCCCGGGCCGCGACTCGACCGCGGCCCGGGACCTCAATCCCGCACCCGTACCAGGAGAAGGACTGTGAAGAACAACCGTACGGAATCCCGGCCGGCCGCGCTGCGGCGGCACGTCGGCCGCCTGCTGACCAAGGGCCGCCGCATCCCTCCGGCCGCCGCCCAGCCCCGGCCCGTACCAGTCCCCGAGATGCCCGCCCCGACCGGCACGAGCATCCGGGCCGACCGGGTCATCCGCGGCGCCGCCATCACCATCCTGCTCGCCGTCGCCGGAGCCGCGGCCTACGTGTCGTACCACCACTTCTACGGCCTGGCCATCGCGCTCGGAGAACGAGCGGACATGGCGATCCTGTACCCGGCGATGTCGGACGGCGTGATCGTCATGGCCTCCCTGGTGATGGTCTACTGCTCCCGCCGCGGCATCCCCGTGCCACTCGGCGCCTGGGCCGCGCTCACCCTCGGCTGCGCGGTCACCCTGGTGGCGAACGTGGCACACGGCTGGTCCGGCGGACACGGATCGCGCCTGCTCAGCGCCCTCGCACCGGTGGCATTCGTGGGTGCCTACGAGCTGCTGATGTGGCTGGTGCGCACCGCCCGCCGCGCCGCCGCGGTGACCCAGGAGACGCCCGCCCAGCGGCTCGCCGCCGAGCACGTGTGCCAGCCCGAGACCGTCATCGAGACCGTGACCGTAGTGGAACGGGTGGTGCCGGTCGACCGGTTCGAGGCGGCACGACTCGCCTACGAAGACAGCCTCAAGCCGGGCGGCAAGCGCCTGGGCTGGCGACCCCTGTCGAACCGGTGGGGCATCGAGGTCGGCGAGGCGAAGGAGGTCATCGCCGAGGTGGATCGGGAGCGTCAGGAGCAGGCCGCCGCCGAGGCCGAGCAGGAGACCGAACGCCCCGCTCCGCAGACTCCTCCTGTGCCGCCGGACGACGCTGCGCTTGATCACATGTTCCCGCCCGTACTCACCGAGCAGAAGGCCAGCGAGCCTCCCGCAGGCACTGGCGAGTGGCTCATGCGCAAGGTCCTGGAGGAGTCGGCGCAGGCGCGGGTCAACGGCTCCCAGGTCGGCGGCCCGGTGGGCGGCGAGGCGTGATGAGTGCCACCGCCACCGCCATGTTCGCCGCCGTGTTCTGTGCGCTCTACGCCGCCCACAGCGTCGGGGACCACTGGGTGCAGACCCACCACCAAGCGTCCCGCAAGGGCGGGGCCGGCTGGGCCGGGCGCCTCGCCTGCGCCGGGCACGTCCTCACCCTCACCCTGACCAAGCTGACCGCGCTGATCCTCGTGGTCCTGACGACCGGCCTGACGCTCGCCCCGTGGGCCGTCGCTGCGGGGCTGGCCCTCGATGCGACGAGCCACTACTGGGCGGACCGCCGCACCCCCCTCGCCGCGCTCGCCGAGCGCACCGGGAAGGGCGACTTCTACCGGCTCGGCGCCGGCCATCTCGGGTCGGGCGCCTATGCCTTGGATCAGAGCTGGCATGTGGCCTGGCTGTTCGTGTCCGCGCTGATCATCGCCGGGGGTGGGGCATGACCACCCGCCGTACGGCCTCGAAGAAGCGGACGACCGTCCGCCGGTCCGCGAAGAGGAGCGAGTGGGCGAGCCTGGCCGCGGCCGTCGTCATCGTGTGGGCCGCCGCTCTCGCGGTCGGCCGCCTGGGCGACATGCCCGCCTGGGCGGTGCTGGCCGCCGGGACCGCCCTCGGGATGCTGCTCACCCTGACCGGCCGCCGCCTCGCCCGCGCCCTGGCCCGCCGTACCGGTATCCGCATCACCCGAGTGAGGAAGCCGTGAAGGTCCACACCGTCTACGTCGTCACCGATGTCCGGCGCCCGCTGCGTGAGCGGGCCCGCGACCTGACCCTCACCGTCATCGCCTGGCTGCTGCTGGCACTGGCCGCGCTCGGCCAGATGCTGGGGCTGCTGATCAGCGCGCTGGACGCGCTGGCCGCCGCCTGGCTCGGCACCCGCCGCCTGTCCTACATCGCCGCCCTGCTGCGCCAGGCGGTCCGTGACTCCCGCTTTTCCCGAGAGGACGACCAGTGACCGACAAGGCCGGCCGCAGCCGGATCCCCGAGCTGTCCAACATTCCCTGGCAGGGGCCGGTGGCCATCACCCAGTACGCCAAGGTCGGCCGAGACCTGTGCCGCGACCTGGGCGAGGAGTTCAACCTCGGCTCCGACGAGCTCTACGCCGTCCTGATCCGCAGCTTCAAGGGCCACCCCGTCCTGTCGGTATTCGGCGCCCCGGACGTGAAGATGCGCGCCCGCCGCGTCATCAAAAGGCTCAAGCGGGCCGCGGAGCTGCAGCGCGGCGCCGGGGTGGAGCTGGTGAAGTTCCACGCCCAGTTCCGCAAGGAGTTCGTCGACATCCTCCCGCAGGCCAAGCCTGAAAAGCGGCAGAGCACCTTCAACTGGAACGACGTCTGATGGCCGGCCGCAGCGCGCAGACCGCGCCCGCCGTCCCGGCCGTGCCCGACGGCTCCTCCTGGGAGCAGGTCGCCACCCGCGAAGTGTCCAAGGTGCTGCTGTACTTCCCGCCCTGGCTGATCGGCCTCCTGCTGTTCGGGCTCGGCTTCGTCTTCCACGTCACCCTGCGCTCGACCGACCCGCAGGTGGTGGCGTGGACCACCGCCCTGATCACCGTGTGCGTGATCGGGCTGACCGCGCTGACCTGGCACCAGTCGCACGCCCGCAGCCAGATCGGCCGCCTGCACACCACACTGACCGCCCTGGCCGGCGGATTGTGGGTGTGCGCGGCCACCATCAACGGCCCCACCAGCACCGTGACGGGACGGCTGATCCTGATCGGCGGAGTGACCATGGCGGCCAGCTTCAACATCCGCACCGTCATCCGCACCAAGCAGATCGACGTGGCGGGTGCGGTCGCCGATCCGCTGAAGTTCCTGTTCGGCCAGGGCGCCGAGCGGGCGGGTATGCCCGCGGTCGAGGCGCGCACCACGGTCGCGACCGCGCACAAGGTGCAGGGCGAGGTGCAGCTGGAGCAGGGCAGGCAGACCGCCGACGACCTGCAAAAGAAGATTGCCTACATCGAGTCCGGTATTCCGCTGCCCCCGGGGTCGATCACCACGTCGATCGACCCCGACGACGCCAGCAAGGCCCGGGTCGTCATCTCCGACCCGCGGGTGATGAAGAACCCGATCCCCTGGCCCGGCCCGTCCCGGCCCGGGGCGTCGATCGCCGACCCGATCCGGCTGGGGCTGTGGCAGGACCTCGACGAGATCGAATACGTCATCGTCGGCCACCACCTGCAGGTCATGGGCAAGACCGGGGCGGGCAAGAGCATCGGCGGTGCGTGGAACTTCCTGGCCGAGGCCGTCACCCGATACGACGTCGCCGTGTTCTGTATCGACGTCACCAAGGGTGAGCAGACCCTCGGACCCTTGAAGGCCGCGCTGCACCGGCTGGAGACCACCAAGGCCGGCGCCAAAGCCCTGCTGAACGAGATGCAGATCAAGGTCAAGGAGCGCACCGACCAACTGGCCGCCAAGGGCCTGCAGAAGTGGGCCAAGGGGTGCGGGCTGACCTACTGGATTCTGTGGCTGGAGGAGTTCCCCGACATCTTCGACGTCCTCACCGACAAGGAGCAGGAGCAGTTCCTGTCCCTGGTGAAGGCGATCCGGTCGGCGGGCGGCACCGTGGTCCTGTCGCTGCAGCGCTCGGACTACACGCAGATGCCGACCCTGGCCAGAGGGCAGCTGGCCAAGATGTGCTTCGGCGTCGACTCCTCGGCCGATGCGTCGTTCGGCCTGTCGGAGCAGCAGGACGACGCCGGATGCCGCCCGGAACTCTGGTCGAACAAGCAGCCCGGCATGGCCTACCTCGACGCCCCGTCCATCCCGGATGAGCGGATCGCGATGCCGATGCGGACCTACGCCTGGGGCATGGCCGGCGGCGCCTTCGATGACGAGCGCGCCAACGAGGCGCTGCGGGCGCACGCCGCCGCCTACCCGGCCGCCTACAAGGCTGTCGACCCGGGCACCGCGGCGCTGTCTCGGCTGGACGCCGCCGCGCTGGCCGCGCCGGCGCCGCTGCCCGCCGTCGAGCAGCCCCCGGTCGACGTTGACCTGCTGGCCCAGGCGGCCGAGCTGGTCGTCACCACCCAGTTCGCCTCCGCCTCGATGCTGCAGCGCAAGCTGCGCATCCCCTTCGCCCAGGCCGAGGCGCTGATCGTGGCGCTGCGGCAGCGCGGCGTGGTCGGTGACCCCCGGGAGGACAAGGCGCCCGCGGTGCTCACCCCGGCCGACGAGGTCGGCCAGCTGCTGGCGGCGATCCGCGGCGGCCAGGACACCGACGACGACGAAGACGACG
The DNA here is from genome assembly GCF_053601935.1 of Streptosporangium sp. NPDC004631. Taxonomy (NCBI): domain Bacteria; kingdom Bacillati; phylum Actinomycetota; class Actinomycetes; order Streptosporangiales; family Streptosporangiaceae; genus Streptosporangium; species Streptosporangium sp. NPDC004631. Next base: position 4,644 of record NZ_JBSGCR010000060.1, on the reverse strand, counting down.
ACGAGGAGGTGAGGAACGTGGCCACCGAGTACCTCACCGAAGACGACCCCGACCCGGCCGTGCAGGCCGGCCTGGACGACGAGATCGGCGACCTGCCCGAGGGCGAGCCGCCGTGGACGTTCGCGCCGCCCGGCCAGACGATGACGGCCGAGGAGCGCGGAGCCGCTCTCATGGAGCGGCTGCAGCAGCTGTGGGACGACGGAGCCCGGGAGTTCTCCACCGGCGACTTCAAGCCGCTGTGGGAGAGCACGGACATGTCCCGCTCCTGGGTTCAAAAACAGCTCAAGCGGCTGGCCGCGGCGGGGGTGCTGGGCGGCTACGACGATGAGACCCAGCGCTACCTGATGCCCATCCGGCCCGAGGTCTGAAAGATCGCGTGGCACCCCAAGGGGTGCCGGGGGCGGGGGCTGGGGGAGGGAGTTACAGGTCAGACGGGGTGCCACGAATCGTGGCACCCGGCGTGGCCCCCCTCGTGGCACCCCCGTGGCACTGGGTGTGGCCCCCCGTGGCAGGGGTGCGTGGCCCCCCTCGTGGCACCCGTGGCAGCAAGATCAAAAACTTTCGCGCGTGCATCCCACGCGCAGCCGTACGCGCGTATCCAGCACCCCCATGGACGCTGCGGGTCCCGTCCCGGCCACACGGCCGGGACGGGAGCCCGGGACGCCCACCGTGGGCCCCTGAGAGGAGATCAACATGAGCAAGACCAACACGACGAACCCCACCGGCATCGACTGGGCCGCCCGCCAGAGTCACGCGGTGGTCCCGTTCCGCGTGGTCGACGGCCGCCCCGTCAGCCCCGGTGCGCCGACCGGCATCCGCTACGGCCAAGGCGAGCTCGACCACTGGGGGGAGAGGCAGGCCGCCGACGCCATCGTCCTCGCCTACCTCGACGGCGTCCGCCACCTGCTCATGGTGGAGCGGGACGACGACCACGGATGGGCGATCCCGGGCGGCTGCCTGGACCCCGGCGAGACCTCGCTGACGGCGGCGATCAGAGAGCTGGCCGAGGAGACCGGGCTGACCCTTCCCGGCGCGTCCTGGACGGTGCACCCCGCCCGGGTCGTGCCGGACCCGAGGGCGACCGACGAGGCGTGGATGGTCACCACGCCCGCCGTGGCCGACCTGGGCGACGTCGCCGAGCTGCCCGCCGTGACGGGGGCCGACGACGCCCGCCGGGCCGAGTGGATCCCCGCGGCCGGCTACCCCGCCTTGGTGGCCCGCCTGGCGGACGCGGTCGGCGGGCGGGTGTTCGCTGCACACCGGCCCCTGCTGGCTGAACTGCTCGGCTGACGGATGAGGATCGGCCCCGGCGCCGAGGGTGCCGGGGCCGTCTCGTCTCCGGCCGTGTTGTAAATCGACCCCTTGACGACAAGATCGCTGCGCGGTGCCCCGGACGCTGCCTCACCCCCGTCCGAGTGTCGGAAATCGTGTTGAGAAGTCATCTGTCTAACAACTCGGAAAGAGACCTTTCTTGAACACCCAGAGCCCGAACCCGTCTGCCGCCCCGGCCGGGGCGCTCGTCGGACTCGCCCGCGTCTCCACCGACGAGCAAGACCTCCAGCTCCAACTCGACGCCCTGACCGCCGCCGGATGCATCCGCATCTTCGAGGAGAAGGTCTCCACTCGGAAGACCGACCGCCCCGGCCTGGCCGCCGCCCTCGGCTACCTGCGCCCCGGCGACACCCTCGCGGTGTGGAAGCTCGACCGGCTCGGCCGCTCGGTGAAGGACGTCTTGACCCTCGCCGACGACCTCCATGAAAAGGGCATCGGCATCCGGATCCTCACCGGCCGCCTGTCCGGCGTCTACACACCGACGGGCGAGGGAAAGTTCTTCTTCACGATGATGGCGGCCTTCGCCGAACTGGAGCGCGACATCATCCGGGAACGCACAATCGCAGGAGTGCAGGCCGCCCGGGCGAAGGGCAGGCGGCTCGGCCGGCCGCCCGCGATGACCGCGGAGATGGTCGAGGACGCCCGGCACCTGCTGACCGCGCCGAACGCGACGGTGTCCGCCGTGGCGAAGCGCCTGGGGGTCTCCCGGGCGACGATCTACAAGTACGTGCCCGAACTCAGCCCGCGCGAGCTGGAGACCAGCGAGCGTTAGGCGAACGTTAGGGGGCGTCTTGCCCCCCATTGGAGGATGTGGACATGGACCATCTGTGGAACTGCGACTACCCGGACGGGGAGTGCCACTGCCCGATGCCGGGGGAGACCCGGCGGAGCGCCTGCGGGTGCCTGGTCGACGCCTGCTGTGACTGCGCCGAAGGGTGACCACCCCTCACCCCGGCGGGCCGGTGACAGCCCGCCATAGATACGACCCAAGGAGACCCATGGACCTGATCTGTGTCGGCTGCGGCCGGGCCGAGAGCCACACGGTCAGCTGTGAGGGCGGCGGCTACGCCACCCGCGAGCAGCTGGCCGCCGAGCGCGACGCGGAGTGGATCCACAACCGCGAGTACCTGCTCCCGCGCGCCGACTGCGAGTTCTGCTAGCCGGACAGCGCGAAGAGGCCCGCCGCTCCTTCGAGCGGCGGGCCCACCAAGTCAGAACTTGGTCTTAGCGTCCGTTTTTGCCGCAGCCTTGATTTCGGCGGCTGTCATCCCTCTGACCCCGTTCAGGTCCGCGCCGTTCAGGTCCGCGCCGTTCAGGTCCGCGAAGCTCAGGTTCGCGCCGATCAGGTTCGCGCCGTGACTCAGGTTCGCGTGACCCAGGTTCGCGTAACTCAGGTCCGCGTAACTCAGGTCCGCGAAGCTCAGGTCCGCGAAGCTCAGGTCCGCGAAGCTCAGGTCCGCGCCGTTCAGGTTCGCGCCGTTGCTCAGGTCCGCGCCGCTCAGGTTCGCGCCGTTCAGGTTCGCGCGGCTCAGGTTCACGTTGCTCAGGTTCGCGTCGATCAGGTTCGCGCGGCTCAGGTTCGCGTCGATCAGATCCGCGTTGCTCAGGTTCGCGCCGCTCAGGTCCGCGCGGCTCAGGTCCGCGAAGCTCAGGTTCGCGCCGCCGCGCAGGCCCGCGAAGCTCAGGTCCGCGCCGCCGCTCAGGTTAGCGCGGCTCAGGTTCGCGCCGCTCAGGTTAGCGTGGCTCAGGTTCGCGCCGTTGCTCAGGTTCGCGCCGTTCAGGTTAGCGCGGCTCAGGTTCGCGTTGCTCAGGTTCGCGCCGCTCAGGTTCGCGCCGCTCAGGTTAGCGCTGCTCAGGTACGCGCCGCTCAGGTTTACTCCTCGCCAATCTGCTTGGGCGAACTGAGCTGAGCTGATGTCGGGGTGGGAACCACGGGACTTTGAGATCGCGCCGAGGACCCGCAAGGCGGCGGAAACATCACTGCCAGGGCGCCGCCGGGCCGATGCCTTTGACGGCGTTCCTTTGGGGGCGGGTGTGGCCGCACCGTCGAGGTCATGCTCCAGGATGAACGCCACGACGACGTCCTCGATGGTTTCCGCGTCTGGGGGCGAGTCCCGCGCGATCCGCTTCAAGGCGTACAGTCCGCCGATGCGGACCTCCACCGATTTGGCCGACCCGAGTTGTTCTACGGCCTTGGCGTACCGGTCGGTGATCTGCTGCTGCTGAGTGGCTTTCAGGGCCTCCTGTCCGGTCTGCCACGTCTGGGCGGTGTAGTAGAGGCCGCCTGCGGTGAACAGCACTCCGAAGAGGACGCCGAGTGAGGTGAGGTGCTGCCATGGCCGCTGGCGGTGGGCGTCGCATAGCTCTTGGCGTTTCTCGACGGGTAACGCGTCGAGTTCTTCCTGTGTGGGGGGTGTGATGCGTGGTCTTCGCCGGGGGGTGCGGTTCCGTGTCGCCGGCTGGGCGACCAGGACGGGCCCGGCCGGTGGGGGCTCGACCGGTGCAGGTTCGGCGGGTCGCGGCCGGCGGCGCAGGTTGGGGAAGGTTTTCCGCACCGGCCGCCGTACCGGGGTGGGATCGCCCTCCATGTCGTCGTGCGGCTCTGGCTGCGCGGGCGGCTGAGCAGGCTCCGTAGGGGTCGACATGATGATCACGCTAACCGCGGTTCATCTCCGCGCGCGCGGGGTTAATCCAGATCATGTGTGGCGAAAACGACTGAGGCCCCGCCGCCCTCCGAAGAGGACGACGGGGCGCGATGCTGAGCACGCATCCGGGTAAGGGCCACCCCTCATTTCGGGGCCCGTTTCTATAAGAGCAAGATCATCGCATCGGGTACGGCCCCGCACTCTCCACCAACGGCCGGCCCCGGCTGTCCCGGGGAGCGGCGACCGGGGTGACCACCCTGCGGGCCGACACCCACGCCCAGGCCGCGATCACCGCGTCCAAGACCTGCTCGACCCGGGCCTCGTCCAACGCCCACTCCGGCGGCAGCCACCCCAGGGCGATACCGAGCCGGACCACGCCCATGGCCAGCAGGGCGACGGCGCCGCGCAGCAGCAGAGGCTGACGGACGATGAAGGTACGCAGCATGATGATCTCCCTCATTTGAGGTCGGAAAAGAGGAGCCGCCCAGGTCAGGCGGGGGGCAGAATATTCCGCATATTCCGCGAATATTTCGGGGCCGGTTTTTAAGGGTGGGTGCCGCCCGGCGAGCAGCTGCAGGAGCGCCCCCTCGATCACGGGGTAGGACTGCCAACGTCCAGCCGGACCTGAACCCGCTCAATGGCCGCCTCGATCCGCGCCACCAGGCCC
>NZ_JBSGCR010000059.1:0-10396 GCF_053601935.1 Streptosporangium sp. NPDC004631 | reverse complement strand
CTGTTGATTGATAGGTATTCATTGCTGAACCAACTCGTAAATTGGCTTAGCGATGGGCAAAAAAATGGCCGCACAATGGCGGCCTAAATGGTGTCGAGGCTTCTCTAAACATCATCAAGCTCACTGTGTAATGAGCTTTGTGATGGTCAGTTACCTAACGCTTTTTTGATTGCTTGCTCTGCCATTACATGAATCCTGTCGTATTCCTTCACGCTTTTAGGCGAGAGGAAACCGCCTTCAGGCTTTGTTGTATCCCACAGTCTTCCATAGAGGCGGCTGAACTCATGAAGAGCATCAAGAAGCTCTGGCGCTGCGGCGATAAGCTTTGCGTTAGCATCTCCTGAAACGTTCTCACAGACATTGCAATATGATTTCCACCCAAACCCTTTCTCTAGTGATCCGGCCTGAATTACTTTCAATTCATTATCATCTTTCATCAATTCCCACGGCCCGTGAGTTCCTTTAAATCCACTCATCACGTTCTCTCCATCAATCCAATAACCACGCCACACCAGAAGAGGGCGCATGAAACCAACATCCAAAACCAAACCTTTCCTCTGAAGCTCATGCTGACCTCGACTTTTAGGCGTAAAAAAAAGCCGCTAGGCGGCTTTGTTCGATGCCGTCTTAATGGCAGCGTGCAATATAGTTATGTAATAAAAAACCCCGAATTTCGGGGCTTAGTAGTTACTTACTAGGGTTATAATCCATCATTCCTTTTGATATCGTTGACAACCTTGTTCTGATGGTTGGAGTATCTAATCCATGCCTAATATCTTCATTCAGTGAAGATATCTCTCCAGACCAACTTTCAATCATCGACCTAAACTGCCTGGCTCTGCTGACTTGTCGTTTTCTACTGCTTTCAAGCTCAATAACCTTCTGCTTTGCCTCTATTTGCGCCTTACCCATTCCAGCCGATATGGCCTCAATGGCTGCTAGCTTCATTTCTGCCTTTATCAATGGATGGAAATTGTCTGTGCCATAAAAAACTACCTCATCCAATGATTGGAAAATGAGTAGGCATTCTGTTTTCTGCTTAGCGCGCTCGTCATAGCATGTAACCTCAACAGCGGGCGTGTATCCGAATTGCTTTACCCTCATAGCTGTATACGTCATATTACTTTTCACCAGAATTCTCCTTGTGATTAGACCTACTTTAATCTATCAGTAAGTTTCTTTCGTGGTAACTAGCACCCGAAAGTAACTTAGCTTGTGAGCAGCATTGCCGTTCATCCTGAACCCGCCGCGCTCCCGACGCATGGTTTACTGTCGCGCCGTTCGACTGATCTCTGCGTGTTTCGCTTCGATGGATTTATAATGTACTGAAAGTTCATTAATGTAAAGTACCATAAGTACATATTTCGGGTAAAAAAAGCCCATCATGTCATAACATAATGAACTTTAAGGTAATTTATTTTTATCCGAACCGACGATAATCTATCGATTGACGGAGTAGTACTTTCGCTACGACATGAAGCTGGTCTTCATCAGCTTCTTCGATATGCCATCTCTCGTAGACTGGGTTGTCAGATATGACAACTAATCTATCTTTCTGCATTTGAAGCCGCTTTACATGGAGGGTTTTGCCGTAAACGAAAACATAAATTCCATCAGCATCAAAGTGGTTAACAGACACATCAACGAAGATCTCATCGCCAGGATTGATCGTTCCTTCCATGCTGTCACCGCTTACGGTAATGACCTTTATATTATTCTGCGGTCTGCCATTGAACAGAGTCCTGGCATGCTCAGTCGTATACTCAATGGCCCTTACCCTCTCAACGAACTCGTTGTAAATCATAATCCCTGGACCGGCACTAGCTTGAACGTCTAATACATCGACTCTATAAGAGTCTGATACCTTATTGGCATGGTTTGGTGTAATTCCATCCTCTGATGCATACCCATGCAGGTAAGCAGCAGTAGTTCCAAGTACTGAAGCGAGCAACTCCATCTTATCCTTTCGTGGAAGCGACTCACCATTAAACCACTTGCTCACAGCCTTGGGCGTAAGCTTCATTCTGGCAGCGAGATCAGCCTGCCTGCCATGTTGTGGTAATCCCGCCTTATCACAGGCTAGCGCAAGCCTTTGCGAGAATTTTTCGCGCTCATTTAGTTGAACCATAAGTTCAACTATATCTGTGCTTGACTGTACTATCAGTTCCGTCATAATATGAACTATAAGTTCACCACTGGAGATGCAAATGAACGAAATCACGTTTGGACACGTCATTAAATCCGTTCGTGTATCTGTTGTGGCTGAGGTTTGCGGACTTACGCCCAAGGCCATTTATAAATGGATAGAGCGTGGTTCTCTGCCGCGTACCGAGTTTACAGGAGAAACCGAGTACGCGGATAAGATCGCCAAAGCATCAGGCGGCAAGTATTCAGCAGCACAGATTCGCCGTATCGGTAAGCAGCAATTAGTCATGTAAATAAAATGTACTTTTAGTACCGAACGGCCCGGTATATGGTCGGGTGCCCGGCGTGGTCAATGGATGACTGTCAATGGTGCACGATAAAACAATTATTTACGCATTAACTATCTAAACCACAAAGGAAGTATTACGCATGGAAACTGCAAGCACACGCAAGACGGCGATGAAGATTCACTCGTCGCTTCTGAACAAAATCGCAGCAATGGGTCAGCGCAAGTTTGCTGATGCTATGGGAGTTAATGAGTCACAGGTTAGCCGGTGGAAATCAGGCTTGCTGGAGACTATGAGCATGGCGCTTGCTGTCCTGAACTATGGGATAGCAGACGAAGAAATGGCGGAGTTGGCTAAGCGCCTGGCTGGATATCTGTCACCAAAAGAAAACGCCCCGGAAGTTGCAGCTTTCGAGGCGTGATAGTGATGTTTGGAGATAACCACTGGAGGAAATTATGGCAAAAAATCGCCGAATTTACAAGACAGAAGAGGAACGACGGCATCCTGATTCACCGGAAGGAATCGTTGTTGCAGCCGCCAATAACCGGAGCTTTGCTGCTCGGTTCATTGGTGAATATCGGATTGCACTGGCAGGGGTGAAGAAGAATGGGTGTCGTTAGAAAATTATCCGACTACCGTAAACCTCATCAAGAGGTCATGGAGCAACGCGTGGCTGATACCGATGATGGGTATACCCGCATAGCTAACGAGCTGCTAGAAGCCATCCTGAGAGCGAATTTAACCGCTCGCCAGCTCAAGATTGCGTTTGCGATTATCCGTAAGACATATGGATTCGGAAAGAAAACAGACCGGATCACAAACACACAAATTGCCAGCATGACCGGCATCCATCACACCCATGTTTGCACCGCAAAAAACGAGATGATCATGATGAACATCATTGTAACCAGCGGAACGCAAATCGGGATAAACAAGATAGTTTCTGACTGGAATTGCGACATTAGCCAAGTCAGCGAAACATTAGCCAAGTCGGCTAATAAAAGTTTAGCTACTTCAGCTAATGGGCATTCGCCAACTCAGCTAAACACAAAAGAAACTATTCAAAAGAAAGAAAGAAACACTACCCAAACCCACGCAGTGGGGTTGTCTTTGGAAGAAAAATTAACCCCACGGCAGAAGGGCACCAATCCGCGAGCCAAAGGAACAAATCCTCGCTCTGCAATGCCAGCTTTCGATCGTGAAAGACTGCGCGACACCTGGAACTCCAAAGCCGATAAGCATGGGCTCCCAAAAATTCGCAATGTATCGACCACAGTCGAGAGTGGATTGAAGCGCCTCTGGCAGTCCTACCTGAAGCAGTGCAAGGAGATTGGCAGCCAGCCAACAGAGATCAACACGTTCCTGAATGGCTATCTCGCCCATGGCTACACGCCAACGAAGTGGGCTTGTGGCGACAATCCAGAAGGCAAGCGATACGGCATTGAGACCGCACTTCGCCAAGAGAAGATTGACGAAATTCTTTCCCGGGAGGACTGATGGAAAGCTACGAGTTTGAAGAGCAGTTGGTCGGCTCAATGATGATCAAGGGCGACCATATCGACTGCCGGGAAGTCGCCGGGAAGTTACCTGCAGAAGCCTTTGAAAATTTTCACCTACGCCAGATGTATCAAGTAATCGTCACCCTCCTGAATCAGGCCGAACCAATCGACCAGTTCACCGTTCAAGATAGCCTTTCCGATTCAAGCAAGGACTTAGTATTGAGCGTGGCGGCGCGATGCAAGTCTGCAGCTAACATCCGGGCCTGGGCAAAACGTGTCCGTCAATGCTGGATGATACGCAAAGGAATTAGCGACCTGCAGCAAGCAATCTCAATCCTGCAAAGCGTAGGTGCTCATGATATCAACGAGCGAACTGCAGAAGTGGCTAGCGTTCTGTCAAAGGTGCAATTCGAGACCAACGACAAGCTTCCTCGCCGCATCGGTGATTTGCTGCCTGACTACATGGACGTTCTTGAGAAGCGAATGCAGGGCGCTGATTCCGGGATGTACCTGAAAACGGGAATCGACCCGCTGGATGATGAGTATGGCGGATTCGACCGCACAGACTTAATCATCATCGCTGGCCGCCCTGGCATGGGCAAGACGGAGCTGGCAATCAACATTGCTAACTCGATTGGTCGGCAGAAGGGTAAAGGTTTGTTGGTGTCGATGGAGATGTCTGACATGCAGGTGGTAGAGCGTCATGTCGCGGATCGCGCAGGATTATCTATCAGCACGCTACGCAACCCGTTGAACATGATTCAAGAGCAATACACGAAGCTCACCGGCGCTACCGGCACGCTAATGGACGAAAACAACTACGTCATCGATGGAGCATTCACTGTTGATGCGGCAATCGCGCATGCAGAGCGGATGAACATGGACGGCGGATTAAGCTTCCTAGCCATCGACTACCTCGGACTTATCACAAAGCCAAAAGCAGAGCGCAACGACATCGCCATCGGCGAAATGACGCGCAAGCTGAAGCAGTTCTGTCTGCGTAGTAAGGTTCCCGTAATTCTCTTGGCGCAGCTTAACCGCGGCCCGGAAAACCGTGCAGACAAACGGCCAAGCATGGCAGACCTGAAGGACTCAAGCTCAATTGAGCAGGATGCAGACGTGATTATCTTCCCGTACCGCGACGAGGTTTACGATGAGCATAGCAACATGAAAGGCATTGCTGAAATCATCATTGGGAAATATCGCTCAGGCCAGCCAAAGACGTTTTATATGGGCTGGAAGAATGGTCATTTCGTCAACATCGATCAGGATGAAGCGGCGATGCGCTATGCGCAGAACGAACAACAAGCCAAAGAAGCATCAGGTTGGCGCTGACCTGCCAAGCAAAGGAGATAACCATGGATAAGCTACGCGAAGAGTTTGAAGAGTGGTTCAACAAACAAATGGTATTGCACATCAGCGCATCCAATGAGATCGCAGTTAGTTTGATGTGGAAGGCATGGCGGGCCAGCCGAGCAGGCATCTTGGTTGAGCTTCCAGACACTGACAATTATTGGAATGGCACAAGTGGCAACGAGATTTTCAACCACCGCCAGTTTGCGGCTGATTCCTGCGACGCGCTGCGTGATATCGGCCTATCAATCAAAGGGGAGTGATGATGAGTAACGAACCAAAATTTCCTGAACTTCCCGTAGAACTTCAGGTTGCATTGGTAAATGCCGCAACCGCGATGGCGACGACAAAAATTAGCGCATTAGGCAGCAAGTACAATCAGAGCTTTAATTTCTTCGATCGCGAGTACAAGTTGATTTGCGACTCGCTCTACAAAGAGAATCGGGGGAGATAATGGCTAAACAGGTCTTCTACCTAAGAAGCCCACAGATACGCCAGAACCTGAAAAACTTCATCGACAGCCTCCCGCTAAATCCAGACAAACCCCTCGCAGTAACCATCCAAGAGCCAACCAGAAGCCTAGACCAGAACGCAAAGCTCTGGGCAACCCTGCGCGACATCAGCGAGCAGGTCGTTTGGTATGGAAGAAAGATGAGCTCTGAGAGCTGGAAGTGTGTTTTCACCGCTGCGCTGAAGAAGCAAGAAACGGTTCCTGGCATAGACGGCGGCTTTGTCGTTCTGGGGCAATCAACAAGCAAGATGACTGTCGGCGAGATGCGCGACTTAATCGAGCTTATAAACGCGTTTGGTGCTGAGCATGGCGTCAAGTTCAGCGATGAATCCCGGCTCACTATCGAGTGGGCTAATCGATATGGAGACAAAGCCGCATGACACAGCGAAGTCCAACGCAAATCATAATGGATAACCTGATATTCAAGACTGACCACCGCAAGACCAGAAAGCCCCGCACCAAACCCGAGTTAACCCCAACATTCAATTGCACCGCGACCTTAGCCGATAGCATGTGGCTGCGTCGTCGCGCACGGAGAAAGCCATGACTGATTACAGCAAGATGAGTGATTTTGAGATTAATAAAGCAGTTGCTGAGCAACTGTACAAAGACAAGCCTTCATTGATTGTGCAGCGCGACGTGCCAAGTCGGCCGGCGGTTACAGTATTCTGCGACATTGGTGATGGAGAAATAGTTTCTATCCTATGTGCTGATTACTGCAACAACCCGGCAGACGCATGGCCGATTATCACTGAAAACAACATATCTTTGATTTTTGATAACCCATCATCCGTAATGGCGACCAGCAATTGTGTTGGATGGCACTCCGACGAGGAGCCGCCAATCCATTCATCAAGCAATAACCCACTCCGCGCCGCCATGATTGTCTTCCTCATGATGAAGGATGCCGAAAAATGCTAATCCTCATCACGGTAGCAATCTTATCCGCCTGCGCTTACTGCTTCATCGCTGGCCGCAGCTTCGAGTTCTTCTGCAAATATGAGCCAACCCTATCAACCACAAAGATGCTGCTGCTCAGTCTTGCATGGCCGGGTAATGCCGTTCTGTTTCTGCTGATGAGGTGCGTGCGATGACCAATAAGCCACATAAATTCGATACCAACATCGTAATCATTTTTCACCTACTGCGAAGAAAGCGCAAAGCCAAGGCGCGCCAAACTAAATGCTATGTGGTTTCGGATTGCGGTATGAAATTCCACAAATCTACAGGGCGAATGGTTGGTGGCAATCCAGTCTCATTTCGATTTGTTAATGGGGCAGATCATGGCTGAAATGTTATGCGCTGATTGCGGTAAGGAGCTGCAAGCCGAAGAGGTGTATGTATGCGAGTCCTGCGACCAAGAGCAACGCAAGTTTATCGAATCTGTGATGGGAGGGGGTGATGAAGCCAGTAATTCGGTTTGAAAAAGGGTTGTGGTACTGCATGACTCCGCCAGAAATGCGCGGGATTAATCTTGGGGTTGGCGAAACACCAAAAACCGCATGGAAAAATTGGTTTGAGCAAACTCGTATCAATGCAGCAAGGATAATGACTGATGCCGCGATATTTCCACATGCCAGATTGCGCCGCAGATCACTGCTGGCTAGGGATTGCATGGGGCTTATCGAGCATGACAGATATCTAAATAGAATGGATGGAGGCGCAAATGAAAAAAGGCGCTAAGCCGACGAAGCCAAAAACCTGCCGACAATGCAAAGCCAAGTTCACCCCTCGCAATACCCTTCAAATCGTCTGTAGTCCATCCTGTGCAATCCAACACGCAAAGCAGCAATCAGAGCGCAAGCAAAAGCAATCTGAGGCATCTGCACGCCGTGAGTGGAACAAGCGCAAGGCTGACGCGAAGCCATTGAGTCATTGGATTGCTATGACACAACGAGCCTTCAACGACTACATCCGAGCCAGGGATGAGGGAAGTGGCTGCATTAGCTGCGGCAGTACAACGGCAACGGAATATCACGCTGGTCACTTCAGAACGACAGCGGCGGCCGGTCAGCTCAGGTTCAACGAAGATAACTGCCATCTGCAGTGCGCATCCTGCAATGTCCATCACTCCGGTGCAATCACTCAATACCGAATCAATCTCATCACGAAAATCGGCGCTGAGCGAGTCATGGTGCTTGAAAGCGACAACAACCCACACCGATACACCCGCGAAGAGTTAGACGCGATTAGAGCGCGTTACAGAGCGAAATTGCGGGAAATGAAAAAACTCCAGGAGGCAGCCTGATGTTCACAAGCATACCTGCAGCAATCGAAGAGGCGAGATTCCTCCGCGCGCTAACCGGCAGATGTCATGGAGTGGTTCAGCGTCCCGGCGGAAACATGGTCGTTAGGGTAATCGACCGGCGAGGCATGCATACGTTGTTCACCACAAAACAAGACCGCCACGGAACGGTTAAGACGGAGGGCATATCGTGAACATCAGTAAATTTGAGTTGGACGATGAGCAGCATCAGTGGGTTAATGGCTGGCTTGAGCTGTGGGGCGCATGGGTTTACTCAGGCCGACTCGAGCGACGCATGAGCAACATGATCGCCAAGTTCATGGAAAGCGTAGAGCCAAGCAAAAATCCAAGCAGGCCGATGTGCAATGACGATGACGGAATGTTGATTTCTCAGGTCGTAGATTCCGTCATGTTTATCGACAAGAAAGCCTTTGGCATCCTGCTCAGCTACTACGCTCATGGTTCTTCTAAGCGAGCCATTGCATCTTACTATCACGCGACCGCAAAGCCCCGCAAGATTAACCGAGGTCGATTGGGGGAGGGGTGGCGAAAGCCGTCAGAGGAAACATGCCGCAAAGAAGTGGCTGAAATCCTCAAAGCGAGCTTGTTTATGCTCTATGCGCCGATGGTAAATGCGTTCAACAGTCGTAAACGTGTAGAGAAAATTAAGCATGTTGCATAGATAATGCTTGACTTTGTTTTACCTATTTACCCATAATAACAGGGTATGGTGTGACAAGTGTGTACATAGTCTGCCAACCCAATTTCAAAGGCTGCCTCAGGGCGGCCTTTTTTCATTTGTGGGCCTTACAAATGGCCTTTGACTACAGCATAGCAATGTAAGGAACCCACCATGCTCAAATTACCTGAGCTCGTCAGGGCTGGTTTCGTGAGTTCGTCTCCTTGGTTGCTGGGCTTAATTCTCCTTTCTTATCTCGCTGCAGAGGTTAATTCGAGGATTAACTCGGCGGCCTACGCGTACCCGCGATCTGTCGTTTCATATGGCCTCGCAAGCGCAAAGACCGATGATGAAGTTATCTCCACCGTTGAACTGTGGAAGAAGGATGCATGGGGGGCTCAAATCGGCGCTCTCCGCGTTCTCTGTGATAACGACCGTGCATTCGTTGACTCGCTCGGCGGGGAGAGTGTAGGGGCTAGAGTATGCAGGATCGTCAAATGAATGAACGTGACCCTGGATTCTGGGCCGACGTTCTGAACGGCCTTAAAAACGCATGGCCGCAAATTCTTGGTTCAATGATGGCCGGGTTAATTTGCTATGGCCGATTAATTTACGATGGTGTAGAGCGAAAGAATCGCTGGATTGAGGGCGTCCTATGTGGCGCCCTTTCTCTTTGCATCTCCAGTGCACTGGATGTGTTCGGATTGCCGGTAAGCATGTCTCCTTTCATTGGTGGCATGGTTGGCTTCATCGGTGTCGAAAAGCTCCGCAATATCGCCATCAGCGCTATCAGCAAGCGAGTAGGTGCTAGTGATGAAAATCAGCAATAACGGTATCGACTTCCTGAAGCGCCAAGAGGGTGAAAAACTCGCTGCCTACAAAGACACGCGCGGGATTCTCACGATCGGTGTCGGTCATACTGGGTTGGTTGATGGTAAACCTGTTGCAATTGGAATGACTATCTCGAAAGAGAAATCATCCGACCTACTGCGCTTTGACCTGCAGTGGACTGAGCGAGCTATCAATTCGGCGAATGTCGAGCTGAACCAGAACCAATACGACGCATTATGCAGTCTTGTGTTCAACATCGGCGCATCAGCATTCAATGGCTCGACACTGCTCCGCAAGCTTAAGGCTGGCGATTATGCTGGTGCTGCAGATCAGTTCCTGGCATGGAAACGAGCAGGCAACGATCAGGATATTCTTCTTCCTCGCAGGCAGCGGGAACGTGCGCTGTTTATGTCATGACCTGGCCGCTTAAGCACTGGCAAGCTGCAATCGTCGCATTAGTGCTTGGACTCCTGGCTTACTTCGCCATTAGCAACCAAGCGCTACGTCATGACAAAGAAGCACTGCAGAAAGAAAAGCAGCAGCTATCTGGCCAGCTCGAGTGGCAGAACAAAACACAGAAAGCCGTTGCAGCTATCGATCTGCAGAGAACGCAGGAGCTTGAAGATGCGAAAAGCAAGATTGCTGATTTGCAGCGTGATGTTGCCACTGGTGCTCGCAAGCTGCGCATCTCCGCCTCATGCCAATCCGCCAAGCCCTCCGGCGTGGATGATGATGCCAGCCCCAGACTTACTGACTCCGCTCAACGGGATTATTTCACCCTCAGGACCGGCGTGCGCTCGTGGATGCGCACCCCCAGCGAGAGGCACGCCTGGCGGAGCCCCCAGG
>NZ_JBSGCR010000058.1:0-10450 GCF_053601935.1 Streptosporangium sp. NPDC004631 | reverse complement strand
CTCGGAGTGATTTGGCGATTGCCCGAGACCTACCACCAGGTAGGCCCCGAGGCGGGGACCGCCACTTCAAGTTCTACGAGCTACGGGACAACCTCCCAGAAAGGTGCCTCCGACCTGCGATGATCGGAGTGCCTAGATTGCGAGATCGCAGAGAACGGATGCATCTCACAGGCGGTCACCTATGAAACAGACCCCCATCCGTCCCCGGACCGCGTGACTGAGCACGCGGTCCGGGACGTGGTTCATCGCGTCATGCGGAGGCCGCGTCGGAGTGGACTCCCTGATCAAGCAGGGCGTTGATCATCTCCTGGAGTTGGTCGCGTCCGATGGTGCCGAGTGCGCCGGTCAGGGCCTGGGCGAGCTTGTCGAACGGGTCGTCCATCGGCAGCTCCTTCACCTTCTCGGCCAGTTCCTCCACGCTCCACAGCCCGTCTTTGTGGATGTGGCCGCCGAGGGACCAGCCATGATTGACCGTGACCGTTCCGCCCCGTACCGACAGCACCTGGCCGGTGAGCGGGCAGGCTGCGCCGGCCAGGTAGGCGGCAACAGGTGCGCAGGCGGCCGGGTGCAGTGGGTCGAACCGGCCCGCCGGCGGTTCCTCGCTCATGCCTGGAACGGCGAGAGTGAGGCGGGTCCGGGCCATCGAGGGCGAGATGCAGTTGACCCGCACGCCGTACCGGCCGAGTTCGAGGGCGGCCACGGTGGTCAGTGCCGCGACCCCGGCGTTGCCTGCCGCATAAGAGACCTGCGCGGGCAGCGGGTTGAGCAGCCCGGAGCCGGAGGAGGTGTTGACCACGGCGCGGTCGGCGTGGACCCCTGCCTGATACCGGTCGCGCCAGTGGCGGGCCGCCCAGTGCGTTACCGCGAAGGTGCCCTTCAGCTTGACGGCCGCGACGTCGTCGAAGTCCTCCGCCGACAGGTCGGTCAGGCCCATGTTCCGTTCGATGGTCGCGTTGTTGACCACGACGTGCAGGTCGCCGAAGGACTCCAGAGCCGTCTCCACCATGCGGCGGGCGCCGTCCCAGTCGGTGACGCTGTCGGTGTTGCCCACGGCCTGTCCGCCGTGGGCAGTGATCTCTTCGACGACCTTCGCGGCTACGCCGGCGTCGCCGCCCGTGCCGTCGATGGCGACGCCGGGGTCGTTGACAACGACCTTGGCGCCTTCGGCGGCGAAGAACAGCGCCTCTTCCCGCCCGATGCCGCGCCCTGCTCCGGTGATGAGGACGACGCGTCCGTCGAGACTTCCCATGAATGATCTCCTTTCATTGACTGCAGTCTATGTAGCGATTCACAGTATGCATTAATTCGGAAGATGTAATAGACTGCCCTGCGTGGTGGAGAAGCACGGACTGCGAGAGCGCAAGAAGCAGCGCACCCGGCAGGCACTGATCGAGGCGGCGGTGCGCCTGTTCGAGGACAAGGGCTATGACCACGTGACGGTGGCCGAGATCGCCGACGCCGCGGAGGTGTCCCCCCGCACCTTCTTTCTCCACTTCCAGGCCAGGGAGGATGTGCTTCTGGCCAATGCCGACGTGCGCGTCGATCTGGCGCTGCAGGCGATCGCCGAGCGCCGCGCCGGGGAACGGCTGTCCGAGGTGCTGGTGCGGGCGATGGACCAGATGATCTCCGATACCTGGGACAGCGACCTCCCCAGCGGGCTCGCGGCACTGCGGGCACGGCTGGCGGCCTCGGTGCCGGCGCTACAGGCCCGGCTGCTTCAGCGATACCTCACTGCGCAGGCCGAACTGGCCCAGGCTCTGCAGCGGGCATTCCCCGACAGACTCGACACGATCACCGCCTCCGCCCTGGTCGGCGCGATGGTGGGCGCGATCAGCGCATCCGCACTGACCGCGCTGCAGCGCGGCGACGGACCCAGCGAGGTACGGAACGCCATGCGGCAGGCCATGGCTTTGGTGGCGCAATCCGTCACCTGACCCCGTCCATCCGGCCATGTGCCGAAGCCGTAACCAGCTCGCGCGGGGGAGGCGATTCACCCTCACAGGTGATCAATCGTCCTCGAGGCCAGTAGAAGGTACAGCTATGGCGATCAAACTCTTGCATGCGGCCCCGGCCACCAGCGACACCGCACAACCTGCCCCACGCTGGGCGCTCCGTACCGCCTACGCACTTCCCTGGCTGTTGCTCCCCACGTGCCTGTGGAGGTTGCCGTTTGCCTTTCACTTCGACATGGGCCAGCTCAACGACGCGCCTGTGTCACCGTTGTGGATCAGCATCCCCTATATCTTCGGGCTCAGCGTGCTCACCGAGTTGGCGGCGCTGCTCAGCATCGGTCTGGTGCGCGGCTGGGGCGAGGTGGTCCCGAGCTGGATCCCGGTCATCGGCGGCAGACGTGTGCCGCCCATGGCAGCGGTCGTCCCTGCCGTGGCCGGTGGGCTGCTCTTGAGTGCGGTCTCGGTCTGGGTGGTGCTCTCCTGGGTCGGCGTCTCCGACAGCATGGCGTACGAGAATGGCTGGTGGCAGGCGCTGGCGATGGTGTGCATCTGAACTTCGACCTGCTGCCGCGTATCAAGCGGATCAACAAGGTGAAGCTGTACCGGCCGGTGGCCGACGAGCCGGACGCCTGCCCGCAGCTGACCCCGGCGCTGACCCGTCCGATCCGCTGGGAACTCATCGCCCAGCAGTACGACCAGATGATCAAGTACGCCACCGCGATCCGGACCCGTACCGCGTCCACCGAGGCGATCTTGCGGCGCTTCACCCGCAACGCCTCCCATCCCACCTACGCGGCGATGCTGGAGGTCGGCCGCGCCCAGAAGACTATCTTCGTGGCCCGCTACCTGCGGCTGCGGGACCTTCAGCGGGAGATCGAGGAAGGCCTGAACGTGATGGATGCCTCTAACGGCGCGAACTCCGTGATCGCGTGCGGCAAGGGCGGGGAGATCGCCTCGAACCGGCGCGACGAGCAGGAGATGTTCGTGCTGTGCCTGCGGATTGCGCAATCGGCCCTGATGTACGTGAACACCCTGATGCTTCAGGACATCCTCGGCGAACCGGAGCGGGTGGACCTCCTCGCGCCCGCCGACCGGCGTGGCCTTACCCCGCTGTTCTGGCCCCACGTCCGGCCCTACGGTGAGGTGAACCTCGACATGAGAGCCCGCCTCAACCTCGCCGCGACCTCCGTACCGGGCCCCCGGGCCCCCGCCGGCCAGACCACGTGATCCACCGTGGAGAACGTATGAGCCTGCGCCTGTACGGCACTGCGCGCGGGCTGCGCCGGCGTCTCGCATGGCGCGACCCCGACATGTGGCTGCCCCGGGCCCGTGCCTGGGCCACCGTGCTGACCTCGCCCGCGTGGTGGCGCCTGCCGGACGATGACCGAGAGGCCCACCGGTCCCGGGGTCGAACCCGCCTTCTGGACCAACCGCCAGGTCCGCCGAGCGGTCTGTGCACGTCGTGCTGGATAGGCGAGAGCGAGCCCGACATCCTCATTCTGCGACGGTGGCCAGTGCTCGGCCGCCTGACATGCGGCCGCGGAATCAACGGTCAGCGCTGGAAGCGGTAGCGGATCTGGCTGTACGTCTCCCCCTTGCCGAAAGCGAATCCGACCTCCGGATCGATGCGGTACAGCAGAACCTTGCCGGAGCGGATGGTGTCGCCAAGGCCATGCCAGGTGCCCTCGGGGCTCGTCAGAAGGTCGCCGTACTTGCTCTCGTAGGCGTCGGCGGTGGTGCTGCGTTCAGCCGGGTCGCACACCAACTCGGCACGTCCCTCGATGGTGATGTCGATACCGTCGAGGACGTTCGTGCCGGTCGTCATGACGCAGTGGTCGTTGGTGCGGAGGTTACGTGTCTTGCGCTCTTGGTCGCCGGTGGCGAAGTACAGGGCGCCGCGGGTCCAGATGGCCAGCAACGGTGTCACGTGGGGTCGGCCGTCGGGGCGGACGGTGGACAGCCAGAACAGTCGCGCCTGCTCCAGCTCACGCAGTGCGATCGGCCAGGGGATCACGTTGGCGCCGGAGTCGCTGAAGGGGCCGATCTCGGCGACCGGGTCACAGTCGGACATGGAAGCTCCTCAATGGGTCAGGCGGGAATGCGGTCGGTCACGATCTGGTCAACGGGAGGCGCTGCGGTCTCTATGGTGACCGGCGCCGATCGCTTGCCGAGCATGGCCAGAGCGATGACCAGGCCCAGTGCCGCGACGAGGCCGACCACGCCGAACGCGGCCTGATGACCGGGAACCAGCGTCTGCGGCGCGACGATCCCAGGCGTGGGTGCATACGCGGCGACAACGCTGCCGGCGATGGCTACGCCGAGGGCGGTGCCAACCGCGAAGCAGGCATCGGCGAGTCCGGCGGCCAGACCGGAGTGCCGTTCGGCGACACCGGTGAACGCCGCGATCTGGGCACAGACGGTGGCGGTGCCCATGCCCGCCCCGAAGACCAACAGGGCAAAAGCTGTGCTCGGACACCACCCTGGTGAGCAGCAGGCAGGCTCCACCAAGCAGGAAAGCGCGGGCTGCGACCAGGGCCTCGGGTACGCCGCCCGATCGATCGACGCCACCCGAACCCCCAGAAACCATCACTAAGCAGCCGGAACGCCAAGATCTTAACGATCAGCGATCAAGCCCGCGGCCCGTGTCTGCCGTATTCCGGTGGTACCCCTTCCAGCGCCGCCCGGTCGTCCGGCGTCAGAGCTTGCCTCCGAACCAGTCGAGCAGGCAGGTGCGCGGTCCGGCGGCGTCACGCGGTACCACGGATGTCACCTGGAAATCCTGAGCGTCACGCCGACGGCCGGGCGAGTTTGGCGGCCACGGCGTCGAGGACCCAGTCCAGGCCGGTCGCGAAGGACGCCTCGGCGTCCACCTCCGTGCCGTCGTGCACGGCCTTGGCCAGCGCCGGGAAGCGGCCCGTGGCCAGCATCCTCCTCACATGCGGGCCGGAGGCGCGCTGCCAGTCACGCTTGGACAGGCCCGTGGCGCGCTCGGCCCGCAGGTTCGCGATCTCGCGCCTGATCGCGCCAGTGAAGTAGGCGCCGACAGTCTCCACGGCGCGCAGGACGGTGTCGAGGTCGGCAAGGCCGTCGAGGGCGGCCAGCGTGGCCTCAGTCACGGCGAGGGCGTTTGGGCCCAGGGTCGGACGGCCGCCGAGCAGGTCGGCCAGCCATTCGTGGCGGAGGGTGGCCTGCCTGGTGCGGTGGGCGCGGATGCGCAACACCTCCCGCCAGTCGCCGGGCTGCTCCTCGGGGAGGATCTCGGCGTAGACCTCGTCCACCATGAGGTCGAACAGCTCCTCCTTGGTGGAGATGTATCCGTACAGTCGCATCGGGCCGGCGTCCAGCCGGGCGGCGACCTTGCGCAACGACACCGCCTCCAGCCCGCCCTCGTCGGCCAGCGCGATGGCGGCGGCAACGATTCGCTCCCGGTCGAGCGGCACGGGGCGAGTCGGCGGCTCCGGCCGGTCCCACACAGTCATGGTTACATCGTACTGTTGCGATACACCGTAATAGGTAAATACAGTATATCGCCATGAGACACCGTATCGCCGTGATTGGGGGCGGCCCCGCAGGCCTCACCTTCGCCCGCGTCCTGCACCGCCACGGTCACCCCGTCACCGTCCTCGAACGCGATTTTGCCCCCGACGCCCGTCCTCCGGGCGGCACGCTGGACCTGCACGAAAGGATGGGCCAGCTCGCGCTGGGCAAGGCGGGGCTGCTGGCGGAGTTCCAGGCGCTGTCCCGTCCCGAGGGGCAGGCCATGCGCATCCTGGACGCGGACGGGACCGTCCTCCGCGACTGGCAACCCCGTCCGGGTGACCGGGCCAATCCCGAGATCGATCGGGGGCAACTCCGTGACCTGCTGCTCGGCCCCCTCGACATTCAGTGGGGGCGGGGCGTGACGGAGGTCGTGCCGGGGACCCGAGACGGCGTGCTGGTCCGTTTCGCGGACGGGCGACAGGAGACGTTCGACCTCGTGATCGGCGCGGACGGCGCCTGGTCCCGGGTCCGCCCGGCGATCTCGTCCGCGACGCCGCACTACACCGGCGTCACCTTGGTCGAGACCTCCCTGGACGACGTCGACACCCGCCACCCCGACCTCGCCCGGCTGATCGGCGACGGTTCCATGGCTGTGTACGGCGTGAACCGCGCCCTCGTCGCCCAGCGCAACAGCGGCGGCCACGTCAAGGTGTACGCCCAGTTCCGCGCGCCGCTGGACTGGCACACGAACCTGGACCGGCATATGGGTCTGAACCGGCGCGCGGACCTGGACGCAGGCATGGACGCGGGCCTGGACCTGGCCGACGTCGAAGCCGTGCGATCAAGCCTGCTGGCTCTGTTCGACGGCTGGGCCGCTCCCGTCCTCGACCTCCTCCGCCACGGCACCGCTTTCGTCCACCGCCCCCTCTACGTCCTGCCCGTGTCCCACACCTGGGCCCATGTCCCCGGAGTGACGCTCCTGGGCGACGCCGCCCACCTGATGCCCCCGTTGGGGGTGGGCGCGAACCTCGCGATGCTGGAGGGCGCCGAACTCGCCGAGTCCGTCGCCGCCGCCCCCGGCCCCGGCGATCTGGATGAGGCCGTCCGCGCCTTCGAGGAACAGATGTGGGCACGGGCCGGCAGGTGGGCGGAGATCACGACGGCCGGTCTGGAACGCCTTGTGAGCCCGGACCCCACCCAGGCCCTCGCCCTCTTCGACGAGGTTCAGCCATCCTGACCGCCAGGCGTGAGAAGCACTTCCCCGGAGTCTCTCAGAAGCCGGGCCTTGAGCCCCTCGTAGAAATGGTCATTTCTGCGAACCACACGAGCTACATCCGGGTATGCGCGTACGTGTGCAGCGCGTCGCGGACGAACGTCGCCCCCGCCTCGTCGTCGTACATGGCGGCGAAGCGGGGGTCGTCGACGAACATGTCCCCAATGCCGTTCACCATCTCGATCGAGCGCTCCCGGTCGCCCTCGGCGGTGGGGGTGCCCGGGATCTGACTCAGCCACTGGACGTGCCGGGCAGCCAGCGACTGAGCGTGTTCCGATGTCGGCGAATCCCCGGTCTTCACTGCAGCAACCCATGCGGCGACGAGGTCGTCGGTGTCCTGCTTCCAGGCCCGCTGCTGGTCGAGGCTCTTGCCATGCCACCAGTCGTTGCTCACTTGGAACACGCGCTCGCCCCAACGTGAGATCACCTCGTCCTTGTAGAGGTCGTTGAACCCCGCCAACATGACATCCATCCGCGGTTCCACCCCCGCCTGCAGGGCCTCGATCGTGTGACGCGCAGACCGGACCTGCCGTTCGATGCGGTCCCGTTCCTCTTCCAACGCGGCGATGTGGGCGCGGAGCCCGTCGAGCGCGTCCACCTCCTCGGCCAGGACCCCGGCGATGGCCGGCAAGCCCATGCCGAGCCGGCGCATGAGCAGGATCCGCTGTAGCCGGGCGACCGCTGTGGGGTTGTAGTAGCGGTACCCGTTCGCGCCGACCCGGGACGGGAGCAGGAGCCCGACGTGGTCGTAGTGCCGCAGGGTCCGGCTGGTGATGCCGGCCCTCGCCGCGAGTTCCTGGATCGTCCACTCCATCGTTCCAGTGTTACCCGTGGCGCAGCGTGGTTGCGATGATCTCCGAGGCGTCGGCGTGCAGGGCCTGCGCCGCCGTCTGCCCGGTCGCCGCCAGGTAGGTGTCGACCAGCCGGTTGCCCGCGGCGTACCCCGCGCCCATCGGCAGTCCCACCGGGGTGAGGCCGAAGCGCTCGGCGCTGGGGTCGCCGTGCACCCATGCGGTGAAGTTCTGCATGCCTGTCACGTCGAGCCCGGTGAGCACCTTGCTGAAGACCTCGTCGTCGTGCAGGTGCGGCACGCCGATGCGGGCGGGGCCGAGCTCGTCGCCGTAGAGCTGACGGGCGAAGGCGTCGGCCAGGCCCTCGCCGACGATGTGCTCGCCGACCGTGACGGTCATCGGGTCCCACACAACCCCGCCCGGGCTCCACCGCAGGTTGTGGTGCAGTTCGTGTACGGCGGTGGCCTCCAGCCGCTCCACGTTCTCGGGGAAGGGCCAGAACGTGATGGCGATGTGGCCCGAGATGCCGCCGAACCCGGTCAATCCTTTGCAGGGACCCATGAAGTGGTCGTCACCCGGATCGCCGAGGACGAACAGCACGGTGATGTCCGGGGCCTCCAGCCCCGGCGTAGCCTCCAGCAGTACGGCGAGAGCGTCGTCGAGCGCGCGTTCCATCCGCTCCCAGGCCCCGGCCGCAGCCAGGGTTTCAAGCGCGTCGAGGCAACGCTCCTCGTCGCGGTCGATGGGGAACCCGGACGTTGCGAGGTGTACGGCAACCAGATCGACCTCGCCGGGGTTGTAGCGGTACATACCCTTGTTGGGCTCCAGCATCGAGTGCAGCAGGCCAACGCGGTCCGCGACCGGGGCCAGCAGAATCCGCCGCATGGCGGAGTAGGTGTCAAGAACAGTGATCGACATGGCCCCGATGCTAGAAGTTGACGCAGCGTCAAGGTCAAACCAGCGGCGCTCTTCGTCGAGATACAGCCGGGCATGCCGTCACCCAGGCCCGTCGCGACCGGCGGTTCGCCGCTGCGATGGACTCACGCAACTTGACCGGCCGCTGTTCCAGCGTGCGCAGTTCCTCGGTCTTGCGGTCCGCGGTGAACAGCATCCACCGCTGCACCCCGCCGTCGCCAATCACGCCAGAGAACCTCCTCGGAGGCCTGTCGGCGCGACCCGACAGACACAGCACCGCGACCGCGATGATCGGCTATCGCCATCCCAACCCGTCACGCGGAGCTACTTCGCGGCTGGTGGCACGGACCCGAGTGGGGCCCGGTGTCTGCGGACGGCCTGCGGTGTGCGTCCGCGATAGCCTCGGCGCGGATTTCGCGGAACAGGCGAGCGGCGTCGGTGCAGCCGTCGTTCCAGCGCTGGATCAGGTACGGCTCGTCCGGCCGGGTGGTGCCGATGGCGCGGTCGATGGGGCCGTGCAGGCTCTCGCACCGGGCATGGCGGCCCGCAGTGTGACCGGGGGTCACGGGCTCGCGCAGATCATCTCCACGAAGTGACCGACCGTCTCCCCGGGGAGATGGCGGGCCAGATCGGCTTCGCTGATCATGCCGACGAGCCGGTGCCGGTCGACGACCGGTACCCGGCGGATCCGGTGCGATTCCATGGCGCCGAGCACCTGCTGGATGTCGGCGTCGGCGTCGATGGTGACGGGTTTGCCCTGTGCCAGCTCACCGGCCGTCATCGTGGCCGGGTCACTCCCGGAGGCGACGCACTTGAGCACGATGTCCCGGTCGGTGATGATGCCGTGGAGCCGGTCGTCGTCGCCGCAGATCGGCAGCGCGCCCACGCCGAGGTCGCGCATCCGCTGCGCCGCGAACTTCAGGGTCTGGTGCTCGCCCACGCACTCGGCGCCCGGATGCATGATGTCCCGTGCCGTTGTCACGACGGTCTCCCTTCGCTGGACAACTCCTCTTTTCGCATGGTGCTTCCGGTCCGGAGCCGGGAGATAGGGCCAAAGGTCCTCACGTGACACGGCACGGCACCGTACGGCAGATGCTCCTGTGACCCGCGGAGACGTCTGTGACCGTGGAGCCGGGCCGGTGCCGGCTGGGGGCCGGCATCCGGCGTAGGACGTCTCCGGGCTGGGAACCCTCCCTGAAGACGGATTTCCCGGGAGGTGGATCCGGACTCAGCCCAGGCCGGATGCGGGCCGCGCGGCCGAGGAGGAAGAAGCGCCGGCGACCGGGCTCGATCTTCTCGGAAAGCGGGTCGGCAGAGTCGAGGAGCAGGTCTGGGCGCCGGCCGAGGCTCCTTGCCCTCGCCCGAGGCATGGAGGCCGGGCCACTGGAGGAACCCGGCCAAAGGCGCGCCGAACGCGCCGCCCGGCTCGCCCCCGAGCCGCTGCCTGCCGCCGATCACGCCGATCGCGAGGGCCGCACCTGACGCTCCGGTCGGCGTCCACAGCCTGACGGGCCGTCCGGCGCCTCGAAAGGGGACGCTCAAAGATCGGTTCACGTTGCGGGCGCGCTTGCGCCGGTGTCCGTTCCTGGAGGAGGCGGTGCGGCAGGGGAGGCCCTCGGGCCGCTCCCGCGGCGGACCGGCGAACGGCCAGTGACGTTGAGGCGCTGTTGATCTGGGGTTCCTGAGCTGGGCCGACGGTTCACAGCTTTGATCACCGTCAAGACGTATGAGGTATGCGGAGGGGCAGGGCCGGAGTGTGCCGATGGCCATCAGATTCGCGCGGAGGGTACTCCGGCCTGAAGGCCGGAGGGGAATCTGCGCTTCCCCTTTCCCGAAAGTGGTAGTATTTTGGTTGTGGTTAGAGGGGCGCCCCGCGAGTCGCTGAACCTCCGCGTCTCGCCGGAACTGAAGCGGCAGATCGAGGAGTACGCCGCGCGTACCGGTATCTCGATCAACGCCGCCGCGTGCGTTCTCCTCGCCGAGGGTCTGCGTGCGGAGCGGAGGAAGCGGTGAGGCGGTCGTTCACGTTCCTGTTGCGC
>NZ_JBSGCR010000057.1:0-10602 GCF_053601935.1 Streptosporangium sp. NPDC004631 | reverse complement strand
GCCGCCGTCGCCGCCGACCAGGGCGAGGGTGAACAGGCCCAGCTCCCGGGCCGTCTCCAAACCGCGCAGGACGTTCTCGCACCCGCCGTCGCGGGTGCCGTGTGGATTGACGGATGACGGCAAACCGGGGTACGTTCCGGGTGTTTTGTGGCGGTGCGAGGGAAATCCGGTGAGATTCCGGTGCGGTCGCGCCACTGTAACCGGGCCTTTCGGGACCGGGAGCCAGGTCACTCGGCCGCCACCGACCTACGAAAAGGGACGCGTCAATCCCGGAGGAGGTGGCCGTGAGCCAGATCTCGGTTCCGCAGGCCCAGCCCATCCCATGGCAGGCACTCACCCGCTGGCTGCTCGCCGTACCGGTGCTGCTGCTGGTCGCCTACCTGGTCGCCTTCGACCAGGGAGCCGTCTCGCAGGCCGGTAACTACCTGCACGAACTCATGCACGACGGGCGCCATCTGCTCGGCGTCCCGTGTCACTGAGCCGCACGTGATCGTCAAACTCATCGTCCGGGGCATGCTCGTCGGACTGCTCGCCGGCCTGTTCGCGGCCGTCTTCGCCTACACCGCGGGCGAGCCGCGCATCGACCGGGCCATCGCGCTGGAGGAGGCGGCCGCGGCGGCCTCCCCCGCCGGTGCCCACTCCCACGAGGCGGCCCAGCCCGCCCACTCCCACGACGAGGACGAGGCGCCCGTCAGCAGGAACGGCCAGCGCCTCGGACTCTTCCTCGCCCTCGGCCTGTACGGCGTGGCGGTCGGCGGCCTGTTCGCCCTCGTCTACGCGGCGGTGCGCGGCAGGGTCGGCCCCCGATCGGAACCGGTGCTCGCGGTCACCCTCGCGGCGGCGGCGTTCCTCGCGATCGTCCTGGTGCCCTTCCTGAAATATCCCGCCAACCCGCCTGCCGTCGGAGACCCCGAGACGATCAACCAGCGGACGGTGCTCTACCTGACCGCGGTGGTCGTCGGGATCCTCGCCGTCGGCGCGGGCACCGCCGCCCACCGGTACGCCTCCCGGAGCGAGCCGTGGCTGCGCTGGCTGGCCGGCGGCGCGTCCCTGCTGGTGCCGGTGGCGGCCGCCTGGATCCTCCTGCCGGAGATCGACGAGGTGCCCCCGGGCTTCCCCGCCGACCTCCTGTGGGACTTCCGTATCGCCTCCCTCGGTACCCAGGCGGTGTTCTGGCTTGGCGTCGGCGCGCTCTTCGCCTTCGCCGCGCGCCGACGCAGCCCGGTGTGACGGCCCCGGTGGGGGTCACCCGCCTGCTGCTCGTCTCCCACGCGTCAACGGCGGCGACGGCACGGGCCGCGTTCCCCGGCGACGAACCGCTCGACGGTCCCGGCCTGCGCCGGGCCGCCGGGCTGACCCCGCCGATCGGGCCGGGCGGCGCGGCGGTTCGCGCCGCCGAGCTGCGCTGCGTCCAGACGGCCGAGGCCCTCGGACTGCGGGCCCTGCCCGATCCGCTGCTCGCCGACTGCGACTACGGCCGGTGGGGCGGCCGGACACTCGCCGAGGTCGAGGCGGCCGAACCCGAGGCGCTCGCGGCCTGGCTCACCGAGCCCGCCGCCGCGCCCCACGGCGGGGAGTCGATCGTCGACCTCCTCGGCCGGGTCGCCGGCTGGCTCTCCGGCCGCGCTCCGGGCCGGATCGTGGCCGTCACCCACCCCTCGATCATCCGCGCCGCGATCGTCCACGCCCTCGGGGCACCCGCCCCCGCCTTCTGGCGGGTCGACGTCGCGCCGCTGGCCCGGGTCGCGCTCACCGGGCGGGGCGGCCGCTGGCGGCTGAGCTGTTCCGTATGACGACACCCAAGGAGATCTCCAAGGTGCGTGATCCGCGTTACCCCTTCACCGCGATCGTGGGATCGGAGGACCTCAAGCTCGCCCTGGTCCTGAACGCCGTGTCCCCCGGCGTCGGCGGGGTTCTGGTCCGGGGCGAGAAGGGGACCGCCAAGTCCACGATCGTGCGGGCACTGGCGGCGCTGCTGCCGCCCGTCGAGGTGGTGCGCGGCTGCCGCTTCTCCTGTGACCCCGCCGCGCCGGACCCCGAGTGCCCCGACGGGCCGCATGGGACGCCCGCGGTGTCCCCGGACCCGGGGGCCCAGGGCGGCACCGTACGGCCCGCCCGGCTGGTCGAGCTGCCGGTGGGGGCCTCGGAGGACCGCCTGGCCGGTTCGCTCGACCTCGAACGGGCGCTCACCGAGGGGGTCAAGGCGTTCGAGCCCGGCCTCCTGGCCGGCGCCCACCGGGGCGTCCTGTACGTGGACGAGGTCAACCTGCTCCACGACCATCTGGTGGACCTGCTGCTCGACGCCGCCGCGCTCGGCACCTGCTACGTCGAGCGGGAGGGCGTGTCGGTGCGGCACGCCGCCCGCTTCCTGCTGGTGGGAACCATGAACCCGGAGGAGGGGGAGCTCCGGCCGCAGCTGCTCGACCGGTTCGGGCTGACCGTGGAGGTCCGGGCCTCGCGGGAGCCGTCCCAGCGGGCGGAGGTGGTACGGCGCCGCCTGGCGTTCGAGGCCGATCCCGCGGAGTTCGCCGCCCGGTGGGCCGGCCGGGAGCGGGCTCTGGCGGCGCGCGTGGCCGAGGCCCGGGCCCGGGTGGCGGACGTGGTCCTGCCCGACTCCGCGCTGCGACGGATCGCCACGGTCTGCGCGGCGTTCGAGGTGGACGGGCTCCGGGCCGACCTGGTCACCGCGCGGGCGGCGATCGCCCACGCGGCCTGGCACGGCCGCGCCGCCGTCACCGCCGACGACGTCCGCGAGGCCGCCAGGCTCGCGCTTCCGCACCGTCGCCGCCGCGACCCCTTCGACGCCCCCGGCCTGGACGAGTCCAAGCTGGAGGACCTCCTCAACCAGGTCCCCGACGACCCGGACGACCCCGACGACCCTGACGACTCCGGCGGCCCCGAGGACCCCGGGGGGCCCGGCGGCTCGGAGAACGACGGCCCCGGCGGCGAGGCCGGTGACGGCGAGGGGGCCGGTGACGACGGCCGGGACTCCCCGGACCCCGCGACCGGCGCCCCGCCCGGCCCCTGCGGCCCGTCCGCCGACGCCGACGCCGACCTCGACCCGGGCGTCGATCCCGGTCCCGGTCCAGACCCCGGCTCCGGCGAGCCCGCCCCCGTCGGCCGATCCTCCGCGGATCCGGGCGCCGAGCCGGGAACCGCCCGGCGCGAGCGGACCTTCGACGCCGACCCGGCCCGACGGGCCAGGCTGTTCACCGTCCCCGGCGTCGGCGCCGGAGCCCCCGGGCGCCGGTCAAGGGCCGCGACGCCCCTCGGCCGTACCACCGGAGCCCGGATCCCCCCGGGGCGGCCCGCCTCCCTCCATCTGCCGGCGACCGTCGCCGCCGCCGCGCCGTACCAGGCCGGACGCGGCAGGAGCGGCCCGGGGCTGCTGCTGCGGCGCGAGGACATCAGGGAGGCGGCCAGGGAGGGCCGGGAGGGCAACCTGGTGCTGTTCGTGGTGGACGCGAGCGGGTCCATGGCCGCCCGGCAGCGCATGCGCGCCGTCAAGGGCGCGGTGCTCGGCCTGCTCATGGACGCCTACCAGCGCCGTGACAAGGTCGGGCTGATCACCTTCCGCGGTACCCGCGCCGACCTGGTCCTGCCGCCCACCTCCTCCGTCGAGGCGGGCGCGGCCAGGCTGCGCGAACTGCCCACCGGCGGACGCACCCCGCTGGCCGCCGGGCTGCTCCGCGCCGCCGAGGTGCTGCGGGTCGAGCGCCTGCGCGATCCGGGCCGCCGTCCACTGCTGGTCCTGGTCACCGACGGGCGGGCCACCTCGGGAACCGTCGAGGAGGCCCACCGGGCCGCGGGGCTGCTGACGGGGGTGGCCACGGTGGTGGTGGACTGCGAGGGCGGTCACGTCCGCCTGGGCCTGGCCGGGTCCCTGGCACGGCGGATGGGCGCCGAGAGCGTCCGCCTCGACGACCTCACCGGCCTCGCCGGGATGATCCGTGAGCGGCGGACCGCCGCATGACAGTGAGAGGCTGACAAGGATGCCCCAGGGAAAACCGGTCAGCGTGCCCGAGGACGGCCTGACCACCCGGCAGCGCCGTACCCGGCCGCTGCTGATCGTGCACACCGGCCCGGGCAAGGGCAAGTCCACCGCGGCCTTCGGCCTGGCCCTGCGCGCCTGGAACCAGGGCTGGCCGATCGGGGTGTTCCAGTTCGTCAAGTCCGCCAAGTGGCGCATCGGTGAGGAGCGCGCCCTGCGCGTGCTCGGCGATTCCGGCGAGGGCGGCCGGGTCAGCTGGCACAAAATGGGGGAGGGCTGGTCCTGGATTCAGCGCCCCGGCAGCGCCGAGGACCACGCCGCCGACGCCCGCGAGGGCTGGGAGCAGATCAAACGCGATCTCGCGGCCGAGACGTTCCGCCTGTACGTGCTCGACGAGTTCACCTACCCGATGAAGTGGGGCTGGATCGACGTCGACGAGGTGGTCGCCACCCTGACGGGCCGGCCGGGCAGCCAGCACGTCGTCGTCACCGGCCGCGACGCGGACCCCCGGCTGCTCGCCGCCGCCGACCTGGTCACCGAGATGGGCAAGGTCAAGCATCCGATGGACGCCGGGCAGAAAGGCCAGAAGGGCATCGAATGGTAGCCCGCCTGGTGATCGCGGCCCCCGCCTCCGGGGCGGGGAAGACCACCGTCGCCACCGGGCTGATGGCCGCGCTCACCAGGCGGGGCCTGGCGGTCTCGCCGCACAAGGTGGGCCCCGACTACATCGATCCGGGCTACCACGCCCTGGCCACCGGCCGTCCGGGGCGCAACCTCGACCCGTGGCTCGTGGGGGAGGAGCTCGTCGCCCCGCTCTTCCTGCACGGCGCCGCGGGAGCCGACCTCGCCGTGGTCGAGGGGGTGATGGGCCTCTACGACGGGGCCGCGGCGAGCGAGTTCGCCTCCACCGCGCACGTCGCCAGGCTGCTGGACGCCCCGGTGGTCCTGGTCGTGGACGCGGCGAGGCAGAGCCGGTCGGTGGCCGCGCTGGTGCACGGGTTCGCCTCCTACGACACCCGGCTCAGGTTCGGCGGGGTGATCCTCAACCGGATCGGCTCCTCCCGGCACGAGGACATCTGCCGGGAGGCCCTCGCCGAGAGCGGCGTCCCGGTGCTGGGCGCGATCCACCGCAGCGACGCCGTCGCCACACCCTCCCGGCATCTCGGGCTCGTCCCCGCGGCCGAACGCCGGACACAGGCCGTCCGGGCCATGGACGCCGTCGCGGCGCTGGTCGCCGCCTCCTGCGACCTGGAGGGGCTCGTGCGGCTCGCCCGCACCGCCCCGCCGCCGCCCGCCGTTCCGTGGTCCCCGGGGCCGGCCGCGCCCGTCACGGCGAGGGTCGCGGTCGCCGGAGGGCAGGCGTTCACCTTCGGCTACACCGAGCAGGCCGAGCTCCTGGCCGCCGCCGGAGCGGAGGTGGTCACCTTCGACCCCCTCGCCGACGAGTCCCTGCCCGAGGGGACGCGGGGAGTGGTGGTCGGCGGCGGTTTCCCCGAGGTCTACGCGGCGGAGCTGTCCGCCAACGAGCCGCTGCGCAAGGAGGTCGCCGCGTTCGGCGGGCCGATCTCGGCCGAGTGCGCGGGCCTGCTCTATCTCGCCAGGCGGCTGGACGGCAGGCCGATGTGCGGGATCCTGGACGCCGACGCCCGGATGACCGGCGCGCTCACCCTCGGCTACCGTGACGCGGTGGCGGTCCGCGACTCGGTGCTGACCAGGAACGGTGAGCGGTATCGAGGCCATGAGTTCCACCGCACGGCCGTCGAGCCCGTGCCGGACCGGCCCCTGTTCCGCTGGCGCGGCGGCGCGGACGGGTTCGCCGACGACCGGGTGGTCGCCTCCTACCTGCACCTGCACTGGGCCGGCAGTCCCCAGCTGGCCACCCGGTTCGTGGCGGCCTGCCGCCGGCCGGTCCGAGGGCTCGCGGAGAACGGTTGACCCCGTGTTCCGCACGCGGCCCCGACGGATCTCGGGCGGCCGTCCGCGGCGCCGGATCTCATGCGGAGTCCGGCCCGCGACGGTGCCGTACGCGCGGAGAACGATATTGATCTACAACGTAAAGGGCGCAGCCGGTGGCCGCATGGACGGCGCCACCGTCACCCCCTCCATCCTGAGCACCTCCAGCAGCATGCGCGCGGCCTGATCGGCGGTGAGGCGGGCCGCCGGATCGCTCCGCAGCAGCCCCTCCAGGACCGGGAGCAGCGACCCGGACTTCACCGGGGCATCGGGACTCCCGGCCGACGCCGTGCTCAGGACCGTCAGCGGATTCGAGTCCGGGTAGGGGGGCCGTCCCTCCGCCGCGAAGTACAGGCTCGCCCCGAACGACCACAGGTCGGCCGCCGGGGCCGCGGCCATGCCCCGCAGGCGCTCCGGCGCCAGGTAACCCGGCGCGCAGCCGACCGGCACGGCCGTCGCCGCGCTCGCCGCGCCGTGCAGCGCCGCGATGCCGAAGTCCGCCAGCACCACCCGGTCGCCGGTCAGCAGGATGTTGCCCGGGTTGATGTCCCGGTGCAGCACGCCGGCCTCGTGCGCGTGGCGCACCCCCGCCAGCAGCTGGAACCCGATCCACGCCGTCCAGTGGACCGGCAGGTGTCCCAGGTGCCCCACCGTCTCCAGCAGGGTCAGGGCCTCCAGCAGCTCCATCACGATCCAGAGCCGCCCGTCCTCCTCCAGCAGGTCGTGCACCGAGACCACCGCCGGATGGCTCAGCCGCCCGGTTGAGCGCACCTCGCGCAACGCGCGGTGGCGCGCCTCCTCCGGGGCGGTGCCGTGTTCGTGGAACCGCGGCAGGATCTCCCTGACGGCCACGTTCCGGCGGAGCCGGGAGTCGTGGGCCCGCCACACGGTGCCGACCCTGTCTCGCCCGGTCGGTGAGATCAGCTGATAGCGCCCCCCGAGCAGGCGGGGCGTCTCCGTTCCCGTTTCCATGGACCACCCGTTGCGCGTCAGAAGCCGGGCCCTCGGCGGATTCATGCTTTCACCGGCGCGGTGCGCCATGTCGCGACATTGGGTAGGCGCGCATAACGATTGCGCCGCGAGGGGCCCCGCGGCGGCGATCAGACGGAGGTGAAGCAGCGCAACTCGGCCAGCATGACCGAGGTCTGCTCGGCGCTCAGCCGGGTCCTGGGATCCTTGCGGAGCAGCCCGCGCAGCACCGGCTCCAGCGCGCCGGCCCGTTTCGGCGGGCGTGCCGGTTCCCGCAACGCCTCCACCAGGGCGGACATCGAGTTCACCACCCGGAACGGCGTCCTGCCCTCCACCGCCATGTAGAGCGTCGCGCCGAACGACCACATGTCCGCCTCGCGTGTCCCGCCCCGGCCGTGCAGGGTCTCCGGTGCGATGAAGGCCGGTGTCCCGCGCATCGAGGTGCCCGCCGTCCCCTCGGGTGCGGCGAAGCCGAAGTCGGCCAGCACCACCCGGTCGCCGGTGAGCATGATGTTGGCGGGCTTGATGTCCCGGTGGATCACCCCGCCGTCGTGCGCGTGCCGCAGCGCGTCCAGCAGGCGGCGTCCCATCGCCGCGACCAGGTCCACCGGGAGCGGACCCGCCTGCATGAGCGTGTCGTGCAGGGTCAGCGCCTCCAGGAACTCCATGACGATCCAGAGCCGCTCGGACTCCTCGGCCAGGTTGTGCACCGTGACGATGCCCCGGTGGCTCAGCCGTGCCGCCATCTGCGCCTCGCGGACCACCCGCCGCCGCTGCTCGGTGGCGGCCGGGCCCGGCGGCAGGGCGATCTCCTTGAGCGCCACCTCTCGCTCCAGTAACAGATCGTAGGCGCGCCAGACCACGCCCGTCGCCCCCCGGCCGACGGGGGAGAGAAGCTTGTAGCGGCTGGCGACGATGGTGCTCACCCGTCAATGATCGCAGTTTCGCGCCCGGATGGCTTACTCGAAGTGGTTCCGACTTGCCCGACGGGGCCGATAAGTCCATATCTGTCCGGTAAAAGGATCAGACGACATCCGGCGCTCGACGTCAAGGGCCGGCGCCCGGGACGCATCGCGACGTCCGGCGGCCGGATCGGCGTGCCGGGCGCGCCCGGATTTGCCTCCGGAGGGCGCGGGCGGGTTGTCTGTGGGAAGGTCCCGGAGTGGCTCTGGCGGGCTCCCGCAAAGATCGCAGGACGATCCACGCGAAATGTCTGCCGGTTCGGGGAAGATATGGGGCAGGAGACGTCCCCCACGTGGAGGTGCCAGATGGCTAGTAAGGACACCGGCGGACAGAGGCAGACCGGCCGGACCGACAGGGAGGTGGAGGAGACCGCTCCCGCGGACTCCACCGACGTCCAGGACCGTCAGGAGAAGCTCTCCGACGACGTCGACGCGATTCTCGATGAGATCGACGAGGTTCTTGAGGAGAACGCGGAGGAATTCGTCAGGTCGTACGTGCAAAAGGGCGGACAGTAGGGCATACGCCCGAATTCACTGTCGGGGCAGGCCGGATCCGGCGGCGGGTCCGAGCGTCTCTCCCGGCCGCGGTCGATCACGGCCAGCCGGGCCCGCCGGGCCGGGCTCCCCGGGTGGCGGCGGACGGCCGCCGAATCCGGCGGTGAACGGGAGCGCCGCTCGGCGGACCGACCACCCGCCGCGACCCGGTCCGCCCGGACGGGGGACGATCTCGGCGCGGAGGTCACGGCCGGAGGATGTGACGGCACGCGCGTCCGTTCTCGGGGCCGGTGCCGGGGGTGCGCCGCGCGCTTGGCGCGGCGACGGGGCACGGTGTAAAGATTCGATGAGCCCGGCGGAGGGGGTTCGCGCTGAGCTGATCCAGGGAAGTGCAAGCAGCACGGCAAGATGAGTAAGGTCGGGCCTATCAAGGACCGCACCTTTGGAGGGAGTCGCGTGGGATCGCACAGGGACCTGCCCGCCGGCATGGTGAATCACATCTTCACGAACAGCGGCGTCTCCTCGTTCACCGAGTTCGTCGGCTCCTACGCGCCGGACTTGCTGCCCGGCCGGAACGAGACCCTGGCAGCCCCGGTCGGCGACCGGATTCCACACGCCACCACGATCGTCGCGGCGACCTGCGCGGGCGGTGTGGTGATAGCCGGTGACCGCAGGGCGACCTCGGGCAACATCATCTCGCAGCGGGACATGGAGAAGGTGTTCCGCACCGACGACTACTCGGCCATGGGCATCGCCGGAGCGGCGAGCACCGGCATCGAGATGGCCCGGCTCTACCGGGTGGAGCTCGAACACTACGAGAAGATGGAGGGCCGTACGCTCTCGGTGGTCGGCAAGGCCAACCGGCTGGCCACCATGATCCGCGGCAACCTCGGCATGGCGATGCAGGGGCTGGTCGTGGTCCCGATCTTCGCCGCCTATGACCCGGCGATCGACGGCGGCCGGATCTTCGGCTACGACGTCGGCGGCGGCCCCTACGAGCAGTCCAACTACCACTCGATCGGCTCCGGCTCGCTGTTCGCGCGAGGCTCCCTGAAGAAGCTCTACCGGGAGAACGCCTCGTCGGAGGAGGTCGTGCTGACACTCATTCACGCGCTCTACGACGCCGCCGACGACGACTCGGCGACCGGCGGCCCCGACATCACCCGCAAGATCTGGCCCGTCGTAGCGCAGATCACCGCCGACGGCTTCCACCGTCTGTCCGACGAGGAGGTGGGCGCCCATGTCCAGACCGTCCTCGACGAGCGGATGAGCTCCCCCGACGGTCCCGTCGCCCCGCTGCGCTAACACGAGAGGATCACCCCAGGTGTCCATGCCTTTTGGATATGTCTCGCCCGAGCAGCAGATGCGGGACAAGGCGGACTACGCGCGTAAGGGGATCGCGCGGGGCCGTAGCGTCGTCGTTCTGCAGTACGAGCACGGCATCCTGTTCGTCGCCCCCAACCCCTCGCGGGCACTGCACAAGATCAGCGAGATCTACGACCGGATCGGGTTCGCCGCGGTCGGCCGCTACAACGAGTTCGAGGCGCTGCGCCTCGGTGGCATACGCTACGCCGACATCAACGGCTACAACTACGCCAGGGACGATGTCACCGCGCGCGGCCTGGCCAACCTCTACGCGCAGAACCTCGGTCAGATCTTCACCGAGTCGCCGAAGCCGTTCGAGGTCGAGATCGTGGTCGCGGAGGTCGGCGACTCCGCCGACGAGGACCACATCTACCGTCTCACCTTCGACGGCTCCGTCTTCGACGAGACCGGCCTGGTGGCGATGGGCGGTCAGGCCGAGGCGGTCGCCGGCCGGCTCAAGGAGCGCTACCGCGACGGCCTGCCGCTGGCCGAGGCGCTGGAGGCGGCGCTGTTCGCGCTCACCGAGCCCGGCGGCGAGCGCTCCCCGGCCGACCAGCTTGAGGTGGCGGTGCTCGACCGCAACCGGCCGCACCGCAAGTTCATGCGGCTCCACGGGCCCAAGCTGGAGCGTCTGCTGGCGGGGGGCGCCGGAACGCCTCTCCGGGAGACCCCGGAGCCCAAGGCCCCCAAAGCGCCGGAGACCTCCGACCTGCCGCCGACCGCGCCCGAAGGTGAGATCGACACCGGCTCCAACGGCTGATCACATCGGCGCCGGGCGCCGCACACCAGGACCCGTCGCCGGGTCGGCTCGCCTGCGGTGATCCGCAAGGTGGCCCGTGACCTGGCCCTTCCGGTCTACGATGTGCA
>NZ_JBSGCR010000056.1:0-16471 GCF_053601935.1 Streptosporangium sp. NPDC004631 | reverse complement strand
CAGATGATCTTCGCCGACATCTGATCTACACGAGTCCCGTTGCCCGTCTCAGCCGATTGACAAGAACCAAATCCCCTTAACTACCCGGCCTTGGGCAAACCCCCGAGAACGCCGGGCGAGCAGGGCGACGGTCTCACCGACGTAGCGCCGGGCGGTGGCCGTACCGACGCCGAATCCAGCGGCGAGTTCGGCGAACGTCTCCCCTTTACGCAGGTGGACCAGGACGAGCAGGGCCTGCCGGCCGGGACTGAGCCGCCGCCACGGCGAACCGATCGCCTTGCGGTGACGGCGGATCACGCCTGCCGGATAGGTCAAGGTCCGGCGTGACAACGGCAGCGCAGCACGATAGAAAAGCACACGAGCCTCTGGTGTGATGGTTGATCTTGGTCGACAACCCTTCTACCAGGGGCTTCTCTACTTGTCGATCAGACATCGCACCCGTAACAGGCCATGACCTGCGACTTCAGGTTGAAAAAGGCCCGCTGATTCTTCTGCCCGACTGAAGCTCATCGACCGGTTCGCCCTGATTCCCGACAGCCCCTATGCGTACTCCCCACAGCCTTTACGGCCAGCCTCCTGACTCCCGACCACCGACTCCGGCCCTCCCCGGCGCACGGCGCCCCCCGGGCTCGCAGAGCCGATCACCACAACGCCGAACGAGGAGACGGGCATCGGGGGAAAGGTGGTTATCGGGAGAGGACAGAGTTCTTCCGGCGGTGGTGACGATGAGCGCGCGCTTCGGTGAAAAAGCGGGTGCGGCCAGGCCTGGTGAGGAAGACTGGGAAAGCTGTGGTTCTCCCCTGACCTGCGAAGAGGTGTGCCGATGACCGACAGGGTTCCCCCCTGGGCCACACGGCTACGGGTTGAGCGGCGTAACCGCGAGTGGTCCCAGCGGGATATGGCCAGGCGGCTTTTCCAGGCCGCCGGTGAGGAGACGCGCAGCCGTCTTCCCTCACGGGAGAGCATTGTCAGGAATATCAAGGCCTGGGAGTCGGGCAGACATCAGCCGAAGGATCCGTACCGCGTGCTGTACTGCCGCGTGTTCGGCATGCCAGAGGCCGCCCTGTTCAGGGTGGAAGATCGAAGAGGCGTGGGCAGACCGCCCACGGTTGTTCCCGCCTTCCCGATCTCACCGAGTCACCATGTGGCGCCGGAGTTGGTGGACTACTTCCGTCTCCAGTTGCTGAGCCACTACACCGCCGACGCGTTCCTTGGGCCCCACCACCTGCTGGGTGTCGTCACGGCTCAGTACCGCTCCATCACCAAGCTGGCAGACCAGGCCAAGGGTGAGCTACACCGTGAGCTGCTCCGGCTCGGTGCCGGCTTTGCCGCGTTCGCAGGATGGCTGTACCAGGATGCCGGTGTGATCGACCAGGCTGCGTTGTGGCTCGACATGAACCTTGAGATGGCGCATCGTGCCCAGGACATCCAGCTCACCAGCCATGCCCTCACCAACAAGGCGATGCTGGCCGCCGACCTCGGCGATGCCTCGGTAGTGATCGACCTCACCGCCGCCGCCCTGTCGAACAGTGACAGGCTCATGCCGAAGGCAAGGGTGCTCGCCCTCCAGCAGGGCGCTCACGGGTACGCGCTGGCATCGGATCGCGGCCGCTGCGACGCCCTGCTGGATGAGGCCGCAGCGCTCATCGACGACATCGACGATGACCACCTGTGGGGGAACGCCTGCCGGACACCCCACTATGTGGAGATCCAACGGGCCACCTGCTACGGCAGACTTGGGCTTACCTCCGAAGCCGCCACCCTCTGGGATGAGGTCATCCTGTCCGTACCGACTGCGTCACGGCGGGACATCGGGGTCTTCCTGGCTCGACAGGCCACAGCCCTCGCGGCGCTCCCGGAGCCTGAGCGGGCGGCGGAGGCGGCCAGGAAGGCCATTGAATTCCTGCACAAGACCGGCTCGGTCCGTCAGCAAGCCGAACTGGCGATCATGCCGACCCGCATGGGTGCTTGGGCGGACACCGCCGTGGGTCGCGAGGTGACGGAGATGCTGGCCGGCGTCACCTGACGGGCACTCTGGAGATGGGAGGTGGTGGGTTTGGGACTCCGTGACCCCTTGGCCGCCGAGGAGATCGTACGGCGATTGACGTTGGGCAGCTGGTCTGGCGGTACCGGGCAGATCAGCAAGATCTACTCGATTGACTACGACACGGCTATGCGCATCGTCGCGGAAATCGCACAGGTCGCCGTCGAGTTGGAACACCGGCCCGATATCGACATCCGGTGGGATCGGCTGCGGATCACCATGACCACGCATACGGCCGGTGATGTCGTGACGGACCTGGATTTTCTTCTCGCCGCTCGAATCGACGAGATCGCTGAGAGGCACGGAGCCGTCACGGTTTGACGGGCCGTCGAGAAATCAGGAGGAGTCGCGCGCCGCGGCGCCTCGCCGACCTATGGGCGGTGGGCGCGATGGATGCCTTGCCAGGAGGTGCGCCGGTCAAGGAGGCGCACGCCGTACGAGGGCGGTCAGAGGGAGCGGGGGCCGTAGTGGGCGGCGGGGGCGCCGGTGGTCATGGCCCAGTAGCGGTCGCCGTAGGACCAGTGCCACCACTCGGTGGGGTAGTTGACCAGGCCCGCCGAGCCGAGGGCGGTGCCCAGCAGCTCACGGTGGTGGCGGGCCTCGGCGGAGAGGCCGGGGGCCGCGGTGTAGCAGGCGCCGTCGCTCTGCTCGGGGGTGGCGTTGAGCGGGGTGCCCATGTCGAGCTCCTCGCCGTCCTCGGTGCACAGGGTCAGGTCGACCGCCGCGCCCGCGGTGTGCGGGGCGACCTCGACCGGCGAGACGTAACGGCTCGCCGCCACACAGATCTCTTCGGGCGACATTTCGGGAAATGCCGCCTGAAGTTCCGCCGAGTACTCCTCGAAGATCCGCTGTTGCAGCGCCAGCGGCCGGTATCCCTCCACGATCAGCAGCCGGTAGCCCGGCGGCAGCCCCGCCTGAGCCTCCTCCAGCCTGTCGACCAGCCCCTGCCGGAGGTGGGCGAACGCCCCCTCGGAGTCGGCCAGCCGTACGTCCACCCGCAGCCGCCCCCGGACGTCGATCAACCGCTCCCCCGACTCCTCAACGGGGATCGAGGCGACCCGGGGATCGGAGATCAACACGATGTTACGCATAGCGGCAATTCTCACACCGCCTCGGAGAACACCTGCTCCCGGGCCTGGCTCAGGGCCGAGACCAGGGCTCCGTGCAGCACCGGGTTACCGGTCACCTCGCTGGGCACCACCCGCGGGCGGACCGGGCAGATCCGGGCCACCGCCTCCTCGACCCTGGAGGTGAGCAGGCTGCCACCCGCCCGGCTGACCTCTCCGGCGAGCACCACGAGCCCGGGGTCGAGCACGACGCACACCGACGCCACCCCCAGCGCCAGCCGCCGGGCGATCTCGTCCAGCAGGGGCTCGCCCCGCTCCCCCGCCCCGACCGCGGCCGCCACGCACTCGGCGGCGTTCTCACCGGTGAAACCGTACGTCCCGGCCAGTTCGGTCACCGCTTCGGCGCTGACCAGCGACTGCAGCCCGCCCGCGAGCGACGGCAGCCTCCCGGGCACCGCCCGCACGTCACCGGCCAGCGGCACGCCGGGGACCGGCAGGTAGCCGATCTCGCCCGCACTGCCGGACAGGCCTCGGTGGAGCCGGCCGCCGAGCACGACGCCGAGGCCGATGCCCCGGCCCACCCAGAGCAGCACGAAGTCGTCGGCGTCGCGTGCCGCACCCTGGGCGCGCTCGGCGAGGGCGATCAGGTTCACATCGTTCTCGATCTTGACATCACGGCGCAGGTCACAGGCGAGAGCCTGGTGGATCCCCTCGTGCCAGCCGGGCAGGTCGAAGGAGAAGCGCACGTCCCCGGTGCGGGGATCGACCACACCCGGGGTGCCGATCACGACCGACCGGAGCCTGGAGAGCCCGACCTTGGCCGACCTGCAGGCCTTGACGACCGCGCTGTGCACGAGGGCGACCGGATCGTCGTGGCCGTTCGGCGCGACCGCCACCTCCGCGATGGTCTCCCCGTGGATATTCGCGATGGCGGTGGTGACGAATTCCGGACCCACGTCCAGGCCCGCCACATAGGCAGAGGAGGAAATGACCCCATAAAGCGCTGCATTAGGACCTCGCCCTCCGGCCTGTTCTCCAGCCACCTCGACCAGGCCGCGCTCCTCCAGCCGGGCGAGCGTCTGCGACGCCGTCACCTTGGAAAGACCGGTGAGCTCCCCGATCTGACCCCGCGTCAACGGCCCGGAATCAAGCAGCAACTCCAGGGCGGCCCGATCGTTGATCTCCCTCAGCAGCCTGGGCACGCCAGGACGTCGCTCCATACACATGGTCTCTTGTTCGCCGTTTCCCGGTCGCATTTACATTTCAGACAAGAATAGCGGTCTTATTCATTAATAAAGCTTCCCTGCGGCTTGGCCGCGCGGGGGAGGCCGCGGAAGGTCGCGAGGTGCCCCGTCCCCTCTCTCCGCCCGCCGATCACGCGCGGCCCCGCCCACGGGCGCATGATCGCCGCGGCGTCAAGACCTGGGGCGTCCGGCCCGCCCCCTGCCTCGCCGGCGGTCACGGCCTCGAAGTTCGGCTCTCCGGGGGACCTGGCGTGTAAGCAGTCAATAGCAGGCGGGATAATCGATTACATGCGTCTATCCGCTCGTGTCGACTATGCCCTACGTGCCGCCGCCGAACTCGCCGCCGCAGGTGACGGACCTACCACCGTGGGTGAGCTGGCCAAGGAGCAGGACATGCCGCCCAAGTATCTTGAGAACATCCTCCTGCAGATGCGCCGGGCAGGTCTGGTCCGGGGCCAGCGCGGCCCCGAGGGCGGCTACGTGCTGGCCAGGGCCGCCACCGAGATCACCCTGGCCGACGTGATCCGCGCCGTGGACGGCCCGCTGGCCAACGTGCGGGGCGAGCGTCCAGAGCACGTCGGCTACCGGGGGCCCGCCGAGGCGTTGCAGCAGGTCTGGATCGCGCTGCGGGCCAGCGAACGGGCGATCCTGGAGGAGGTCACGCTCGACTGCGTGGCCACCGGCTCTCTCCCCGAGCGGGTCCGCCAGCTCGCCGCCGACCCCGCGGCCTGGGACTGAGGCGTGTTCCGGGCCCGAGGGTGACGTCGCCTCGCGCACCTGCGGGACGGCTCCGCCGGGCGCTCGGCGTCCGGCGGATCCGCCCCACCGGGTCGCCTTCTGACGAGGTGAGACGAGGTGATCCGCCCGCTGCCGGCCAACGCCGGGCGGCGGGAGGCGTCACCGGGCCGGCGCGGCCTGGCGGGGACCGGGATGCGTCACCGGGCCGGGAGGCTTGTTTCTCGCCGGGATCCGGCCGTGGCGGCCGTGGCGGCGCTCAAGAGGCCGGAGGGGGCAGGCAGGCTCGGCGGCTACGCAGGCCGACAGGGAACGGCCAAGCGGAATGACGGCCCGGGATCCGTGCCCGGGACGGGGCACGTGAGTGCACGGCGGGGCGGGACGGCCTCGCCCGCGCTGCGGGAGCCGGATCAGCCGCAGGGAGACGAGAGCTCAGTCACAGGAACGGCTTATCGTCCGACGCTGTCGACGCCAGCCGGGGAAAGCGGCGGCCTAGGCGGCGACCATGTCGTTGACCTCGGGAAACACCGAATCCGTAATGGCGGCGGGCACGGTTTCCGCGATCGGCAGACGCTCCCGCTCGGGGACGTCGCCGGCGAGCACCGGGGCATGCTGAAGCTCGGCCAGCGCGAACTGGTCGGAGACCTCGCGAAGCACCTGTGACAGCGGCACGCCCAGGGCACCGCATATCGACGCGAGCAGTTCAGAGGACGCCTCCTTCTGACCGCGCTCCACCTCGGACAGATATCCGAGAGAAACACGAGCCAGCGTGGACACCTCACGCAAGGTGCGACTCTGCCGCACCCGCAGCCGCCGCAGCACGTCACCGAGCAGCTGACGCAGCAGGACCATCTGTCGCTCCCTCCCCGGCGCGGGCGTCTTCACGACACCTCGCGCGATCGGTTCGTGCCGCCCGTTCTTCGAACGCGACCCTTCGTACATACTCCTCGCCGTCATCATCGCTTGACCTTTACCTCACTCACAGTTCCACCGTACCCGCATCCACCAACAGTGCGGCAGACCGTGGAGAGCATGTTCGCTGGGGACGTAACGCGGTAATCACCCGGATTGTTCCCCCAAGTTCGGCTCCAGCACACCTAGAAGCAGGTCCACGGCCTCATTGACTGTGGATTGACGAATTTCCTCACGAGTACCCGCGAGGTGGAGATCCCGCTGCCATACCCGCCCATTCGGACCACTAACGGCCAGGTGCACGGTGCCGACAGGTTTACCGTCCTGCGGGTCGGGACCGGCCACACCGGTGGCTGCCAGGCCGTACGTGGCGCCGGTGAGCCTGCGGACCCCGTCGGCCATCGCCGAGGCGACCTGGGGATGCACCGCCCCCTCACGCTCCAGCAGGTCGGCGGGGACGCCCAGCAGGCGCTGCTTGAGTTCGGTGGCGTAGGAGAGCACCCCGCCCACGAAGGCCTCCGACGCCCCGGAGGGAGCGGTGAGCGCCGCGCCGATCAGCCCCGCCGTCAGCGACTCGGCCACCGCCACCGTCTCACCCCGGCGGACGAGCAGCGAGAGCACACTGGTGGCGGCGAGCAGCCGGTGACTCATCAGGCCCGCGCCCTCTTGGCCACCTGCCGCAGCTTGACCGCGCGGATCACGTAGTCGACCCCGGTGCCCACGGTCACCGCGACCGCCGCGCCCATGGCGGCCCAGCGGATCGGCTCCGGCACCCCGGGCCACATGTAGGAGACGATGGCGGCGATCTGCAGGACGGTCTTGACCTTGCCGCCGTAGCTGGCGGGGATGACGCCGTGCCTGATGACCGCGAACCGCAGCAGGGTGACGCCCATCTCCCTGCCGAGGATCACGACGGTGATCCACCAGGGCAGCTCGTTCAGGATGGAGAGGCTGATCAGCGCGGCGCCGATCAGCGCCTTGTCCGCGATCGGGTCGGCGATCTTCCCGAAGTCGGTGACCAGGCCGTAGCGGCGGGCCAGCTCGCCGTCGAGCAGGTCGGTGAGCGAGGCCACCAGGAAGACCACCAGCGCGGTGACCCGCCAGCCGGTGCCCGGCAGGAACAGGCAGACCACGAAGAACGGGACCATCGCCAGCCGTATCACCGTGACGACGTTGGCGATGTTCCACGCGCTCACCTTGGGGCCCGTGGTCACCGCCATCGGCTCGGTGCCGGTCTCTGGCGTGTTGGTCATACCCTCTCCCGACCCGGCGGCGCACTCACGGGGCGGCCTTGATACGGGCTATCAGGTCGACCCCTTCGGAGTCGACCACGACGGCCCGGACGATCTGCCCCGGCACCAGGCCGATGCCCTGCACAGTGACGGAGCCGTCCACCTCCGGCCCCTGGTGGGCCGCCCTGCCCTCGTAGCCGCCGTCGCCGAGGTCCTCCTCGATGAGGACGTCCACCTCGCTGCCGATCCGCTCCTCGGCCCGCTGGGCCATGAGCTCCTCCGCCAGCTCGGTGAGCGCGGCCAGCCGGGCGTCGACGACCTCCTGGTCCAGCTTTCCGGGGAGCGAGGCCGCCTCGGTGCCGTCCTCGTCGGAGTAGCCGAACACGCCGATCACGTCGAGCCTGGCCTCCTCAAGGAAGGCCACCAGCTCTCCGAACTCCTCCTCGGTCTCGCCGGGGAAGCCCACGATGAAGTTGGAGCGCACGCCCGCCCCGGGGGCGGTCGCCCGGACCGTGCCCAGCAGGTCGAGAAACCGCCTGGGGTCGCCGAAGCGGCGCATCCGGCGCAGCACCGAGCCGCTGGCGTGCTGGAAGGACAGATCGAAGTAGGGGGCCACCCCGGGGGTCGAGGAGATCATCTCCAGCAGACCCGGGCGGAGCTCGGCGGGCTGCAGGTAGCTGATCCGCACCCGCTCGATGCCCTCGACCGCGACGAGGGAGGGGAGCAGCTTCTCCAGCGCCCGCAGGTCGCCCAGGTCCTTGCCGTAGGAGGTGGAGTTCTCGCTGACCAGCACGAGCTCCCTGACCCCCTGCCCGGCCAGCCAGGTGGCCTCGGCGACCAGCTCGGCGGGGTCGCGCGAGACGTAGGCGCCGCGGAACGCCGGGATGGCGCAGAACGTGCAGCGCCGGTCACAGCCGGAGGCCAGCTTCAGCGAGGCCACCGGGCCGTCGCCCAGGCGCTTGCGCAGCGGCCTGGGGCCGCTGGCGGGGGCCATGCCCTCGGGCAGCTCACCGTGGCCGGGGATGTTGGTCTTGGGGGCGGCGGCCCGCTCGACCGGCGAGATCGGCAGCAGGGTCCTGCGGTCACGGGGACTGTGCGGGAGAAGCGGCCTGCCCGCCAGCACGTCGTCCAGCCGCGTGCCTATCTGGGTGTAGTCGTCGAAGGAGATGACGGCCGCCGCCTCCGGCAGCGCGTCGGCGAGCTGGTCACCGTACCTCTCGGCCATACAGCCCGCGGCGACCACCTTGGCCCCGGAGTCGGCCGCGGCGAGCAGCGTGTCGATGGAGTCCTTTTTCGCTGAGTCGATGAAGCCGCAGGTGTTGACGACGATGACATCGGGGTCCTCGTCGGCCACCTGCCAACCGGCAGCCTCAAGACGCGCGGCGAGCTCCTCGGAGTCGACCTCGTTGCGCGCGCAGCCCAGCGTGATCAGCGATGCGGTTCGGCGGGATGACATGGTGAA
The DNA here is from genome assembly GCF_053601935.1 of Streptosporangium sp. NPDC004631. Lineage (NCBI taxonomy): Bacteria > Bacillati > Actinomycetota > Actinomycetes > Streptosporangiales > Streptosporangiaceae > Streptosporangium > Streptosporangium sp. NPDC004631. The sequence continues at coordinate 7,775 of NZ_JBSGCR010000056.1, read as the reverse complement.
CACTACGGTATCGGGAGTTGGCCACCACCCGATGCACCTCCCCCATTCCTAGCCCTCCGGCGACTGCCTCGGCTGGGGTGTCGGAGCCTCGTAGGCGCGGTTGACGACCTGCCCCCGGCGGCCGGGGGCACCGAGGTTCTTCCCGTTCACCTGCAGGGAGACCGCTCCCCCGTCGCTGAAGGTGACCTGCATCCCCTTGTCGGCCCGCCACACGGAGGTTTTACCCGCCTCCAGGACGCCGGAGAAGACCTTGCGGCCGGTCATGTCCTTGATGTCGAGCCAGGACGAACGCCTGGCCTTGACCTGGAGGACGACCAGACCGCCCCGCCTGCCGCCGGTCAGCGCCGCCGGTTTGCGCGGCGCCTCGGGCGCGGCGGCGGGCATCGACGGCGACGGCACGGCCGGGCGGACCTCCGCCGTGGGGGTCTCCTCCCCGCCGCCCATCGTCTTCACCACGCCGAACACCACGACGATGGCCAGGGCGACCCCCATGGCGGTCGTCCAGTTGGGCGAACGGCTTTCGCGGATCTTGATGGGCGTGTCGGCCTGGAACACGCTGGCCGCCCGGACCGGCAGCGGCACGCCCCCGTGCAACTCGTCGTACTCGTGCACCATGGCCTCGGGATCCAGCCCGACGACCTTGGCGATGTTGCGGACGTGCCCGCGCGCGTAGAAATCCCCTCCGCACTGGGAGAAGTCGTCCCGCTCGATCGCGTGGATCATCGCCTCGCGAACGCGCGTGCGCGCGCTCAACTCACCCACGGTCAGACCCGCCGACCGGCGTGCCTCCGCCAGACTGCTGCCAATACTCATGCCGCACGCCCCCAAAGCCCCCGACGCTGCGTAGTGAGTACTATTCAACCAGTAATCGGATGGCCGTCGTACGGCGGGGGCGTCATTGGCCTCGCAGGTCGGCGAGAAGGCCGGGCAGTTCGTCGGGTTTGACCATTACCTCGCGCGCCTTGGACCCCTCGCTGGGGCCGACCACGCTCCGGCTCTCCAGCAGGTCCATCAGGCGGCCCGCCTTGGCGAAACCCACCCTCAGCTTGCGCTGGAGCATCGAGGTCGAGCCGAACTGGGTGGTCACGATCAGCTCTGCGGCCTGGACCAGCAGGTCGAGGTCGTCGCCGATGTCCTCGTCGATCTCCTTCTTGGCGGAGGCCGCGGCGGTGACGTCGTGACGGTACTCCACCTGCATCTGGGCCTTGCAGTGCCCGACGACCTCGGCGATCTCCTTCTCGGAGACGAAGGCGTTCTGCAGCCGCATGGGCTTGCTCGCGCCCATCGGCAGGAAGAGCGCGTCGCCCTGGCCGACCAGCTTCTCGGCGCCCGGCTGGTCGAGGATGACCCGGCTGTCGGCGAGGCTGGAGGTGGCGAAGGCGAGGCGGGAGGGGACGTTGGCCTTGATCAGGCCGGTGACCACGTCCACCGAGGGGCGCTGGGTGGCGATGACCAGGTGGATGCCGGCGGCGCGGGCCAGCTGGGTGATACGGACGATGGAGTCCTCGACGTCGCGCGGGGCGACCATCATCAGGTCGGCGAGCTCGTCGACGATCACCAGCAGGTAGGGGTAGGGCTGGTAGACGCGCTCGCTGCCGGGCGGCGGCACCAGCTTGCCCGTGCGCACCGCCTTGTTGAAGTCGTCGACGTGCCGGAACCCGCTGGCGGCCAGGTCGTCGTAGCGGCGGTCCATCTCGCCCACCACCCACTCCAGGGCCTCTGCGGCCTTCTTCGGGTTGGTGATGATCGGCGTGATCAGGTGCGGGATGCCCTCGTAGACGCTGAGCTCGACCCGCTTGGGGTCGACCAGCACCATCCGCACCTCGTCGGGCGTGGCGCGCATCAGGATCGAGGAGATCAGGCCGTTGACGCAGACCGACTTTCCGGCTCCGGTGGCGCCCGCGATGAGCAGGTGCGGCATCTTGGCGAGGTTGGCCACTATCGTGCGGCCCTCGACGTCCTTGCCGAGACCGACGATCATCGGGTGGTGGTCGGCCTGGGCCACCTGCGAGCGCAGGATGTCGCCGAGGGAGACCAGATCCTTGTCGGTGTTCGGGATCTCGACGCCGATCGCCGACTTGCCGGGGATCGGGCTCAGGATCCGGACGTCGGCGGACTTGACCGCATAGGCGATGTTCCTGGTGAGCGCGGTGACCTTCTCGACCTTGACGGCCGGGCCGAGCTCGATCTCGTAGCGCGTCACCGTCGGCCCCCGGGTGAACCCGATCACCTGGGCGTCGATCGCGAACTGCTCCATCACGCTGGTCAGCGCGTTGACCACGACGGTGTTGGCCTTGGTCTGCGGCTTGGGCGCGCTGCCCGGGCGGAGCAGCTGGCTGTCGGGCAGGGTGTAGGGCCCGGCCTGCGGGGAGAGCACGAGCTGTTCCACCGTCCGCGGCGCCGGCGTGGGCGCGGGCGGCTCGGCCTTGACGGCCGGGGCCGCCCCCTCCCCCTCCACCAGCCCGGGCACGATCTCCGGTGAGTGCTCGGCGAGCTTGCCCGGCGGTTCGGTGACGACGGGCGTGTCGTACGGCTTGACGCCGTCCACGTCCGGCGTCTCGTCCGGCTTCTTGCGCGCGGGCCGCCTGCCCGGCTGCCGGGACCTGGCCGGGGCGTCCCGGTCGAAGAGCATGTGCCTGATCTCGGCCAGCCGCTCCGGGATCCGGTGGACAGGGGTGGCGGTGATCACCAGGACGCCGAAGCCGGACAGGATCAGCAGCAGCGGGATGGTGATGAAAGCGGGCAGGATGCTCGCCGGGGGCGCCGAGACGATGAAGCCGACCATGCCGCCGGAGGCGGCCACCTTGTCCATGCCGTCGGAGGGGCCTCCCGACGGGTACGGCGTGTCGTGCACGACGTGCACGACGCCGAGCACGCCGACCATGAGCGCGGACCATCCGATGCTCATCCGGCCGGTGTCGGCGTTCTGGTCGGGATGACGGAGCAGCCGCCAGGCGAGCAGCGCCAGCAGGACGGGGAAGACCCAGGCCAGCGACCCGAACACCCCGCGCATCACCCCGTTGACCACCTCGGAGACCGTCCCCGTGGTCTCCCGCCAGAGGATGGCGGCCAGCGCGATCGCCCCGGAGAAGACGGCCAGGCCGAGCCCGTCGCGACGGTGCACCGGATCCAGCTCGCGGGCGTTCTGCCCCAGGGCCCGCGCGGCGCTGCCGACGCCGCCCGCCAGCAGCATCCAGAGCCCCATGAACAGCTTGCCGATCATGGTGAAGACCCAGCCGATCGGGTCCTGGTGCGGAGGAGCCTGCCTGCGTGCCCGCGGTGCGGTCCTGGCCCGGGTGGTGACCACCCGTCGGGCGGGGGCCGTACGGGGCGCGGGAGACCTGGACCGGCCGGAGGCCCCCTTGGCGGGGGTCTTGCCTGAGGCGCCTTTAGACGTACCGGTGGCCATGCTAGCGAGGCTAACGAGATGGGCGGCCGATGGCGTGGAGGCACGCCGGGGACGGTGCGAAGCGTGCCCGAACGGGCATAGCAAATCGATCATCGCCATGTGACCGCTCGTGTTTTCCGTTGACAACTATCTACAGCCCATGAAAGCTTTTGTTTACACATGAAAGGTCGAGGTGGTGAGCAAGCCGAATGACGTCAGCGGCGACGCACTCCTAGCCGCGCTCTCCGCCCTGTCGAACCCACATCGGCTGCGTGTGATCGCGGTCCTGGCCGACGGCAGACAATATGTCAGCCAATTGGCAAGGGAGATGAGTATGAGCAGACCACTCCTCACCGTGCATCTGCGCAAGCTGGAGGCGGCGGGACTGGTGAACGGATCACTTGAGTTGTCGGAGGACGGAAAGGCGATGAAGTTCTACGAACTGGCGGAGTTCGAGTTCGTGCTGACGCCACAGACCGTGGCAGAGGCCGCGAAGACCCTGTCGAGCGGCGGCCACGATGACTGAGAGCGTCTTCGTCCTCGGGATCATCATCGTCGCCGCCCTCCTCATCGGAGTGGCGACCTGGCAGGGCCTGGCGACCTACCGCACCAAGATCGAGGCCTCCAAGGACCGGAGCTACCGGCTGCTGGTCGAGGAGGCCGTCGTGGCCCAGACCCGCGTGGCCAGGGAGATCGCCGAGCTCAGGGTCCGCCTCGGCGAGGTGGAGCGATTACTGAAAGAGATCGACTGAACAAACGTGGGTCGCCGAGCGGCAACTCGACGACCCACGTCGGGATCACTTTTCACCCGGCCGGCAAGCCGGGCTCACGTACCAAGGCACGACTCGCGGCCGAGCACCAACTCACGTCACCGCGGGACCCGTGCTGACCAGTACTTACGTCCCATGGAAGGACAGCACACCGTGCACTCGTCATGCAAGTCGTGCCGCCCGCGTCCCGGCGGTGCGCGATGATCTCCCCGCTGAGCCTCGCCGACACCCTCGCCGCTCAGCCGCTCACGGTCGTCGCGCTCAGCACGTTCCTGTTCATGGTGACCGAGACCTCGCTCTTCGTCGGCCTCGTCGTGCCCGGCGACGCCGCCGTACTGGTCTCGGGCGTCACCGTCGACTCCCCCGCCGAGTATCTGGCGCTGGTCGGAGCGGCGACCGGAGGGGCGATGCTGGGCGAGACCGCGGGGTACTTCCTGGGCCGCCGGTTCGGCCCGCGGATCAGGACCTCCAGGCTCGGCGTGAGGTTCGGCGAGGACCGCTGGACCCACGCCGAACGGCTCGCGGGCGGCCAGGACACCGGATGGGCGCTGGTCACCAGCCGGTTCATCCCGCTGCTGCACTCCATCGTGCCTGTCGTCGCCGGAACCCTGAGCATGCCGTACCGCCGGTTCATCACCTGGGAGGCCGCCGCCTGCGCGGTGTGGGCCGCGACCTACGTCGGAATCGGCGCGCTGGCCGGCAGCGCGTTCCGCGACCACGGCAGCCGGATCGGCTACGCGGCCTCGGCCCTGCTGGTGCTCGTCATCCTGACCATGGCCACCGTGAGCAGGAAGGCCGGATCCCGATGAGCTCCACCCTGCTCGCCGCCGAGGTCGCGCTCGCCGGCTCGCTCTCCTTCGCGCTCGGCGCGGCCCTGCAGCAGCACGAGGCCGCGGGAACCACCGGCTCCACCCTTCTCGGACGGCTGAGACTGCTGGTGCGCCGCCCGCTCTGGCTACTGGGCGGCCTGGCCATCCTGATCGGCGGGGTGGGCCACTTCATGGCGCTCGGCCTGGGCCCGCTGACGATCGTGCAGCCGGTGACCGTGGCCAGCCTGATGTTCGCGGTGCCGATCGCCGCCGCGCTGCACCGGCGCCGCCCCAGCCGGGCCGAACTGGCCGCCGCGGGCGCGGTCACCGCGGGACTGGTCGCCTTCGTCCTGGTCATCCCGCCCACCACGACCCCACCGACCCTGACCACCTTCGACATTCTGCGCTTCCTGCCGTGCGCCGTGCTGATCGCGCTGATCTGCCACCGCCTCGGGCAGCGGTCGACGCCACACGGGCGCGCCATGCTGCTGGCCGTCGCCTCGGGCGTGATGTACGCCTCGGCGGCCACCCTCAACCGGGTGCTCTCCAACGGCGCGATGCACGACCTGTCCCGGCTGTTCAACTGGCTCACCCTCCTTATGCCGGTGGTGGCCGCCGCCGCGCTGGCCCTGCTGCAGAGCGCGTACGCGACCGGACACTTCGGGGTCGCGTACGCCACCGTGCAGATCGCCGACCCGCTCACCGCCGTGACGATCGGCGCGCTGATCCTGCACGAGCGGCTCCCGTCCGACCCCGCCAGCCTGCTGGGCGCCCTCGGCGCGGGAGCGCTGGTCCTCGCCGGAACCGTCGCGCTGGCCAGGATCAGCCCGGCGCCCGAGGTCGCGGAGCGACCGGTCCCCGTCCCCTGCCCCAAGTAGGCAAGTAGGAAGGAACCCGCCAATGTCCGTCTTCACCGTGCCCGCGAACACCCCGGGCTACTCGGTCTCCCTCGCCCAGGACGGCGCCGACGTGTGGGACGCCCTGCGCCTGCGGTACCTGGTCTTCACCGGCGAACTCGGCGCCCGGCTCGACTCGCCCATCCCCGGCATCGACATCGACGAGCTCGACCCCCGGTGCGAGCACCTGATCGTCCGCGAGAACGCCACCGGCCTGGCGGTCGGCACCTACCGGCTGCTGCCGCCGGACGGCGGCGAGCGGCTCCACTCCGACGCCCTGTTCGACCTCTCCCGGCTGGCGGACCTGCGCGGCTCGATGGTCGAGATCGGCCGGCTCTGCGTGCACCCGGACCATCGCAACGGCACCGTGGTGAAGCTGCTGTGGTCCGGCGTCACCCGCTACATGCGCGACAGCGGCCACGGCTGGCTCGCGGGCGGCTGCTCGGTGCCGGTGGACGACGGAGGCCGCAGGGCCGCCGTCGCCTGGAACCGGGTCCGCCGGGACCACCTGGCCCCGGCCGAGCACCGGGTCGTCCCGATCACCGCCTGGGACGCCTGCCCGGTTCCCCCCTCCGGGCCGGCCCCGCTGCCGTCACTGCTCCGCGGCTATCTGCGGCTGGGCGCGCGGGTCTGCGGGCCGCCCGCCTACGACGCGGCCCTCCACAGCGCCGACTTCTTCATGTTGCTCTCCGTGGACGAGATCGACTCCCGCCACCGCCACCCCCTGCTCGTAGCCACCGCTTGACCTCCCTCCCACGGCTGAAGCCCGGGCGCCCCCCACTCCAGGAGATTCGATGAGCCACCACCCGAGCAACCGGACCAGCCGTGACCTGGGCCCCTGGTTACCCGTCTCGCCGTGCACCCCGCGTTCCTGCATCACCCCGCCCGCGGCCCCGGCCGGGGGCTGGCTACGCCTGTACCGGTATCTCGCAGCCCTGGGCCTGGTGACGGTGGCCGTGGTGCTCTCGGTGGTGGCCCGGCTGCTGCGCTCCCCGCTCCGTGCCCGCCTGGCCCGGGCGTGGACCACGGTGGCGGTCGGGGCGCTCGGCATCCGCCGGACGATCAGGGCGTCCGGTACGGCACCGCGCGGCGCCCTGGTGGTGGCCAACCACATCTCCTGGCTGGACCCCCTGGTGCTGGCCGCCTGGCGGCCCTGCCGGATGGTGTCGGAGATCGAGGTGAGCACCTGGCCCGTGATCGGCAACGTGGTGGCGAGCTCGGGGACCATCTTCCACGACCGGGACAACCTGCGCCTGCTGCCGGTGACGATCGAGAAGGTGACCCGGGCGCTCCGCCAGGGTGACACCGTGGTGGTCTTCCCCGAGGCCACCACCCTGTGCGGAGGCGAGATGGGCCGGTTCCACCCCGCTTTCTTCCAGGCCGCCATCGACGCGGGGGTGCCGGTACGTCCGCTGGCCCTGCGGTACCGGGCGGCCGGGCGGATGGCCACCGATCCCGCCTACATCGGCGAGGACACCATGGCGATCTCCATGCGCAGGATCGTCCGCTCCAGCGGGATGATCGCCGAGGTGATCGAACTACCCGAGATCGCCACCGGTGACCTGCCCGGATCCCGTTACGACCGGCGGGTCCTGGCCGGGCTGGCCCAGGCCGCGGTGGCCGGCGCGCTGGGCGAGGACACGACCGCGCCCGTTGTCCAGTACCCGAAAGAGCGGTGTCCGGTATCCGACAGTGCCCTGGTGACCATGTCCTGATCTGGTCTTTGATGGCAACGCAAATCACCCTACCTAGAGCGACAGGAGAACCGAATGGGTTCGGTGCGCGTAGCCATCGTGGGCGTTGGCAACTGTGCGGCATCGCTGGTGCAGGGCGTTCATTTCTATCGGGACGCCGATCCGGGTGGCCGGGTGCCGGGCCTGATGCATGTCACGTTCGGGGAGTATCACGTCGG
>NZ_JBSGCR010000055.1:0-16622 GCF_053601935.1 Streptosporangium sp. NPDC004631 | reverse complement strand
ATACGGAAAGACGATGCGCAGCAGTTCTTCACACAACCGCCACCATGCCACCAACGTGACTTTCCGTCACCCGTCACGAAAATCTTGCCAGAGCCAGAACCTGAGACCGCCCAAGGGCAGGACCTGAGCCCGCAAGGGGCACACCCCGGTGTTGCCGGTGGCCTGCCGTGGCCGTGGGCGGGTCTCGATCGCCGCGCTGATCTGCGCCAAACCGGGGATGCGGACGCGACTGATCTACCGTATGCGCACCTACCACCAGCGCAGGCACAAGCCGAGGGGCTTCACGGTGGCCGACTTCCAAGCACTGCTCCAGGCCGCGCACACCCAGCTGGGCGGCCCGATCTCGCTGGTGCAGGCAGCCTGCCCGAGCACGTCAGCGCCCAGACGCGCGCGTGGATCGCCGTCCGCCAGGACTGGTTACTGGTCTACGGTTCCCGGCGTATGCGCCTGAGCTGAACCCGGCCGAGGGCGTGTGGTCCAACCTGCGCACCAAGCTGTTCAACTTCACCGTCCACGGCATCGACGAGCTCACCGCCCTGATCAAGAACCGGCTCAAACCCATGCAGTACCGGCCCGACCTGCTGAACGGTTTCATCGTCGAAACCGGGCTCATGATCTCTGATCCGGCATAACCCCCAGCTTTCTTGCTTAGTACGACGACAACGCTGACGACACCGCCGACGATGTCAATGCCGGTGGAGCGGTTACTAGGTGGCTGTGGTTCGGGAGTACGGGACTCGTCCGTCAATGCTGGGCACCTCCTGGAGCCCATCCCCAGCGCGGTAGCCGTCCGCGCCCACGCGCGGCCTGCAATGCGGCGTACTCCTGGCGGCCGGTGCTGGACAGGGCGTAGAAGCAGTGGCGCGGCCGGTTCGGGACGCCGGTCTCCCGGAAGCCGTTGATCCAGCTGGCTTTCTCCAGGCGTTCCAGGAGGGGGTAGACGGTGCCGGGGCCGAGTCCGGTCTCCTCGGTGATCCGGTATCCCCATAGCGGGTCGGCGGGGTCAGTGGCGAGGAACAGGTCCAGGACGAGATGTGGTGGTGGTGAGGCGGATCTTCTGTGGTGGTTCGGTCATAATCTCCCTCTCGGTATCCCTATATCGAGAACGATACTCAAGGGGTGGGGGACTGCCAGATGTTCGGCGATTGCTGCCGGGGTTAGAACCGGGTAGCTCCGCTCGCCGGGAGAGCGCATGCTGTTGGGATGGCGATTGAACAGGTGACGTTGGTGGGCGGGCCGTTGGACGGGATGGAGTTCCCCGATCCGGACCCCAGGGCGGACGCAAGGGTGCCTACATGATCGTCCCTGGGAGATGCGCAGGGTGGTCTACGAGCCGGATCAGGATGGCCCCCGGAGGCCCGGGCTACATCGGCTGACAGCACTGGGCTCGTCGTCCGCAAAGAACGGTGGGGCTTCCCCCGCCTGAACTGTGCAGATGTCGGTGGATTTCGGAAATCCGTCTTTAAGGGTGGAAGGTGTCGAAGTAGTCCGGCTCCAGCTTGTTGAGCCAGGCATGGGCGACACCGGTCTGGCTGATGCGCAGAAAGTCGGCCTTGCCATCGCCGTCGAGGTCGGCGAACTGAATGTCTTTGGGAGGGACCCCGGTGTCACCGGCGATCTTGCCGATGTCGCGGTAGGTTCCGCTCATGCCAACGGGTCCTTCGTTGATCCACGCTCGGGCGCCGCCCCCGGCGGTGATGAGGATCTGGTCAGCGCGTTTGTCCCCGTTGATGTCGGCGTACCTGATCTCCCACGGGCTTTCCAGAGCGACGTTAATGGTTTGGCGAGGGTCCCAGTCCAGGTATTTATCGTTGCCTTTGCCTTGGAAACCTTTGTTGTACCAGGCGAGCGTCGTGCCGTCTGGCTTGGTCAGCAGGTAGTCGTCACGCCCTTCCCCTGTGATGTCGGCGAAACGGATCTTTGTGCCCGGGGCGATGGTCGGCCTGTCTTCTGCGGCGTCGTTGGAGAAGACGCTGGCGAACCCGTCGTAGCGGCTCATGCACATGCGTGCACCAGACGGGTTGTCGCCCTGCCAGGTGTAGACCGTCATCTGGCCACTCAGATCGACGACCATGCAGTCAGGGAAGCCGTCACCATCCAGATCGCCGAAGTGCAGCTGGTTGCCGACCGCCCCAGGGGCGGGTCTGTAAGAGTTTTTCCCTTCGACGAAGGGAACCCAGTCCTTGCCCGCAGGGCCGCTGTTCCACCAGAACCGGAAGTTCTGGTTTTCGTCGACCGCCACGAACTCGGCTTTGCGGTCCTTGTTGATGTCGACCATCCAGAAACGGCTGGTGGAGGGGAACTCCTGGGCCTGGATGACGCCGCGGTCATCCCAGTCTGGGCCCAGCCTGTTCGGGTTGGTCTTTCCGGCTCCGCCTGTGCCGTCGCCGTCTTCACGGGGGGTTTCGGGCTGCTCCTTCTTAACATCTGTTTCGTCTGGATAGCTGCGATGCGCATCGCCCGATGCGTGCGGCGCTTCGGATGGGCCCCGGGAGGTGGTGAGCGACACTGTGAAAAACAGGAGGAGTATTCCCGCGACGACAGCCAATCGCCCCCAAGCCCCTTGGTCTTCCTTCGCGGGCGCATGAATCACTTGGTTGATGATCTGGGCGTGTCCGGCCTGATACAGCCTGCCCTGCTCGGAGGCTGTGGCGTCCATTCGGACGGACTTACCAGGGAGGCGCTCCGGTGGATCCGGATCGGTCGGCGGGGTGCTCATCGCTCGTTGATGGTCTGGTCATGTCCAGCTTGATATATCCGGCCCTGCCCGGATGCCTCAGCGTTCATCTGGATGTTGCTTGTTCCATCGCCGGGCGAGACCACCTCGCTACTATCGCCACCGGTGGCCATCGCGCGTTCATCAGGAGTCGAGGCGCCCTGGCTAGCATGTTCGCCGTTGCTGCCGTTGCGGTCAGCGATCATGCTGTACACCGTCACCCCCAGCCCGGCCAGCGCGACGAATAGCGCCATGACGCTGGCCAGTTTATCGGCATTATCCAGCCCCACCCTCTCCAAGTAGATGCTTAACGCTGCCACGGCCGTCACTGCGACCACGGCTCCGCCCCATACCTGCACACGTCCGCGCATACTGGCATCATCGGCTACCCGGAAAGATCGTACACGTGATTTCATGATAACGCCTTCCTGTGCGGTCCGAAAAATGGACGTTTCGCGTGGATTTATGTCTGCGTCTCGACGTCCCGTTCGTCTCTGAAAGGGGGTGAGTTGGGCGAATCTAACCTTGATGTTTCGTGAGATTGGCCGGGGCGCGTAGTGAGCCGACCAACTGAGGCTTTTCGCCGGCGGGTCAGCCTGGCGGCCCGGCTATCGCGTCGGGTGAGCGGGGTTCCACAAGGCCTGGCTGGTTCTCCTTTCTGGGGTTGCTGGGACAGCTGAGGGCGAGTCAGAGCGCGGGCAGGGCCTGTAGCCGGGTAACCGCAGCGACGATCAGACCGGCCCCCCGCCATCGTCCGGCCAGGCGGAGCCGGACTCTTCTCCCGCCTTTGACCAGGTGCCCTGCGGCCGAGAACAGATGAAAGCCCGAGGTTAGTATGTGATTTGAATTTGATTCTGCTGATTTCTCGGGCCGTGGTGTGCGGCAGGCCGTGATCGGTTCGTCCTCGTGGTTGATGGCGATGTGGCGGGTTGGCGACCACGGTGACGATCTTGCGGGTATGGACACGACTGACGGTTCACTGACCGGTGACTACCCCAGCGGGCACTGCGAAGGCGCCCCCACTCGGTAGTCGGCAACGCGCAGCGAACCATGCACACCGGCATCCGCTGGGCGCCCATCATGTGGGCGGTGACGCCGTCCAGGCGTAGGGTGACGTGCTGAGCGGCCAGGCTGACCGCGTCGACTCCGTTGACCATCGGGTCGACCTCCCCCGCCGGACCACCCTTGTCCGCCGGGATCAGTGGGGGACGGACCGGCCGGTCGATGACCATCGACTCGCTCCCGGCGCGCGAGCGATCCTGTGGATCGGCGTCCGGTGTGGTCCCGGGCGAGAGCGGGCGCTCTGTAGCCGGATTTCGCGCCTGCTGTCCCGAGAGTGACTCTCCGGGAACGCTCCTGCTTGGCGAGGTGAAGGTGCCGTCCGGCCGCCGTACATGCTGTTACTTGATCGTTATGGGGCAAGGTAGGCCATAACCCAGTTCTCGGCTGTCTCACGAGTGGAACGCGCTAAGTCCGAAAGTGGCGCGAAAGCTCATATATGAGGAGTAGACCGTGAACACCCTCAAGCGGATGGCTCATGCCTCGCTTGCCCTCGTCGCCCTCGCAGGTGCGGCGGCCTGCTCCGTGGAAGGCCACCCGGCCGCTCAGCCCGTACCCGCGCCCGTCGGAGCCACCGCTGAGATCGGCAGGACCGCCGAGACCGGCGGGACCGTTGTGGCAGGTAAAGCCGGTAAGGCTGGTAGAGCCGGTAAGGGGGGCAAGGTCGGGAGTGGGGACGTCTCGCCTCCGGCGGGGGGTGTCGCCGGCAAGGCCGCTCCGCGGAAGGAGCCGCTCGGCATCGCCGACATCACGCCGATGGACGAGAAGACCGAGACCGTCGGCGTCGGCTTTCCGATCATCGTCACCTTCGACAAGCCGGTCGCCAACCGGGCCGCGGCCGAGGCGGTGTTGCAGGTCCAGGCGGACAGGCCGGTCGAGGGCGCCTGGCGCTGGGTCTCCGACCGCAAGGTCGTCTACCGCACCAGGACCTTCTGGCGCCCGCACCAGAAGGTCCTCCTCACCGCCCGCCTCAGCCAGATTCCCGGCAACGAGGCCACCAAGGACGTCACCCGCCGCTTCGCGGTCGGCACGGCCAACGTCTCCGTGGTCGACACCCGCAAGCACGTGATGAGGGTCCGCCGTGACGGCAAGCTCGTCAAGCGCATCCCGATCAGCGCGGGCCGGGGCGGCCTGGTCAAGAACGGTGTCGACGTCTACCTCACCACCAGCGGCGTCCACCTCACGATGGGCAAGAAGGAGGTGGAGACCATGACCTCCTCCTGGCTGGGCGTCACCGACCCCAAGGACAGTCTCTACTACAAGCTGGAGATCCCCTGGGCGGTACGGATCTCCGACAGCGGTGAGTACGTCCACCAGAGCGCGGGCGCCTACCAGTTTCTCGGCAGGTCCAACCAGAGCCATGGCTGCGTGCGCGCCACGCCCGCCGGGGCCAAGTGGTTCTACGGGATCGCCCAGCGTGGCGACGTCGTGCAGATCACCGGCACCAGGCGGAAGCTCGACTGGCGCAACGGCTGGAGCTTCTGGCAGCTCAGCTGGAAGCAGTGGAAGCGGGGGAGCGCCCTGCCGGCCACGGGTGCCGGCCCCACCACGGGGCCCGCTACCGGCACCGGGCCTACCACGGGGACCGGCCAGAACGAGGAGAGTGGGCAGGAGGGCTGACCCCCGCCAAGGACGTGGGCGCCGGTCCGGTCGTACCGGCCGTGGACCGTGGTGACCGGGAATGCTCGCCGGGTTGCGCGTTGTTCACCGGTGCAGGTCAGGCCGGTGTCGCCGCTCGTCGTACCCGCGTGGTGGGTGGGCGATGGGTGCTGATTGATGGTGATGTGTGGTCGTCTCGTGGGCGGAGAGTCTTTCCCGCCGATCCGGGGTAGAGGTGCTGGTGCTGACACGGCCCCCCACAGGATCGGAGAGCGGGGGTGCCCGAGGTGATGGGCAAGGTGGTGCGGGGCGGGGCGCCCGCCGTGCTTATGGCGGCCGTGCTGGTGACAGCCGGGCTCGTGGAAGGGGCGGCGCTCGTCGCGCCGCGGTCCGCGGAGGCGGTGACCGGGCCGGTCGGGTCCGACGATCGCGTGCCGATCGTCATCGCGCATCGGGGGGCCAGCGCCTTCCGGCCCGAGCACACGCTTGCCGCCTACCGGCTGGCCGTCCGGATGGGCGCCGACTACATCGAGCCCGACCTGGTCTCCACCAAGGATCACGTGCTGGTCGCCCGGCACGAGAACGAGCTGTCGAAGACCACCGACGTCGCGAACCACCCCGAGTTCGCCGGTCGCAGGACGACCAAGACCATCAACGGCCGCCAGAGGACCGGCTGGTTCACCGAGGACTTCACGCTCGACGAGCTGCGCACCCTCCGGGCTCGGGAGCGTTTCCCTAAGCGGCGCCCGCGCAACAGGGCGTACGACGGGCAGGCGGGGATCCCGACGCTGGACGAGGTCGTCCAGCTCGCCCGGCGGTACGGCGTGGGCGTCTGCCCCGAGATCAAGTATTCGACCTACTTCGCCTCGATCGGGCTGCCGATCGAGGGGCCGCTGCTGCAGACCCTCGGACGGTACGGCTGGAAGGACAGCGGAGCCCCGGTCTTCATCCAGTCGTTCGAGACCACCACGCTCAAGAGGCTGCGCTCCGTCACACGGCTCCGGCTCGTCCAGCTCATCGGCGCGAGCGGCAGGCCGTACGATCTGGTGGCCGCCGGTGACCGGCGCAGCTACAGCGATCTGATCACCCCGCAGGGCCTGGCGCAGATCGCCACGTACGCCGACGGCATCGGGGTGATCACCTCGCGGGTCGTGCCTCTCGGCTCCGACGGGAGGCTGGGAACGCCGACCTCGCTCGTCCGGGACGCCCACCGGCTGGGCCTCCAGGTTCTCGTCGCGACCGTCCGGAACGAGAACGCGGGACTCCCGGCGGACTACCGGCGGGGGGATCCGGCCCGCCCTGCCTACCGGCGTGCCGCCGGCGACGTGGAGAGCTGGCTGAAACGGCTCTTCGCGCTCGACGTGGACGGGGTGTTCGCCAACGATCCCGTGGCCGCGCGCGCCGTACGGGATCGCGTCTGCCCTGGGGACTGACGGCCCGTCAGATCCGATCGAGCCCGATCCGGCCTTCACCAGGGGCCGATCCGGCCTCCATCGGGGACCGCTCCGGTCTCCATCGGTCTCCACCGGGGGCTGATCCGGCCTCCACCGAGGACCGCGTGCCGGTCGCCCGGCACGAGAACGAGCCGCCGAAGAGCGCCGACGTCGCGAACCTCCCGAGTTCGTGAGGGTATCGCCGATGTCTGGCACCTGATCAGGTATGACCGTTAGCCGACCGGTAGCTCAGGGTAGGTCTGCCGATACCCAGTGTGCCCCCCACAGGATCGGAGAGTGGGGGTGCCCGAGGTGGTGGGCAAGGTGATGCGGGCCGGGATGCCCGCCGTGCTCGTGGCGGGTGTGCTGGTCGGATTCACGGGGGCGACGGCGCCGGTCGCGCTCCCGCCCGCGATCGCGGCGGACGCGCCCACCTGTGGTGGCCGTGAGCCGATCGTCATCGCGCATCGCGGCGCCAGTGCCTTCCGGCCCGAGCACACACTCCTCGCCTACGAGGCGGCCATTCAGATGGGCGCCGACTACATCGAGCCCGATCTGGTCTCCACCAAGGATCACGTGCTGGTCGCCCGGCACGAGAACGAGCTGTCGAAGACCACCGACGTCAGGGACCACCCCGAGTTCGCCGACCGCAAGACGGCCAAGGTCGTTGACGGTGTCCGGCGGACCGGCTGGTTCACCGAGGACTTCACGCTCGACGAGCTGCGCACCCTGCGGGCCAGGGAGCGTCTCCCCCAGGTACGGCCGGGCAACACGGCCTACAACGGGCTGGCGCAGATCCCGACGCTGGACGAGGTCGTCCAGCTCGCCCAGCAGAGCGGTGTGGGCGTCTACCCCGAGACCAAGCATTCGACCTACTTCGCCTCGATCGGGCTGCCGCTCGAAGGGCCGCTGGTGGAGACCCTCCGGCTCCGTGGCTGGGACGACGTGTGCGCCCCGGTCTTCATCCAGTCCTTCGAGACGGCCAACCTCAAGGAGTTGCGCTCCGCCACCCGGGTGCGGCTCGTCCAGCTCATCGGCGGGGGAGGCAGGCCGTACGATCTGGCGACGGCCGGTGACCCGCGCACCTACAGTGATCTGATCACCCCGGACGGGCTGGCGCAAATCGCCACGTACGCCAACGGCATCGGCGTGGTCACCTCGCGGATCGTGCCCACCCGTTCCGACGGGAGGCTGGGGGAGCCCACCTCGCTCGTCCAGGACGCCCATCAGAAGGGGCTCCTGGTTCATGTCGCGACCATCCGCAACGAGAACGAGTATCTTCCGCTGGAGTACCGCAGGGGGGATCCGGCCAGCCCGGACTATCCGCGTGCGGTCGGTGACGTGATGGGCTGGCTGGAACGGCTCTACCGGCTCGACGTGGACGGGGTGTTCGCCGACGATCCCGGGGTCGCGCGTGCCACGCGCGATCGTCTCTTCAGCGACAACTGACCTCTTGCGCGGAACGTCGGGGAGTGCTGTGAAACGGGGTATGTGTCCTGACTACCTGAGCTCGCCGGGGGCTGGTTGAAGGCGGTGCAAAACATGATTTTTCGTTCAAGATCACCGGGGCTCGCGAGGTTATCGTAAACGTATGAGCAGATCATCCGCTTTCGGTGGTATCGATGCTGAGACGCTCGCGCGAAGGGCGTCGTCGTTCGGCGGCCAGGCCGCGGCGTACGCGCGGGAGCGGCCCGACTATCCCGATGACGCCGTGCTGTGGGCGCTCGAACCCGTCTCTGGCCGCGTGCCGCTGCGTGTCCTCGACCTGGGAGCCGGGACGGGGAAGCTGACCGAGGTACTGCTGCGGCACACCTCCGAGCTCGCCGAAGGTGCCAAGGTCGCCGAGGTGATCGCGGTGGAGCCCGATCCGGCCATGCTCGACCAGCTCCGCCGGCGGCTGCCCGAGGCTCAGGCGTTGACCGGGTCGGCTGAGAAGATCCCACTGCCGGACGGGTCGGTCGACGCGATCCTGATCGGGCAGGCGCTGCACTGGTTCGACCTCGATCGGGCCCTGCCGGAGATGGCCCGGGTCCTGACCCCGGGCGGGGTGCTGGCCGGGCTCTGGAACCTCGACGACGACCAGATCCCATGGGTGAGGGAGCTGAAGAGGGTGGCCAGGAGCACGGTGTCGTTCACCAATTGGCGGTCCGAGGAGATCCCGCTGCGGGGGCCGTGGTTCCAGGAGGTCGAGCAGGCCCGCTTCCCGCACGTTCAGCGCCGGACCGCGGAGACGATGGCGGCCACGATCGCCACCCACTCCCACGTGCTCACCCTCCCCGACTCCGAGCGCGCCGAGCTGCTGGCTCGGGTGGTCGACTACCTGCGTTCCACCCCCGAGACCGCGCACGGCGAGTTCGAGCTCCCGATCATCACCGCGGTGGTTCGCGCGCCACGCGAATAGTGGTGCGGCCCGGAACGCTCACCGGGTCGCGCGCCGTTCACCGGCGGGCGGCGGGCGGCGGGCGGCGGGCGGCGGGGAGTGGTGGATGGGGGCCGGATGGGCGAAGGCGGCCATGATGTGGCGGGAGAGAAAATATGCCCGTTTTGCTGACTTGCGCGCATCTTCCCGCCTCATTTCATTAAGATCTATTTAAGGTCTGGTTCGGACTGTGATCATGGCTTGGAATCGTGGGTAACCGCGCCAAAGCGGTCAGCTGTGCCGAAATGGGGAGAAGCTGTGCTGAAGTCCAAGACGCGGCGTCGCGTCGCGGCCAAGACAGTCGTTGTGGGAGCGGTAAGCGGGGGTCTCGTCTTCGGGGTCGTGCCGGCGGTCGCCTCTCTGGCGGCGATTCCCAAACCGGTCACCTACACCTGCAATCCCGTCGGTGGTCCCGTCGGCACCGGCACGGGCACCGGCAACAGCTACAAACTGCAGATGGACCTGACCGCTCCGCTCAGCGCGGTCCCCAACTCCCCTCTCGTGGCGACCTGGAAGATCGGTCAGCCCGCCGTTCCCGGACCGGCCCTGACCGCGCCCTCCGCCATCGCGGCCGGTGACCGGCTCGCGGTCGACGCGGACGTGGTGATCACGGGCACGCCCCTCCCGTCCCCGACGGAGACCCGGACGGTGGGAGCCACGTCGACCCCCGGAGCGGTGGCGGCCGGCACCGCGCTGCCGTTTCCCACCGTGCTGATCACGGTGACGCCCACGGCGACCGGGGTCATCGGGATCCAGCCTCACGACTTCACCCTCGTCCACAGCCCGGCGGCCGGCACCGCGACCAAGACCGACCTGTACGACTGCACCGCGGCCCCCGCCGAGGCTTCGACCGCCGCGCTGCAGGTCACGGTCAGGCCGCAGGGCGCCGGGATGGGGACCGGCACGCCGACGAACACGGGCCTCCCGACCGGAAGCTCCACCCCTACGGCCACCCCCGAGCCGACGATCACCCTCACCCGGACCGAGACCTCCAAGCCCATGAAGGACAGGCAGGTCGAGGAGACCCCCCGGGGCGCGGCCTCGACGGGCGGTGGCGGGGAGGCCGGGCCGGACGCCCGCATGATCGTCCTCGGCGGCTCGCTGCTGATGGCCCTGGCCGGGATCGGCGGACTCGTGCTGCGCCGCCGTAGCGCGCTCAGGGGCTGACCGGAGCGGCTGGATGACCACCCCGACGCCGGACGGCCGACCGCCTCGGGCTCCCCGGCCCGCGCCGTCGTACCACTATGGCCCGGTCCAGCCGCCCTACCCGCCTCAGGGGCATCCGGTCTACCAGGGGTACGGCCCGCCGTACGAGGAGTGGCCCGAGGAGCGGGTGAACGACGGCCGGATCCTGCGGTCGGTGCTCATCCTCGCCGGGGTCGCCGGAGTGGTCACGGTGCTGGTGGGCCTGCTGCTCATGATGGTCGCGCCCGAGCAGTACGGCCTGGCCGACCAGCGCACCACGCTGCCGCCCCGCAGCCAGGCGAACGCCACCGGCCTGCCGGACCCCTATTTCCAGGCACCCGCGACCGCGCCGCCACCTCTGCCGAGCATCCCGGCGGCTCCCGCCATGCAGCCCTCGACCCCGGTGCGCCTGGTCGTCAAACGGCTCGGCATCAACGCGCCGATCAGCTCGGTCGGGCTCGACGGGCAGGGCGCGATCGAGGTGCCTCCGGTCGCCGACCCGAACCTGGTCGGCTGGTACCGCTCGGGACCCACCCCGGGGGAGGCGGGGCCGGCGATCATACTGGGGCACAAGGACACCCGCTCGGGGAGCGCGGTCTTCAGCCGCCTCGACGAGATCCGGAACGGTGACGTGATCGAGGTGCGGCGCAAGGACGGCATCGTCGCGGTCTTCACGGTGGGCGGCCTCGAACAGGCGGAGAAGTCCGTCTTTCCCACCCAGCGTGTGTACGGCGAATCGCCCAACCCCCAGCTCCACCTGATCACGTGTGGTGGCACCTACAACCGCACCACCGGTCACTACACCGACAATGTCATCGCCTACGCGACGATGACGAGCACGCGCAGGGCATGAACGCCGAGACCACGGCGACGGGCTGGACCCCCGGGGTTTCGAATGTCCTGGGATTCCTGCGGAGACGGCGGCACGGGGCGGCACTGGGCGCGCTCGTGGCCTTGGCCGCGACGGCCTACTCGGTGCTCGGCCTGGTCAGGCTTCTCACCTTCAGGGCCAGCGCCTTCGACCTGGTCGTCTTCGACCAGGCCGTGCGCGGCTACGCCACGTTCGGCGCGCCCGTGGAGCCGGTGGTCGGCATGCGGTACGGCGTCGGGATGGACTTCCTCCAGCTCGCCGACCACTTCTCGCCCATCGTGGCGGTTCTGGCCCCGCTGTACTGGATCCACAGCGGGCCGGAGACGCTGATCGTCGCGCAGGGGGTGCTGCTCGCGCTGGCGGCGGTCCCGATCTGGCACTACGCCGAGCGCCGCGTCGGCGCGGGCCCCGCCCACCTGGTCGCGGTGGCCTACCTGGTGTCGTGGCCGGTCGCGCAGGCCGCCGGGTTCGACGTCCACGAGGCGGCGTTCGTCCCCCTGCTCAGCGCGATCATGATCGAGCGGGTCGACGCCGGCCGGATGGCCGCGGCGATACCCGCGGTCATCGGCCTGTTCCTGGTCAAGGAGGACATGGGCCTGCTGGTCGTGGGGTTCGGTGTCCATCTCCTCCTCACCCGGCGGCGGATGGAGGGTGCGGCGTTCGTCCTCTTCGGGCTGGGGGCGCTGGTGATCGTCCGCAACGTGCTGATGCCGATGGCGGGCTCGGGGGCCGCCGGGTTCCACTGGGCCTACGGCGACCGGGGCGCGACCCTTGGCGAGGTCGTGCTCTCCGTCGCCCGTGACCCGCTGGGCGCGCTCTGGCAGATGGTCAGCCCGGAGACCAAGGTGGACACCCTGGTCCTCCTGCTCTGGCCGACGCTGCTGACCGCGCTTCTGTCGCCGCTGGTCCTGACGGCGCTTCCGCTCGTCGTCGAGCGGTTCCTGGCCGACCGGCAGCAGTGGTGGGGGACGGAGTATCACTACAACGCCTTCGTGGTCGCCGTTCTGGTCTGTGCCGCGGTGGACGGCGCCCACCGGCTCGGAAAGCGGTTCCCCGGGTGGGACGTGACCGCGCGCTGGGCGTTCGCGGTCTGCGTGATCGGCGTCACCCTCATCCCGAGGTTCGCGCTCGGCGACCTTCTGGAACCGTCCTTCTACCGGGGGGAACCGCACGTCGCGGCGGCGCGCGAGGCGGTGGCCAAGGTCCCGGACGGGGTGGTGGTGGAGGCCGCCAACAGCGTCGGACCGGCGCTCACCGCGCGGACCACGGTGCTGCTCTGGGAGCCGCGGCCCTACGGCGCGCCCTGGATCGTGGCCGACGTGGCGCGGTGGACCTATCCGTTCGCCGACCAGGACACACAGCGGCGGCGGGTCGACGAGGCGTTGCGCGACGGCTACGTCAAGGTGTTCGAGCGCGACGGCTACATCGTGCTGAACCGCCCGTCCTGAACCCCGCGGACCGGCCGTCCAGGTGCGCGGTTCTCTCCGGGCCCCCTTACGGACCGATGCGGGACAGGGCGGGGGTTCTGCGGTAATCTGCCAATGACCGAATAATGCTCGGTTTCGCCCGCGGGAGGCACTGTGGCAGAGGCGTACATCGTCGGAGCGGTCCGCACCCCGGTGGGAAGAAAGAAGGGCGGCCTGTCCGCCGTCCACCCCACCGACCTGGCCGCGCACACCCTCCGGGCACTCATCGAGCGCACGGGCGTCGACCCGGCCGCGGTGGATGACGTGATCATGGGCTGTGTCATGCAGTTCGGCCCGCAGAGCATGGACATCGCGCGTAACGCCTGGCTGTCGGCGGGCCTGCCGGAGAGCGTGGCCGGGGTGACCGTCGACCGGCAGTGCGGCTCCTCCCAGCAGTCGATCCACTTCGCGGCCCAGGGAGTGCTCTCCGGCACCCAGGATCTCGTGGTGGCCGCGGGAGTGGAGTCCATGAGCATCGTGCCGATGGGCTCCCCCATCACCGTGGCGCTGGAGAAGGGCATGCCCTTCCCCTTCGGTGACCGGTGGGTGGAACGGTACGGCAAGCAGGAGATCTCCCAGTTCCGCGGCGCCGAGCTCATGTGCGAGAAGTGGGATCTCGGCCGTGAGGAGCTGGAGCGGTTCGCCTACGGCAGCCACCAGCGCGCGGCCCAGGCCGTGGCGGACGGCCACTTCAGAGACCAGATCGCCCCGATCAACGGCGTCGAGGACGACGAGGGCCCGCGCGCCGACACCACGCTGGAGAAGATGGCGGCGCTGAAGACACTGCGGGAGGGCGGCCGGATCACCGCGGCCACCTCCTCGCAGATCTCCGACGGCTCCGGGGCCCTGCTGATCGCCTCCGAGCAGGCGGTCCGCGACCACGGCCTGACCCCCAGGGCCCGCGTCGTCACCCTGACGCTCACCGGCGGCGACCCGGTCTACATGCTGACCGCGCCGATCCAGGCGACCGGGAAGGCGCTGAAGAAGGCGGGCCTGTCCATCGACGACATCGACGTTACCGAGATCAACGAGGCGTTCGCCCCGGTCCCGCTGGCCTGGATCAAGGATGTCGGCGCCGACCCGGCCAGGGTCAACCCCAACGGCGGCGCGATCGCCCTGGGCCACCCGCTGGGCGCGACCGGCGCGATCCTGATGACCAAGCTGCTGCACGAGCTGGAGCGCACCGGCGGCCGGTACGGCCTGCAGACGATGTGCGAGGGCGGCGGCCAGGCCAACGTCACGATCGTCGAACGCCTCTGACCGGTCGCGGGGAGCACCGCCCGGCCGGACGTCTCACCTCGGCGCCGCTGAGACCTTGGTCCCGACAGTGTGTGCCGATCGGCCCTGGTCACGACGGGTGCGGTGGGGACACCGTAGGGGGTGAGGAACTCCGCGAGCCGTTGGGGGAGCGATGGGACGCGCAGTGACGAGGGGGATCGTCGCCGGGTCGGTTCTGGTGGCCGCGGCGATGACAGGGGTCGCCGCGGCGAATGTGAACGACGTTCAGCCGAGGCCGGCTCCCTCCGAGGAGCAGACCTACGGTGACCACATGGGGCCCGGTATGGGACCCATGTGCTCGGTGGACAGCGAGTTCGACTATCTGACGCGGATGGTGCCCCACCACCAGGAGGCCGTCGCCGCCGCGGAGCAGCTCCGGCGCTCCGGACGCCCGGAGATGCGCCGGTTGGGGGCGGCGATCGCGACGACGCAGACCGCTGAGATCGCGAAGATGAGGAACTGGCTGGCCGAGTGGTATCCAGGAGAGTCCACGGCGGTCCCCTACCGGCCGATGATGCGTGATCTGTCGAAACTGTCGGGTGACGCGCTGGACGAGACGTTCCTGCGGGACATGATCCCGCACCACATGGCCGCGGTGATGCTGTCCCAGCAGATGCTCGCGCACGGGATCGCGCGGCACGACGAGGTCGCGGCGTTCGCCCGCACGGTGCGGAACACCCAGCAGGACGAGATGGTCCAGATGCGGCGGTGGCTGGCGACCTGGTTCGGCGGCGGGGGCGCGCCCGACGGATCGTGGTCCGGGCCGGGGCCCATGTGGGGCGGCCGTGACGGGATGTGCGGCTGGTGAGCCCGGTGTTCCCGGCCCGGTGCTCCCGATCCGGCGCCCCGGCCCGCGGTCTCGGCTCCCTCCGCCCGTCACGCCCCGGTTCCGGAACGCCGGAACCGGGGCGTCCGAGCCGTCAGCGACCGCCCTTGCCGGGGATCCGGCGCGGCTGCCTGGTCGGCCGCATCGGCATGGGCGGCATCGGCGTGCGCCGCGGCGCCGGGGCGGGTCGGCCCCGCTCGGGCAGCTCGGGCAGCCCGGGGAGCGGCATACGAGGCTTGGGAGCCTTACCGTGGTTTCCGTGCTTGCTGGACGCGTGAATTCGCATATGGACTCCTTGAAGACAGTGACGACGCGGCTGTAGGCCGTGCCGGAAACTCAGCTGCCGCGTCAGACGAACGGGGCCGGAGAGCTGAGTGCGGGCGGATCAGACGAGGCTGATCGACGCCGGCTCTTAGGAGTTGATCCACATGCGATCACCGTACGGCGGCCGTGCCATACGGTGCAAACCATTTATTCCGGGCCGGGGCTCGGGGCGGGACGCTCTACTTCGGGACGCGGGCCACGCAGAAGACCGTCTGGCCGAACGGCGGGCGGACGAAGCGCTCGATGAAGCGGGTGGCCGGTACCACCGTACGGTCGTAGATCTTGACCAGGCGGGGGTCGGGGTAGCCGACGCCGCCGCGGCGGACCGCCGCCCACCAGGCGATGCCGCCGAGGAAGTTGATCGGCTTGAGCACGTCGACGTCCAGGCCCGCCCTGGAGACCGTGCTGCGCAGGGTGGCCGGGGTGTAGCGGGTGACGTGGCCGACCTTGCGGTCGAAGTCTCCGTACAGCTGCATGTAGCCCGGAACCCAGATCACGATCCGGCCGCCGGGCAGGGTGACCCTCGCCAGCGAGCGCAGGGCCTCGACGTCCTCCTCGATGTGCTCCAGCACGTTCATCATCACGACCGTGTCGACCTTCTCACCGATCGGGATGTCGGTCGGCAGGCCGAACTGCAGCACGTCGATGTCGTCGCGCCCGGCGAAGCGCTTGCGGAGCCGCTCCACGCAGTAGGGGTCGAAGTCGCTGACCACCAGTCTGTCCAGGCGGGGCAGGAACTGCTCGGCGAAGTGCCCCAGACCCGAGCCGATCTCCAGCATGGACCGGCCCACGTGCGGGGCGACCGTGTCGAGCTCGTACTGCCGGTAGTTCTTGGCCTCGTCCCCACCCAGGTGGTTCTCCAGGGCCTCGTCACCGGCCGCGGGTTGCACTACGCGGTCATACCCAGACATGCGGTTCCGTCCAGCTCGCTCACAGAAAACCGTGGCGGGCCACGGCTAAGGACAGGCAGAGTCTAGTAGTGCTTCCCCGGGAGCCGCCCCCGAATCGGACGCCGCGTCCTAGCATGAGCACCCCCATCGGTTCCGCGTGGAGGGGACCGCCTGTTTCAGCCGGCGGGGGAATTCGCGCTCCCCACCTTTCCATGATTAATATGTGGTAGCGTTTTGGTTGTGGTTAGAGGGGCGCCCCGCGAGTCGCTGAACCTCCGCGTCTCACCGGAACTGAAGCGGCAGATCGAGGAGTACGCCGCGCGTACCGGCATCTCGATCAACGCCGCCGCGTGCGTTCTCCTCGCCGAGGGTCTGCGTGCGGAGCGGAGGAAGCGGTGAGGCGGTCGTTCACGTTCCTGTTGCGCCCGGCTCGCCATCAGGAGGTCGCCCTCGCCGCCTGTCTGGACGATCACCGCGTCTTGTACAACGCCGCGCTGGAGCACCGGCGCACCGCTTACCGCAGGGCGGGGGTGAGTGTCCGCTACGGCGAGCAGTC
>NZ_JBSGCR010000054.1:0-17449 GCF_053601935.1 Streptosporangium sp. NPDC004631 | reverse complement strand
CAGCGTGCGGACGTCGGAGCCGGTGCAGGTCGGCAGGGTGCCGCCGCCGGTGGAGACGGTGACGGACTTGGAGACGGTGCCGGTGGCGCCCTTGTTGTCGGTGACGGTCAGCTTGACGGTGTAGGTGCCGGAGGCGGTGTAGGTCTTGGAGGGGTTGGTGGCGGTGGAGGTGGTGCCGTCGCCGAAGTCCCAGGCGCGGGAGGCGATGGTGCCGTCGGAGTCGGTGGAGCCGTCGGTGAAGGTCACCGTGGCGCCGCTGACGCTGGAGGTGAAGGCCGCGGTGGGGGCCTGGTTGGTGCCGCCGCCGGTGGAGACGGTGACGGACTTGGAGACGGTGCCGGTGGCGCCCTTGTTGTCGGTGACGGTCAGTCTGACGGTGTAGGTGCCGGAGGCGGTGTAGGTCTTGGAGGGGTTGGTGGCGGTGGAGGTGGTGCCGTCGCCGAAGTCCCAGGCGCGGGAGGCGATGGTGCCGTCGGAGTCGGTGGAGCCGTCGGTGAAGGTCACCGTGGCGCCGCTGACGCTGGAGGTGAAGGCCGCGGTGGGCGCCTGGTTGGTGCCGCCGCTCCCGGCGCAGGCGCCGGTCGCGCAGGCGGTCAGCCAGGTGTTCCAGTCGGTGTTGTAGTTCAGGCCGGTCAGGAAGGTGCGGGCCGCGTTCCAGTTACCGGACCGGTAGTAACCCAGGAAGGTGGACACGTCGGAGGGGTGCTTCTCCAGCATGTACCGCACGGCCAGGTAGCCCCAGCGGTAGATGCGGGTGGTGTCGTCGTTGTAGGTGGTGTCGAACAGCTGACGCAGGGTGTAGGTCTTCTTGGCCGCCTCGGTGATCGCGATGTCGTAGACCTCCTGGCGGTAGGAGTAGGAGACGTACTCGGCGAAGCCCTCGATCCACCAGATGGTCGGGGTCGTGATGTTGGCGGTGAAGTCGCCGAACATGTTGAACCGGCCGTCGAGGTAGTGCGTGTACTCGTGGTTCAGGTTCCAGATCGCGAAGGTCGGGCGGAGCCACTCGGCCTCGTAGGCGATGAACCTCGGCTGGTTACCGGCCGCGCTGGGGTCGCCCTCCAGGTACATGCCGCCGTTGTTGGTGTCGATGCCGTACATGACGCCGGCGTAGGTGCCGTAGTCGGAGCTGGAGTTGAAGACGATCACCTCAAGGGAGGTGTTGTTGTCGTTGGCGACAGGCCCGTTGTCCCTGACGATGTTGTGGAAGTAGGCGTCCTGGTTGGCCAGGCTGGTGCAGCTCGTGCTGAGCTGGGCGGCGGTCATGTCCTGGGCCAGGATCCGCAGGGTGGAGCTGCAGGTGTGGCTGATCGGCAGCACCGCGGCCTTGACCCGGGCCTGCAGGTCACAGGTGCCGAAGTAGGAGCAGTTGGCCTTGTCGTAGTAGTCGGTCATCTCGGCGACGCCCACCCAGAGCCGGGCGGTGGTGCCGGTGAGGCTGCTACGGTCCAGCAGGGCCTTGCTCAGCGGGCGGACCTTGCTCTTGAGGCTGGCGTACTGCAGGAAGCGGCTCATCTCACGACCGGCGTTGGAGGTGAGGAAGTCGTTGTCGGTGCCCATCAGCGCCATGTTGTTGTTGGCGAAGCTGTAAAGGGTGTCGATGATGCTGGTGTCGCTCTGGACCAGCGTGGCGAACTCGGGCACCTGGTGACCGCGGAACATCACGGTGTAGACGCTGTTCACCGCGTTGAGCATGTACCAGTACTGGTTGTAGGAGCTGTTGTAGCCGTTGAGCAGCCGCTTCACCACGTAGAGGTAGCGGGCGTTCTCCTCGGCGCTGTCGATGAGGGTGACGGCCTCGGACAGGGTCTCGCCGTTGGCGTCGTTGACGTCGCTGGAGCGGCCGTTGGCGAAGAACGCGTCCAGTCCAGAGCGGATCGCGCTCTGGAGGGCGGTGCCGTAGGTGCCGACGGTGGACGGGTAGTACCAGTGCACGTAGTAGCCGGCCCGCAGGTAGAGGACGAGCTGCAGGGTGGAGTCGCTGTTGTCACCGGTGTAGCGCCCGCCGTTGTCGCGCAGGCCGTAGGCCACGTAGGTCATCTGCGACTCGCGGAACGCGTAGGTGGCGTCGCTTCCGGTCAGACCGAACAGGCTGTTGATGCACTCGGGGGTGGAGGCCTTGATGGCGTCGACCAGCGCCCATCCGGTGTTGGAGGTGAAGTTGCTGACCGTACACGCCGCGGCGGCCGCCTTCGCGCTGGCCTGGCCCGACTTCGCGGACTTCGTGGACTTCCTGGCGGGATCGGCGGCTGGAACGTCATAATCGCGTTTGAGTTCCTGGTCCGAGGACGGCAGCGGCGGTCGATCCTTGACCGCGAGCCGCTCCCGGCTCGTGTGCGGGGAGGGCGCGTTCAGCGAGCCCGACACCTCCCGATCCGGACGAGGGGCCGCCGCAGCTGCGGTTTTGGCGCCGGAGTGGGAGGTCGCGGCGTTGGCGGCGACCACACCTGCCTGAGTGATCAGTCCTAGGGTCAGAGCCGCGCCTAAGAGCACAGCGCTTGTGAGGGAACGACGTGGCTTAGATGTCACTTACTACTCCTGGGGGGTGGGAGCAGGACAGTCGGACGGCGAAGCTCGGCCGACTGCCATCCGTACCGGTTAGGTGAAATGTAAAATTGCACACCTTGTCCCGGTCCTACAAGGCCCAAGTTTTCCTCGTCCATCCTGTTACAGATGGATCGTCCGTTGGATGCCTCGGGAGCGGCCGGTCACGTCGGGCGCATGAATCCACAGCATCGGCACCGGTCAACGACTTTTGGACCGTGACAGTTAGGTGTCCCTGAAGGACGCGGCATACGCGCTGATCAGACGCGTGGCGTACGGGGCCGGGGCGCGGCTCCAAACGAAAATCTTACCTTTCCGTCCCGGGCGCACCCGTCAACGCCGTCCCCCTCTCCGAACCACCGCGGAGCCGTCCCCTCGCCACCGCGTCCGCTCACCCGGGGCGGGCCACTCCCGATCACGCGCCACGGCGGCGCCCGGCGCCATCGGACGCTCCCAACCGGGACCGGGCGACGCCGGCCGCCGTGGTCCACGGTCGGCCGGCACAGGCCATCGGTACGCTGCCCACGCGACCGGGAACAGGGACGGGGATCTGATCGGAGGAGATTTCGATGGTCAGAACCGGGGCGCCACGCGTATGCCTCCCGCACCGGGACTTCCACCCCGGCAACGTGCTTTTCCCCGAAGACGGCGACGGCCTGTGAATCAGCGGCATCGTCGACTGGGTGGAGACCTCCTGAGGGCCGGCCGACCTGGATGTGGCCCACTGCTCCTGAGGTGAGCCAGGTCGGGACCGCTTGGTCTCTGTCGGAGTGGGCGATGATGGCGTCGACGTCGAGAGGGGTCACCTCGGCGATGGATCCCCGACTGCTGCGTCAGGTCGTCTCTGCCACCTGAAATTCACCGAGGACGGGGCGGCAACGGGTCGCGTCATTCCTAAATCACAGGAAGCAAATCGGCCCAGTGTCCGTGATTCGGTCGAATTTACCTTCTCATGGCCTTCATTCGAGGGAACGCGTCGGACGAGCCTTCTGTCACAAGAGGATCACATACCTGAAATTCACCCGTCCTGGTCGGCCCTGAAATGTGAACCTCCTGGTAGGACCGTTACAGGAGGCCATGTGAGCATCAGGCACGAGGCGCTCGGATACGCCGTGATCGACCTTGAGACCACGGGCCTGCAACCGTCGTGGCACGACCGGGTCATCGAGATCGGCGTCGTTCACCTCGATGACGGAGGCCGGATCACGGGCGAATGGAGCACCCTCGTGAATCCGGAGCGTGACCTCGGACCGCAGCGCATTCACGGAATCAACACCGCCGACATTCGACACGCCCCATCCTTCGGAGACATATCCGGCGTTCTCACGGACATGTTTCAAGGGCGCGCCCTTGTGGCGCACAACCTGCGATTCGACTGGGCATTTCTCGAACACGAATACGCGCGACTGGGCACACCCGTTCCAAGCATCGACGGAATCGGCGTCTGCACGATGGTCGAAGCGGCCCGATTCCTCCCCGGTGCGCCGCGCAATCTCGCCGGCTGCTGCGCAGCGGCGGGCATTCGTCTGGATGACCACCACCACGCCCTCGCTGACGCGCGTGCCGCTGCGGGACTTCTCAGCTACTACCTGACCTCCGCGCACTCCCAGGTTCCGTGGCGAGCGTCTCTGGATCTGGCTGCGGAACTCGCCTGGCCGATGATCGAGAAGACCGACGTCGCCTGGGTGAGACGCGGCGTCGCGGCTGAACGCGACACTCACTTCCTGGCCCGCCTGGTGGACCGTCTTCCCCGCGCGCCTGAACCGCTTCACGCCGACAGCTACCTCGCACTGCTCGACCAGGTTCTCTTGGATCATCACATCTCCGCGGCCGAAGCCGACGCGCTGGTGGATCTCACTCGACAACTCGGGCTTTCGCGCGGCGATGTCGATCGCCTGCACCGCGACTACGTCGCCGGCCTCGTCTCGGCCGCTCTGGCCGACGGGATTGTCACCCCGGCCGAGCGGCACGAACTCGAACTCGTCACCGCACTCTTACGTATCCCTTCAGCCACTGTGGACGTCCTAATGGCGGAGAGTCCCGCGTCCACGGTCCCACGATTCCACTTCTCCCTCGTACCCGGTGATCTGATCGTCTTCACCGGAGACATGGACGGGGGGCGAGAGAGCTGGGAAGAGCGCGCCCGCGAGGCGGGCTTCGTTCCCCATGGCAATGTCACCAAGAAGGTACGGTTGGTCGTCGCCGCCGATCCGGACAGTTTATCCGGTAAAGCGCGTAAGGCGCGAGATTACGGCATCCCTATCGTTATGCCTGAAGCATTCGCCCGGATGCTCGGATGACTACGGGTGGGACGAAGGAAACCGGTGCACGGAGCTCTGATATCCGCGCATGGCCGATACGCCCGGTGTCGCCTTCAACGGCAGGCCCGGCGTCAACAGGTCCACTCTTCCTGAAACACGAACCCGGCGTCGCCAGGAGTGGAGTCGCCCCGGTTTGGTCCCGGGCTTTCACGGTGAATTTCAGCGCGCCTGGTCGCTTACATGAGAAAAATGCCTCTGAACTGGGATGATCGGACTTTTCTAAGTACGTGTCCGACGGCGCCGCCGGCCTGCCCTGCTCACCCGGGCCGCCACCGGTCACCCCACGATCACCAAGGTCTGGGCCGACAGCCACCAGGACCTGCGCCGCTCCTTACTCGAACCGCCCGCACGACTACGGCCTGGAGCCGCACCCCCGATCAACCTCGGCGATGCCCGGAGACTGTCGGAGCCCCCGCGTAACCTCCCCGTGAAGGCGGAGCCCCTGCCCGCTGATTTGCACCGGACTCGATGTTGCGAAGGGTGTCTTCGATGTCGGAACCGCATACCTGGCTCACCGGCCTCGGGCTGGTCGAGTCACCACGCTGGCACGACGGCCGTCTGTATTTCTCCGACTGGACGGCGCACGAGGTGATCGCGCTCGACCTGGACGGTAAACACGAAGTGGTGGCCCGGGTGGAGTCGTTTCCGCTCTGTACGGCGTGGCAGGCGGATGGGCGGCTGGTGATCGTCGACTCCAGGCGGGGGCTCCTGAAGCGCTTGGAACCCGACGGCTCGCTGGTGACCCTTGCCGATCTGAACAGCCTCGGACGCGGCTGGAACGACATCGTCATCGACGGCCGAGGCAACATCTACATCAATCGCATCGGCTTCGACATGCTCGGCGGTGGGGCGTTCGCCCCCGGATATGTCGTGCACGTCGGCCCCGACGGCTCGGCGCGTGAGGTGGCCGACGACATCGCCTTTCCCAACGGCATGGCCGTGACGCAGGACAACTCGACGCTGATCGTCGCCGACTCGTACGGCAACAGGCTCACGGCCTTCGACATCGAGGCCGACGGCGGCCTGTCGAACCGTCGGGTCTGGGCCGACACCGGCGAGGACCACCCCGACGGCATCTGCATCGACGCCGAGGGCGCCGTCTGGTACGCCGACGTCGGCAACAGGCACTGTGTTCGCGTCCGGGAGGGCGGTGAGGTCCTTCAGACGGTCGCCGTCGACCGGGGATGCTTCGCCTGCGTACTCGGCGGCCAGGACGGGAAGACGTTGTTCATCGTGGCGGCCGAGTGGCGCATGCCCGAGATGGTTCCCCCCGGAACCGGACGAGTGCTCTCAACCCAGGTCACGGTACCCGGCGCCGGCTGGCCATAGATTTCGGCGACACCCCGGAAATCGTTGGGGCCACCACGTGATCTCACCGTGATCCGCTGGCTGCCGGGCGGGCACAGCCCGCCCGGCAGGAGAGACTACGGCGGCTCACCTCACCGCCGTCACGCCGGTTTCATCGGCCCTGCTCCTCGAACTCGCCGACGCTGCCCGCTCGCCCCGGTAGGAGCAGGGCGGTGATGACCACGGCCACGGACATCGCCGCGCCGATGATGAAGGCCAGCCGCATGCCGTCGAGGTTGGCGAGCGCCTCCGTAACCCCCTCGGATCTCAGGGCATCGGCTCGCGCGCTCATCACGGTGACCACGAGCGCGGTGCCGATGGCCGCGGAGACCTGCTGTAGCGTGCTCAGGATCGAGCTGGCGTGGGAGTAGAGCGGCGGCGGGACTGCTCCGAGCCCGAGGGTGAACACCGGAGTGAAGGTCGCGGCCAGACTCACCATCAGCAGCGCGTGCAGACCGAGGAGCTGCCAGAACGGCATGGTCATCGTGACCTGGGTGAAGCCGACGAGCGCGAGCATGATCCCGATCGCGCCGGGGATGACCAGAACCCGGCCGCCGAACCGGTCGAACAGGCGGCCGACGGTCGGACCGAGCAGCCCCATCGCGAGGCCGCCCGGCATGACGAGGAGTCCGGTCTGCAGGGCGCTGAGCCCGCGGACGTTCTGCAGGTACAGCGGCAGCAAGATCATCGAGCCGAGCATCGCCATGAAGGACACCGACATCAGGATCAGCGCGATCGTGTAGGTGCGGTGGCGCAGGGTACGCAGGTCCATCAGCGGCACGCCGTGCTTCTGCAACGACAGCTGGCGGACGACGAAGACGGCGATGGCGACCAGGCCGGCCGCCACGGTTGCGGCGGCAACGCGGACGTCACCGCCCTCGAACCGGCTGAGCCCGTAGACCAGGCCGCCGAAGCCTGCGGCGGCGGTCACCACGCTCAACCAGTCGATGGTGCTGAACCGGGGCTCTCCGACGTTCTTGAGCTGCTTCAGGCCACCCCATGTGATCACGGCGGCGATGGGGAGCACCACGGCGAACAGCAGCCGCCAGGACCCGAATTGGAGGATCACCCCCGAGACCGCCGGGCCCATCGCGGGCGCGACCGAGATGGCCAGGGTGACGTTGCCCATCACCCGGCCCCGGTCCGCCTCGGGCACCACCTGCATCAGCGTGGTCATCAGCAACGGCATCATCACGGCCGTCCCGGACGCCTGGATGATGCGGGCGCCCAGCAGCACCTCGAACGACGGCGCGACGATGGCCAACGCCGTGCCGAGCAGGAACAGACCCATCGCGGTGGCGTACGCCTGGCGGGTGGACACCCGCTGCAGGAACCACCCGGTGATCGGGATGACGGCGGCCATGGTCAGCATGAAGGCGGTCGAGAGCCACTGCGCGGTCTGCTCGGTGATGTGCAGCGCGCCCATCAGCCGCGGGATCGCGTTGATCATGATCGTCTCGTTGAGGATGACCACGAATGTGGCGAGCACCAGCAGCCGGATCACGGCCGGGGGGCGACCCGAGACGACGGTCGCGGATTTGGCGGGTGAGTCGAGCTGTGGGCTGGGCACGGTACCTCGATCGGGTTGTCGGACATGACGTGTTCACGGCTGGCGTCCCAGCCCTGGGTCTCACAAGAAGTTGTGGCCATGCAAAGACTGACCTGCACCACCGACAAAACTGGTCGACCGTGCCCAACATTCCGGAAAGTGATGCGAAATGTCACCCGGTTTTCACTGGCGGTAGACGATCTCCAGATCATGCGAAGGAGCACCCGCACCGCTCCACGACCTGGGCGGACACCTCGCGCACCCCGCGTCCTGAGAGCTGGGCCACCACGCCGGAAGGCAAGAAGTCCCGCAAGCGGGCCTACGGCAAGACCCGTGAGGAGACTCCCGAGAAGTGGCTCAAGCTCCACGAGATGGCGAGCAAGGGGCCGGTGCCGACCAAGCACCCCACCCTTGCCTCCTACCTGGCGCGTCGGCCCGCCGAGGTGATCGAACCCGACCGGGAGCCGACGACCTAGGTTTCGGCGTCGGTTTCGGGGCGGACGGCGACCGACGGGTCGACGATCTACGACACGCGATGGAGACGCTGGGCGGGTGCCTCGCCCAGATCTACGGGCAGGGAGAGGCCCCGATGACCATCTCGACGCTGTCGAAGAAGGACCACGCCCGGAGCGCGGAGGCCGGTGGGGAGCGGCTCCTGGGGAGCGTCGGCAAGCCGTTCTCGTCCGTCTCGGTGCGCATCCGCACGGACGACGGGCGCGAGGCGTCGGCCGACACCCCCGGCGAGGTGTTCGTCAAGGGCGGTGTGGTCATGTCCGGATACTGGAAGGACGAGGATGCCTCGGCGGAGGTCTTGCGGGAGGGCTGGCTACGCACGGGGGACATCGGTGTCCTGGACGCCGACGGCTACCTCACGCTGCTGGACCGCTCGAAGGACGTCATCATCACGGGAGGCAGCAACGTCTATCCCCGCGAGGTGGAGGAGGTGCTTCAGGCGCATCCGGGCGTCGCCGAGGTGAGCGTGATCGGCCGGCCGGATCCGGAGTGGGGGGAACGCGTTGTCGCGTTCGTCGTCCCCGGATCAGGGGCATCGGTGGACGGAGCAGCACTGGACAGGCACTGTCTCGCCCACTTGGCGCGTTTCAAGCGCCCCAAGGCGTACCACTTCCTGGATTCTCTCCCGAAGAACGAATACGGCAAGATCCTCAAAAAAGCCCTGCGCCGTATGGAGACCTGACGGGCCGGGTAGAGCAGGCCGCCGATCGAGTCGAGTGGAAGCCGCGAGCGTACGGCGACGACGTGAATCGGCGGGTCGGCGGCGAATCCCCGGAGTCGTGGTGCTCCGGCTCTGGCCGCCTCGTCGCCGTCGGAGCCGATCGCCGGTTCGACGGCAAGGTCTAGGCCGGACCGGCACCGTCGGCGAAGTACAGCAGAACCATCTCGACCAGCGCGGCGACGTCGGCGTCGACCATCGGCTCGCCGGTCATGCCCATGCGGTGGAGCAGGGTTCCGACGACGACGTCGACGAAGAACAGGACCCGGTTCTCGGGCTCGCCGAGTGCTTCCTGGAGTGCGAGCCGGTAGGGGTCTTGCAACCGTGCGGACAGGACCTCGCGCAGGGCCGGGTCGCTGACGGCGTCACTGAACACGCCTGCGAAAGCGTCGCCCACTCCGGGCTCTCCGATCTTCGCCGCGATCCAGTGGATGGCCGAGGACATGAGCTCGGACCGAGTGGTGCCCTCCAGCGGCGCCGGGCCGAACGCGTCAAGTAGGCAGTCCACGATAAGCGCGCCCTTCGACGGCCAGCGACGGTAGATCGTCGACTTGGCGATTCCGGCCACGGCGGCGATGCGGTCGACGGTGGCGCGCGCGTAGCCGAGTTCGTGGACCGCGCTCAGCGTCGCGGCGAAGACCACGGCGTTGACGCCGGAGCGTGGGCGACCGGGGGGTCTGGCGGATGTGGTCGCTTTGGTCATGCTCACACGATAGCCTGCTGCGCTACTGTTGGTATCGATACCTTTAGTAGCGAAACTGTTGGGCCGAGGAGGAGACATGAGCGAGGTCACCGATACGGAGAGGCCGCCACTGGGCGTCCGGTTGCTGCGCGCCCTGGGGAGGGAGCCGGACTGGTTGGCGATGACGGCTGAGGAACTGGTCGCCTTGCGCGACGCGGTGAACCGCAAGCGGGCGTCCCGTCTGGCGCGGCTGATCAGCGGGTTTCCGGACCGCCGCGCCACGATCCGGTGGCGGGAGGTGGCGCTGCCCGGCCGGGGGCTCCGAGTCCGGGTGTACCGGCCCTCACCCGGGCGCGGCGGCGAACACGCCGCCCGGGCCGGCCTGCCGCTCGTGCTCCACGTGCACGGAGGCGGGTTCGTGGGCACGGCGGTGCAGAGCGACTGGGTGAACAGCCATCTCGCCGCGCGGCTGCCCGCGGTCGTGGTCTCGGTCGAGCACCGCCTCCTCGATCCGGAGACTCCGCTGTCGGCGGCCGTGGACGACGGCTGGGACGTACTCGGGCACGTGGTGCGGCACGCCGAGCAGTGGGGAGTCGACCCGGCACGGACCGCCGTCTTCGGTGAGAGCACCGGCGCGATGGTCACCGCCCTGGCCGCGATCCGGGCGAGAGAGTCCGGCCCGCCCCTGCGGGCGCAGGTGCTGGTCAACCCCGCTGTCGACCTGACCTCGACGGGGTTCGACCACGCCTCGATCAGCCGGCACGCCAACAGCCCGACCCTCACCGTGAAGCAGATGCGGCTGTTCCAGCGGCTCGCCGTTCCGCCGGGAACGGACCCTCGTGCGGTGTCGCCGCTGTACGCCGACGATCTGAGCGGGCTGGCGCCGGCGCTCGTGGTGGTGCCGACCATTGATCCGGTGGCCGATCACGGCCGCCGTTACGCCGAACGACTGCGGGCGGCCGGGACGCCCACGCGGCTCACCGAACACCCCGGAGCGACGCACGCGTTTCTCAGCATGCCGGGCGTGGTACCGCAGGCGAAGGCCGCGCGGGCGGAGATCGTCGAGTTCCTCCGGGGGACCCTCGCCGGGTGACGGGTTCCGGCCTGCCGGTCTCCGCTCCACACCAGTGCCTCCATGGACGACGTCCGGGGGCCGCCGACACAGTCGGCGGGCCCCGGGCATACGACCATCGGCTCGACCACGGACCTGGCCGCGATAAGACGAGAGGAGATGACCATCACCGACCTCGCCCAGGCGAGGGAGCAGTCCCCACCACCGGACGCCGAATCCGCCGACCCATGGTTCAGTCGTCGTCGGCGGTGTCGATCTGCGCGAGCTCGGCAGCCGGAAGCTCTACCGGACGGTCTCCTTCGTCTTCCAGGACGTTCGCCTGCTGCGCGCGTCGGTCACGGACAACATCGCGCTCGCGGTACCGCATGCCGACCTCGACGACGTGATTCGCGCAGCCCGGCCGGCGGCCGGACTGGTGTGCCCCGGGTTGAGTGGAGGCAGTGGTGTACCCCGGCTGATCGCGCGGACCGCTCCCGCGTCTCGGCAAGGTCAACGGTGTTCATCGCTCTTCGCTCTCCATCAACCTCGAAAGATCGTCTACTGGTGCCTGCCACTGTCACAGACACCTGCTCAGCGACTTCTCCGACTTGATCGGCTTCCAGGTGTGTACGCCAGTGTCCAGGGACGTTGTTAGCGATGGCATTAGCAATGCCGGTCGAGCCGACAGCCGTCCCGAGACGACACGTCTGTGTTGCCGCTCGGCGGTCCTCGCGGCGTTGAGCGCCCTTGCAGGCGACGTTGATCGCCTCTTCGAGCCGCGTAATAGCTGGCCAACAGGCTGTGCGCCGTCCATGGACGTTCGCGATGGTCTACCGGCGTGTAGTCACGTTGACACTCACGGGGCCTGGTACCGCCTCACTCTCCTTCGGGCACCTCATCGAGAGCGGACGCCTGGCAAACCCTTGATCAGATCAGCCTGCCGACATCGCCTTCGCGGTGACGCTACCCAAACTCGGTCGCGGAGTGGTGGCAACGCCCAGTGTCGCCCAGCCAACTTGTACGCGGGGTCTCACGGGCAATGTCCTGTTCCACCCCAGCCGCCCGTCCGATATGCCGACGGCCTCCAAGGCTCCGATCACCCCAGGTGAACTGGCTTGCTTCGCCCGGCTGGTGGAGGGACGAATCCGCGGAGCTCCCGGCAACCGGTGAAACCCGGTCGAGGGCGCCGTGAAACCGGCGCCGCCGAGAGTAAAGCCATGAGCATCACAGAACTCGGACGTATCGGGGGCGGCCCGGCCCCCGACGGGGGCACCGATCTGGCCGTACGTGCGGAAGGGCTTGTGAAGACGTTCGGTGAGCACCGTGCCGTCAACGGGATCGACCTGGACGTACGCCCGGGTGAGATCTTCGGCGTCCTCGGCCCGAACGGCGCCGGCAAGACC
This sequence comes from Streptosporangium sp. NPDC004631, assembly GCF_053601935.1. NCBI lineage: Bacteria > Bacillati > Actinomycetota > Actinomycetes > Streptosporangiales > Streptosporangiaceae > Streptosporangium > Streptosporangium sp. NPDC004631. Next base: position 5,321 of record NZ_JBSGCR010000054.1, on the reverse strand, counting down.
ACCATGCTACGGATGCTGGCCACCCTGTTGAAGATCGACGCGGGCCGTGCCGAGATCTTCGGGGTCGACGTGGCCGACAACCCGCACGTGATCCGGCAGCTGGTCGGCGTCACCGGACAGTACGCGTCGGTCGACGAGAACCTGACCGCCCGCGAGAACCTCTGGCTCTTCAGTCGCCTGCAGGGCATCGCCGCGCCGCGCGCCCGGCGCATCGCCACGGAATTGCTGGGCCAGTTCGACTTGGAGGAAGCCGCCGACAAACCGATCGCGCAGTTCTCCGGCGGCATGCGCCGGCGTCTCGACCTGGCGGCCAGCCTGATCACCAGGCCACCGCTGATCTTCCTCGACGAGCCGACCACCGGTCTCGATCCGCGCACGCGCGGTCAGATGTGGGACACCATCCGCGGTCTGGTCGCCGACGGCTGCACAGTGCTGCTGACCACACAATATTTGGACGAGGCCGACCAGCTCGCCGATCGCGTCGCTGTCATCGACCACGGCCGCAAAGTCGCCGAGGGCACCCCCGACGCGTTGAAGACCGCGGTCGGCGACTCCGCCCTCCACCTGCTGCTCGCCGAGCCGGGCGAGGTGCCCACCGCCGTGGAGGTCGTGCGGCGCGTCCTCGGCTCCGACCCGACCCTCAGCCCGGAGCAGGGCCGCCTCAACGTCGCCCTCGACCAGGCCGACCAGGCCGCGGACGTACTGATCGCGCTGCGCGCCGCCGGGGTGTCGATTTCCTCGGTGAGCGTGGCCAAGCCCAGCCTGGACGAGGTGTTCCTCGCCCTCACCGGCCACGAAACGGATGGGAACGACGAGACCGGCGCGGAGGAGAATCGATGAGCACCATGATCGCACCCGCCCGCGAGGTGGTCCGTACCGCCGACCGTGTAGCGGCCGCCCGGCGGCGCGTCTCCATGAGGGAGACCGTCGGCCAGACCCTGATGATGGCGTGGCGGGCTCTCAAGAAGATGCGCCGCAACCCGGAGCAGTTCTTCGACGTGGCGCTGCAGCCGATCCTGTTCACCGCGATGTTCGCCTTCATCTTCGGCGGCGCCATCGCCGGCGACGTGGAGAGCTACCTGCCCCTGATGATCCCCGGCATCCTCGCCCAGACCGTGCTGACGACGTGCATGGCCACGGGCACGCAGCTCCGAGAGGACTTGGAGAAGGGCGTCTTCGACCGGTTCAAGTCGTTGCCGATCTCCCGGATCGCACCGCTCGCCGGCCCGATGGTGGCCGACCTGCTGCGCTACACGATCGCGGCCACTCTGACCTTCGCCATGGGTCTGGTGATGGGCTACCGCCCGGGCGGCGGATTAGGCGGCGTGTTCGCCGCGATCCTGCTGGCGATCTTCACGGGCTGGTCGCTGGCGTGGGTCTTCACCTGGGTCGGCACGATCGCCCGGAGCGCCCAGGCCGTACAGGGCATCTCAATGATGATCTTGTTCCCGCTGACGTTCCTGTCGAACGCGTTCGTCCCCGTCGAGACCCTGCCCGGCTGGCTGGCCGCGTTCGTACGGATCAACCCGGTCTCACACCTGGTCACGGCCGCCCGCGACCTCGCCAACAGCGCCCTCGTCAGCGGAGAGGTGGCCTGGACGCTCCTGGCGTGCCTGATCGTCATCGCGATCTTCGCGCCGCTGTCGGTGCGCAGCTACAAGCGGCACATGTGACCTGCGCCCGGCCCGGCCGGAGACCTGCTCGACGAGACTCCGCGCCTCGTCGAGCAGGTCGGAGCCGCGTCGATCGCGGTACTCGACCCGCACGGCGGCGATCACCCCGGGCGCGGCCTGCTCCGCGTACGGTTCGATCCGCTCGAAGGTCATGCTGGGCATGCCGCTGTTGTACGCGAACCGCTCGGCCAGCACCAGCAGTCCGATCGCGTCGCGGGGGGCCATGGCTCTCCGCAGCAGCCCCCAGGCGCCGAGCGCGAAGAGCATCGAGCCGCACAGCGGGTAGTCGAAGACCGGGTTTTCCACGGTCAGCAGGTCGTAGTCCCGGACGGTGAAGAACAACTCCTCGCCGTACCGGACGTCTTCCGGCGGGGCGTGGTACGCGTACGCCGTCAGGGTGACCGATATCGCGACGATCGTCCACGGCGTGAACTCCGCGTGCGGCACTCCCGTCAGGCTCAGGTCGCGCGCCCGCTGGACGGCCAGACGGTATTCCGCGAGCGCGGCGGCCGTCTCGCCGCGGGCGAGGGCGAGCTCGGCCGCGCACAACGAGACGATCGCCACCCCGCCGAGCACCGCCTCGTTGTCGTTGATCCGGGTGATCTCGGCGAGTTCGGCCTCGGCGGTGTCGAGATCGCCGTCGGCGAGCGCGGAGATCAGCAGCACCGCGCGGAGCTGCGTCTCGTCGTCGGTGGCGCCGACCCGGCTCAGCACCGGGATGGCGGTTCGCGCGTGTCCGACCGCCCGCCGGCGGTCACCGAGCTTCATGACCAGGTGGGCCAGCACGGCGTGCATGGTCGCGGCGAACCACGGACCCTCGTCCTCGCGAAGCATCGTCAGGGTCCGCTCGGCGGCCTCGATCGCCCCGGTCATGTCTCCCGCGTTCTCCAAGACGTGGACGCTCATCTGCGTCGCCGCCAAGGCCACGTCACGGTCGGTGCTCCGGCACAGCTCCGCCAGCCGCCGGCGTACGTCGGCGCCATCGGCCGCGAGCAGCACCGTGGCCATCGCCGCCACCCGGGGATCCGTCATGTCACCGGTGGGCAGCGTACGGAGGAGGTCGCGCAGCGGATCGCTACGGTGGTCGGTGATGATCACGAGGTTCATGAGCGTGATCATCATGGCGGCCCTGGTCGCCTCGACGAGGTACGGCGGCGGCATCCAGCCGGTGATCACTTGGGTGATCGCGCCCTGGTGAACGAGGATCCGGGAGTGGTCGCCACGGATCGACCACAGCGCGCCGACGCCGGCCAGCAACTGGACCGTCGTGACGGGATCGGACTCGCCGAGAGCCTGCCGGAGCAGATCGGCGAGGTTGCTCTCCTCGGCACGCAACGCGTCGACCGCCGCGAACTGCGCCGGGCTGAACAGCTCGCAGGCGTGTTCGAGGGCGTACGCCGTCGCCCAGGCCCGCTGCGCCCCCCGGGCGGGCGCCTCCTCGCCGGCCTCCTTCAGCCGCATCCGCCCGAACTCCCTGACGGTCTCCAGCATCCGGTAGCGGAGGCCGTACGTTGTCTCGCGGACGCTCAGCATCGACTGCTCGGTCAGCGCGTCCACGACGCGCAGGGCGTCCGGGCCGAGGACGTGCTCGGCCGCGGCCAGCGTGAAACCGTCGCCGAACAGCGACAACCACCGCAACGCCCGCCGTTCCGGCTCGTCCAGCAGATTCCACGACCAGTCGATGACCGCGAGCAGCGTCTGGTGCCGGTCGGGGGCCGTACGGTTCCCGCCGCGCAGCAGGGCGAACCGGTCCGCCAGGCGCCGCGCGATCTCCTCCACCGACATCACCCGTACCTTGGCCGCGGCCAGTTCGATCGCGAGCGGCAGCCCGTCGAGGCGGGCGACGACCTCCCCGACCACTCCCTCGTCGATCCGCACACCCGGGCGGGCGGCTGTGGCGCGCTGGCGGAACAACTCGACCGCGTCGCCCGTGGGCAGCTCGCCGAGCGGGTAGACGCGTTCGGCGGGGATCGACAAGGGGGCGCGCGAGGTGATGAGCACCCGCAGGTCGCGGGTCGTCACGGTCAGGAACGCCACCAGGTCGGCGACGGCCTCGATCACGTGCTCGCAGTTGTCCAGGATCAGCAGCGCCGGAGTCTGGTCGAGATGCTGGGCGATCCGGGCGCGAACGTTGGAGCGCCGCTCGGTGGTCAGGGCACGACGCCCGCTGACCGAGTCCCGAACCCCAAGCGCCGAGCCCACCTCGCCCACCACGCCCTCCGGCGAGGAGACGCCGACGAGCTCGACGAAGTGGGCGACGGGCTGCGCGGCGTTCCTGCCGACGACATGAGCCAGCCGCGTCTTGCCCAGCCCACCAGGGCCGATGATGGAGACCACCCGGTTCGTCTGCGACAGGGCGTGCACCGCACGGATGTCGCCGTCGCGGCCGAGCAGCGAGGAACCGTCGAACAGGATGCCCTCACGCACCGGCCGATCGGCGACGAGGAGTCCGGCGTACACGCGGGCAAGCTCAGGCCCCGGTTCGCTGCCGAGCCGCGCGACCACGCCCGCGCGATACCGCTCGTAGCGTTCCAGAGCGGCGGCGGGACCTCGTACGGCGGCCTCGCTGTGCAGCAGACAGGCGAGCAGTTCCTCGTCGTGCGGCCGATCGGCCGCGGCCTCCTCCAGCAGCGGCAGCGCGTCCTTGTGAGCACCGCTCCGGCCCCGCGCGATCGCCGCCACCCGTCGCGCCTCGGCCACCCGCCCCGCCGCGACGCCCCTCAGCTCCGCGAGTGGGCCCGTGGCGCCGTCCAAAGCGAGGGGACCCGCGGCGCCGTCCAAGCCGCCGGCCACGAGACCCATGGCCTCTTCGGCGCGGCGACGCGCGAGCGCCATGTCGTCCTCGCCCAGTGCGGTCCGCGCCTGCTCCACCAGCGCGCCGAGCAGCAGCGCGTCCACCTGGCCGGCGGGCAGCCCGAGCCGGTAACCACGCGGAATCCGCACCACGACGTCGGCACAGGTCGCCGCCCTGGTCCGCGAGACGACCACCTGCAGCGCCTTCGTCGGGTTGGCCGGAGTCTCGTCGGGCCACAACTCCTCGATCAGGCGCTCGTCACCGACCCCCGCACGCCCGTACATGGCGAGCACGGCCAGCAGGGTGTGCGCGCGATCGCCGATCACGCGCACACCCTGCCAGCGGACGCCGTCGAGCAGGACCAGTGCGGGAGACACATCTCCAGCTTACGGACGAGTCACCGTTGAAGAGCGTGACTACATGGGGACCTTGAGGAGTGGATCGAGGCTGACGAGGGGATGAGGTCTACGGGCAAGACCAGCGCCTGCGCGTCACCCTGGAGCAGCACCAACGGGCTACCACCGATCATCTACGAACAGCGAATCGCAGCCGTCGGAGCGGGCACCGGGGCGAGGCTGTGGCAGCCTATCGCCGCATAGAAAAGTCTCCACGATTTCAGGGGATTGCCACGGGCCTTGGAGCGGGTTACTCGAAGCTGTGTGGTCCGGGGTGGCTTTGGAACAGCAGGCAGTAATCGGGGTCGTCGGGGTCTTCCGTTGATTTCGACCACTTGTGGAACGGTGATCGCTGGTGCGTGCCGGGGTGTCAGCGGCCCGGCTGGATGGTGATCAGTATCGGCTGTTCGGTGATCTGCAGGGTATGCGGGGCGGGCGTGGAGCGTCCGTCCAAGAATC
>NZ_JBSGCR010000053.1:0-17586 GCF_053601935.1 Streptosporangium sp. NPDC004631 | reverse complement strand
GCTCCTCCTATTGGGGTTGGCGGGGCACGGTTTCCCCGCCCTCTCCGCCCCCCCCCCCCCCTTAATTTTGTGGCCCCAACGGCCCCCCCCCCCCCGGCCGCGCGGGGCGGTCGCCCGGCGCGACGGAAGAAGGCGGCCACCGCGTAGGGGTCGACGGGGTCGGTGAGCAGGGCGAGCATCTCCTGCCGGCGTGCCGGGTCCACCTTGAACGGGTGACCGAACACGTGCGGACCGGTCCCGTCGTCCAGCAGCCTGGTCAGCATCAGATCGCCTGGCCGGGCCTGCCGGGGGAGCAGGTCGTCGGCCAGCGTCACCGGCTCCGCCTCGCCCGGGGCCGCGTCACGCAGGGTGATCTCGTCTCCGGCGACGTCGAGGACCTCCCACAGGCGCAGCGGCGTGCTGCGCCACGACTCCAGCAGCGCCACCTCGTCGTCGCGGAGCCATTCGCCCCGCGCCTGGAGGAACTCACCGACGACGTCGTTCTCGAACAGCGCCAGGTCGGCCAGGGCGGGCTCGGCCACCCGGACGCTCAACGCGACCAGGTCGTCGATCAGGCGGCGGCGGGCCGGGCGGTAGCCGTAGGCGAGCAGCTGCCGGAACAGATGTGCCGCCCGCACGGGGAGCGGATCGTCGGGGTTCGTACGGCACGCGGCGTATTCGGCCGCATCCCGCTCGGCGGGGCCCAGCCCCGGAGCGGCGGAGAGCACCTCGGTGACGAACCCGGCCGCCTCGAACGACCGGCCCTCCCCCTCGGCGGATCTGGCGATCAGCAGCAGTGCGGCCGGTTCGGTGCGGGGCAGCGCCTCGACCAGGGCCGGCGTGAGCGGTTCGCGCTCCACCTCGTCGGCGATCCTGGCGAGCACCGTCTCCGACCTGGACAGGTAGGTGATCGCCCTGGACAGGTCGGCGCCCTCGTCGTAGGCGCGCAGCGTGCTGCGGACCAGGGCCAGTCTGATGATGTCCAGCGGGTCCAGGCCGGCGACCGACGCGGTGTCCCACGGCGCGCCCACGATGCCGACCCGGCCTCGCCGCACCTCCAGCGAGGCCCCGCGCAGCAGTGGGGCCAGCGGAGGCAGCGGGTCGCTGAAGGCGTCGGGGGCCTTCACCAGCAGTTCCAGGATCACCGTGTCGATCGGGACGCCGGGGCTGGGCTCCAGTCCTTCGGCGAAGGCGCGCAGCGCGTCCAGCGCCTGCTCGGCGAACTCCTGGGTGATCCGGATCGCCCGCTCGGCGGGGAAGGCGGTCAGCGTCGTGGTGGACAGCTCCAGCCTGCCGTCGCGCAGGCGCAGCGCGACCATGTCCTCCGGCTCCACCCTCGCCAGCCAGCCGTCGGGTCCGATCAGGCTCGGCTCGCCCCTGTCGACCACGGTGCGGACCAGGCCGCCACCGGCCGACGGCACCCCGTCGCCGTCGGCCAGCCGTGCCCAGAGCCGCAGGTCGTCGCCGGCCGCCAGCGCGCCGGCCGCCAGCTCGGCCCGGGTGACCAGGTGGGTCAGCACCGTGCCCTCGGTCAGGATCAGAAGCTCGCTCATTCCTTCATTGTTCTCGACGCGCCGGCATGACCGCACCATTTCCCGGCACGACGCCGCCGCCCCCTCCGGAGGGGGCGGCGGCGCCCGGAGCCCTGTTCTGTCACGGCGCCTCGCGCCCGGCCACTACGGCTTGACCACACCGAGGGTGTAGGAGCCCGAGCCGCTGTAGGCGAGCACCCGGACACGGTAGGTGCCCGCGCTGCCGTTGTAGACGATCGTCTCATCGGAGCTGGCGGTGGTCCCGCTGGCCACGTCGGTCCAGGTGGAACCGTTCCGCTTCTGCAGGTAGATGTCGTAGTCGGCGCCGCTCGGCCCCTGCAGGCAGATCCGCTGCTCGCCGGCGGCGGCGGTGTAGCCCGCGCTGCTCGGCTGGTAGGCGCTCTGGCTGGAGGTCAGCGAGCCGCTGTAGGCGCTCTGGCATGCGGTGGACGGCGGGTTGCCGCCTCCGGTGACCAGGGTGAGTCCGTAGACCTGCAGGATCTCGTTGATCGGCTGGAAGTAGGTCGTGCCGCCGTAGGTGCAGTCGCCCGAGCCGCCGGAGGTGACGCCCTGGGCCTGGCTGCCGGAGATGTACGAGCCGCCGGAGTCGCCGGGCTCGGCGCACACGGTGGTGCGGCCCAGGCCGGTGATGGTGCCCTCGGGGTAGGTGACGCTGGTGTTGCGGGCCTGGAGGGTGCCGCAGTGCCAGCCGGTGGTCGAGCCGGCCCGGCAGATCGACGAGCCCACCGGCGTGTCGGCGGAACCGTCGACCGGGACGATGCCGTTGCTGTAGCCGTTCACCACCCCGGTCGGGGTCCAGTTGGAGTCGACCGCGACCCAGGAGTAGTCGTTACCCGGGAAGGACGAGCCCTGGAAGGTGCCCTGCGCGACCCCGTTGGAGCCGCTGGTGGGGTCTCCGGGGTTGCCACAGTGGCCCGCGCTCGCGAAGCCTCCCTCGTAGCCGCGGGTGACCGAGAAGCCAACCGAGCAGCGGGAACGGTTCGCGATGTAGTAGGCGTCACCACCGCGGACGTCGTAGAGCGGTCGCGGATGTTCCGTCGAGGCCTCGACCCGGATGAGTGACCTGTCGGCGCCGCTCGCCTTCAGGAACGCCTCGGCGGCCGCGGGCTCGCCGGCCTGCACCACGACGGTGTTGTTTTTGACGTCGACATACCAGGAGGGCACGCCCTTGGGGGCGCCGGTGACGGCGTCGAGCTTGGCCCTGACCGCCTCCAGCGAGGCCAGTGAGTGTTTGACCAGTTTGGCCTCCACTCCCGCCTTGGCGATGGTGGTGATCTTCTTCGAGTCACTGGTCGCGACCACGAAGTCCGAGGTCGGGCCGGTCACCCAGCCACCGCCCCAGCCATCGCCGAGCTGCCTGCGCAGGAGTGGCTCGACCTTGGCCGCGGCGGCCTCGTTGATCAGGCGGGCCGTGGCCTGCTCGCCGGTGATTTTGAGGTCGCGCTTCATGGCGTCGATCAGGGCGGGCGCGGGCTTGCCGGTCGCCGCCGCCTGGGCCTTGGCCGTGGCGAACGCCGAGGGGGTGGGTTCGCCGCCGGTGGCGGCTTGGGCGACGGCGGGCGCGGCCAGCGCCAGTGTCAGCGCCAGACCCGCCGTCATGGTTCTTCTGCGGAGCATTTGCATCTCCTCGTGTGGTGGGTGCCGCCAAGGTAAGGCCCCCACACGAGGTGCGGTTCTATCAAATACTCCCTATCGCCGCGTTATGGGGAGGTTCCATAACGGGGGTTTTCTGCGAGCCAGGCGGCATAGCGCGTGCTCCGCCGTATCGCGTCGGCGTGTGCCGCCTTCGCGTGCTCGACGATCGTTGTCGCGGCGCCTGAACAGGGCCCTTCCGGGTGCCAGCCGAGCAGTTGCCGCCAGCGCAGCGGTGCGCCGACGAGCGGCACCATCGTCACTCCCGGCGCCGGTTGGAACGTTGCCTGGCAGAGTACCGCCGCCCGGCCGACCTTGGCCAGATGCATGCATGTGGCCACATCCGTCTCGTAGATGGTCTGGGGTGTGAAGCCGGCGCGGGCACACGCCGTGGCGAAGCAGTCGCCGAAACAGCTGTCGCCGGGGGTGACCGCCCACCGTTCGCCGGACAGCTCCGCGAGGGTCACCTCCTTCCGCGTGGCCAGGGGGTGCTCCGTGTTGAGCAGCACGAAGACCGGGTCCATCCCCACGGTCAGCCACACCACCGGCCCGTCCACCGGCGGCGCGCTCTCCCCGCAGGCGCCGATGAGCGCGAAGTCGATCCTGCCCAGCATGACCATCGTGGTGAGTTCCTTGGCGGACCAGGAGGTGTAGGTGCTCACCGGGGTCGACGGCCACTCCGTGGCGAGCCGGTCGACCAGTCCGCCCAGGATGGGCCCGTTGGTGGCACCCAGCCGGTACCGGGGGACGTCACCGCTGGCGTTGGCGAACCGGACCGCCTCCTCCTGCAGCTCCCGGGCCGCGGGCAGCAGCACCATCGCCCTGGACAGCACCAGATCCCCGAGGGGTGTGGGCCGTGCGCCATTGTGGTCGCGGTCGAAAAGCGCACCTCCGAGCACTCGCTCTATCCGTTTGAGCTGCGCGGTCAACGCGGGCTGGGCCAGCCCGAGATGGCTGGCAGCCTTGGTGACGCTCCCGGCCTCGGCGACCGCACGCACGATCCTGAGGTGTCGGAGCTCTAGATCCATACCGGGAACGTAAGGCTATGAAGGTATGCCCGCAATCCAAACAAGTCATGAAATATGACTCATTTTTGTGAAATCGTTCCAATCGGACACTGGGCGGCAGATTAAAGGGGTGAAATAGAGCTGTAACGGGGTAGGCGAGCCTCTATGACAATGGGAATCGATCCGAAGGACCTGGCCGAGGTCGATCTGCTCCGTGAGTTGCGGCACCTGCACGCGACCCGGACCGAGACGCTCCTGCACGGTTCCGCCGAGGCGCTCGTCAACCACACCACGCGGACCGAGGAGCTGGAGCGGGAGTACCTGCGCCGCCATCCGGAGCGGGACGTCGACCCCGGAAGGCTCCGCGACGGCGCACGCCGCCGCTAGGGTGTGTTCTCCGCGCGTGATCCCGGCCGACCTGGAGCGACGACGCACGGCGCCGGAGGCAACCTCAGCCTTTGTCGAGGTCAGGCTAGGGTGGGAGCGTGCTCAAGAATTCGGAGATGACCGTCGGCCAGCTTGCCGCGCGGAGCGGGGTCGCCGTCTCCGCCCTGCACTTCTACGAGGCCAAGGGCCTGATCCGCAGCCGCCGTACGGCGGGCAACCAGCGCCGCTTCACCCGGGACATGCTCCGCAGGATCGCCTTCATCCGGGTCGCCCAGCGGGTGGGGATCCCGCTCAAGACGATCCGGGACGCGCTGTCCGCGCTGCCCGACGGGCGCACCCCCACCCGTGAGGACTGGGCCAGGCTCTCGGCGATGTGGCGGAGTGAGATGGACGACCGGATCAGGCAGCTCCAGCGGCTCCGTGACGGCCTGACCGACTGCATCGCCTGCGGCTGTCTCTCCCTGGACCGCTGCGCGCTGGCCAACCCCGACGACGCGGCGGCGGCCAGGGGGCCGGGCTCGCGGCTGATGGTCTCCTCGCACGACCATGTCTCCGGCGTCTCCGGCGTCTCCGGCAGGGAAGGCGCGGGGCCGGAGGCCGCGGACGAGTAGTCGCGCCGCCCCGGCCGCGTCAGGGGGCCGCCATTGGGAGCCTCGGGCGGCTCCGGGCGGCGTCAGGCCTGGCCGGTGCCCTGGTCGGTCAGGACACGCCCGGCGTCCGGGGCGGCGGGGGGGACGTACCGCTCGGCGCAGGTCAGCCAGCGGAGGGGGTTGTCGTGGACGATCGTATGGATGGTCCCCTCACTCACCCCGGCCTCGCGCAGCCTGGGCAGGAAGGTGCGGAACAGGTGGCTGTAGCCGCCCCCGCCGTACCGCTCGATCTCGGAGACCCTGGACAGGCCGCTGCTGAGCAGCAGCCGGTGCGCGTATCCGGCCTCGATGAGGTCGAGCGCGTCGCGGAGCCGGTCGGTGCCCAGCGAGGTGAGGCAGACGTAACCGCCCAGCTCGACGATCTTGCGTGGGATCACCGGGTCGGTCCCGGCGTCGGCGACGCTGATCCGGTGGGCGGGCAGGCCCTCGCCGAGCAGGATCTCCATCAGGGGCAGACCGCCGCGGTGGTGGGTGGCCACGGGCAGTCCCGAGGAGAGGGCGGCCCTGGCGGCGGCGGTCGCGCAGCGCTCCTCCGCCGAGGTCGGCTCCTCGCCCCACACGCCGATCTCGCCGATCACGCCGGGGCGGGAGCCGGTGCCGTCGAGGCCGTCGTTGATCTCGGTCAGCAGGTAGCGGGTGAGCGTGTCCACATCGGCGTCCAGCGCCCAGGAGGGGGTGAAGGGCCCGGCGAAGAATCCGGTGCCCGCGACCACGGCCACCCGGCTGCACGCCGCGATCCTGGACATCGTCGTGGCGTCCCGGCCCATGCCGATGCAGCTCAGCTCGACGACCAGGCCGAGTCCGTCGGACCGTCGCAACTCGCGCAGCTCTCCGGCGACCGCCTGCTCCTCGTCCAGCCAGCGGTGTGGGTCGGAGGGGACGCCGATCGCCCAGCGCAGATCGCTGCGGAGGTGCTCGCGGGGCAGGACCGCGCCGTGGACGGCGGAAGCGGCACAGGGGCCGTTGACGGTACTGATGCTGACGGTCTTGACAAGGGGAGCCTCAGACATGAACGGACATTAACTCATTTTTGGTCCTAAAATAACCCAATTTCTTAGGGTTTTACCTTGGGTTTTAGGCGCACTGTCCCGGCGTTGGAGATCGTCCCACCCCGGCCGTCGCCGAGCGGGCTCGCCGTGCCCGGCGACGGGGCCGAACCTGCCACCCCGGACGGCCGGAGAGAGCCGTACCGGGGCCTCCGGGACGCCTTGGGTCAGGGTGGGCGCCGGGGTTGCGGGGAGGCGGCCGGACGCCTCCCGGGAACAGGTCACCATCCGGCTCCCGCGCACGCGGCGGATTTCTGGGTACGCCACAAGCCGCGGAATACCAAACGACGGGGCAGGCGGCCCTATTCTTAGTCGAAACCGACAGGCCGAGGGGAGTGCGTGGCCATCTCAGATGCGATGCGGAGCGCCCGTGACGAGTCCGAGCGCCCGTCCGAGACCGGTGACGCCGACGAGCTGAAGGACGAGGCCGCGCGGCGGTCCGGCATCCACGGCCGGCTCGACGGTGTCAGATCGACCCGCACGGGCCGTCTCACCCTGAAGATCGTCATCGGCGCCGTCGGCGGCGTGCTGGTCGTCGGCGGGCTCGTCATGGTCCCCTTCCCCGGCCCCGGCTGGCTGGTGGTCTTCGCCGGTCTCGCGGTCCTGGCCACCGAGTTCCACTGGGCCCACCGCCTCCTGGAGTTCGGCAAGCGGACGCTCTCGGCCTGGACGGCCTGGCTCGGCCGCCGGGGCTGGACCGTCAAGATCCTGGTGATCCTCACCGCCGCCGCCGCGGCCACGGCCATCGTCTACTACGGCCTCAAGTTCAGCCTCCACCTCGACCTGATCGTCGAGGCCCGCAAACTCCTCGGCCCCTGACCCCGCCGCAGATCCTTTACCCGGCGCCGACGGTCACATGGCCATTCCGATGCGTCACCCTCCGTAATGTCCTCTGCGTCTCATCCCCAAGGACATGCAAGGAGAGTGACGTCCGATGCGCATCCTGTCCTCGACGCTCGCGCTGGTGGCCGGTGGAATGGTCGCCCTGGCCGGCACCGCCCACGCCGACGCGGTGAACCTGAGCGCGACGGTGAACCCCGGCGCCGAGGTGTTCCTCAGCCGCACGCTCGCCCCCACAGCCCCCTACAAGGGCCACGTGCTGGTCAAGCTGGAGAACAACACCGAGCCGACGGAGGTGAAGGTCGCCAACTGCCGCGGACGGTCCGTCGGCACGGTCTCGATCCCCGCCAACGACCACGCCGCCCACGTCGCGGCCGGAGACTCCCCGGCTCCGCACTGCATCCGGTTCAGGGTGAAGAACACCGGTGACCAGCCGGCCACGATCACGGGCGCCGGCTACTTCTAGGCCGTTCCCCGAGGACCGGCGTCTTCGAGGCCGTACCTCCAGGCCGGTGCCCGAAAACCGGTCCGATCCGACGGGCCGGGCGGGGCGGTGACGACCGCCCCGCCCGGCCCGTCCGCCGTCCCCTGTCTCCGTTCTTGTGGTCACCCGGTGATCAAGGCAGCCAGAGGCCGGGGCCGAGACGCTTCAGCTGCTCGCGGCGGGTTCGATAATCCGGCAGGGCGCGCTCGACGATCCGCCAGAACTCCGGAGAGTGATCGGCGTGCTTCACATGAGCCGGCTCGTGGACAAGCACGTAGTCCACCAAGAGCGGGGCGACCTGCATGGTGGCCCAGTGAATGTTGACGTGCCCGCTGGGAGAACAGGACCCCCAGCGATAGCCGAGGGGAAGCACCCGCAGGTCGGTGAGTGTGACACCGAGCCGCTCCGCCCACGGCGCGATGCGGTTGATCAGCCATGGTCTCCCCCGTCGGCGATACCACCGCACGATGTGACCGGCAGGATCCCCCACGCAGTCACGCCGGAGATCCAGGCGCCCCCGGATCAGCCGGACCGGGGCAGGGGCCGAGTCGACGAGAAGCGGACGGTGGCTCCGGCCCAGATAGAGGAAGCCCTCACCGGTCAGATAGGCGTGAGATGGGCGAGGCGGGTCCAGCGCGCTGTGCTCGGCGAGCTTGCCGTACAGCCAGCGCCGCCGGGAGACCACGATCCGGGTGAGTTCGTCTCGCCCGACCCGTGGCGGCACCGTCGCGATCACCGAGGCATCGCGGTCCACGGTGAGCCGCACGCTCGTGCGTCGCGCGCTGATCTCGACGGTGACATCGAGGACCGTGGAGACCAGCTCGCCGAGTGCCAGGATCTGCTCTCCCCGTTCTCCCGATGCTCATGGGAGGCCGTCCCGGAGATTCCCCAGAGCGGATCGAGGAGATGGTGGCCGCAAGGATCGAACGGCAGGCGATTCTTGAACGAGGCGATCCCCCAGCACTCTGGATCGTGCTTGATGAGGGAGTTCTGCACCGAGCCATAGGTGGCTCCGAAATCATGCAAAGCCAAATTGCCCAGCTCATCAAGCTAGGCAAGCACCCTAAGATCACGATTCAAATCGTGCCGAAGGAGACAGCCGCGCATCCGGGGCTCGCGGGCGCTTTCGTCATCGCGGGTTTCCGAAACGGCCTGGATACCGTTTACTTGGAGACAGCAGCAAACGGTCATATCGTCCAGCGTCGCGAGGATGTTGAGGCGGTCACATACGTGTTCGATGCCCTCCGCGCGGAGGCACTCCCGCAGAGGGCGTCGCTGGAACTGATAGCGAGGATGGTCGAGTGATGGATCTGACCAGGGCTAAGTGGCGTAAGTCGAGCTTGAGCAGCACCAACGGTGGCAACTGTGTCGAAGTGGCCAGCAATCTGCCCGGTGTCATCGCTGTCCGTGACAGTAAGAACCCTGACGGTTCAGTCCTCCTCTTCGCTCGCTCTGAGTGGAAGACCTTCCTCGACAGCATCAAGGTGGGCGAGTTGAAAGCTTGATCCACATGACTTGATTGATTTCGATCTGGGTGCGCACTCGCCCAGTCGGTAAATCGCTCATCAATCCTTGCTTCGGTAGCTTTTGCATCTCCAATTCATCGAATGTCGAGCGCTTTCGCGAGAGATGACATGGGGAACCGGTGACGCCGTTGGTCCGGCACCGCGGCGACCGAAAACGGCGGCCGTCGGAGCAGCCCCGATCCGGTACGGCGGGCGGACGCCGTACCGGGCCGCCCTTGTCAGGCGGACCGATCCGTTATAGATCACCAACTATGAGGAACTCCCGTCCTAAGCTGCGGCCGTGCCTATGACTTCCGGGTTTCACCGACTGATCGGTTGTGCCGTCATCACGGCCTTGGCGGCCGTACTGGCCCCGACCGCCGCCCACGCCGCGCTGCCCGCGGACGTCACGTTGCCCGACACCGGGGTGACCGTCAGGGAGAGTCCGGGAGACCCGCTCACGGTGACCTCCTACACCCTGGGCGATCTGGCCTACCTGCGCAGGGGGGAGGCGTTCGCCAAGCAGGGCGGCTATCAGGAGATCACGGTGGCTCCCCGGGGGGCCAAGGCCCTGGCGGTCCCCAGCTCCTACAACGCCGGCCACGACTCGGTGCTGCTGGCCGATCTGGCAGGGGAGAACGCCACCAGGATCCAGACCGTTCAGAAGCCGCTCGTCGCCCACTTCGCCCACTGGTCCCGCGACGGCCGCAAGGCGGTCCTGACCGTTCAGCGGAAGGCCGGGACCGGCTGGGAGACCACCGGCTTCGTGATCGTCGACGCGGTGGCGAAGACCGCCAGGACGGTGCCCGTGCCCGAGGTGGACGGGGCCGCGCGGTTCCGGTGGACCCCCGACAACGCCCAGCTGGTGGCCGAGTACCGGGGTGGCACCCGCTTCTACGGCCAGGACGGCGAGGTCAGGCGCACCCTGGCGAAGACCGGCGCCCCCGCCGGGGGTGAGGACGCCTTCTCCCCCTCGGGGCGCGGGATGATGACCTGGTGCCCGGCGACCTACACCGAGTACGTCTGCGTCTGGGACCGTGTCTCCGGCCGTCTGGCCGCCAAGGTGAACGTCAGGCCGAAGGCGCTGCTGGGCTGGTGGGACGAGAAGAGCTTCGTCGCGGTCATCCCCAGCGCGGGCGCCTACCGGGCCGTGCTGCTCAACCTCAAGGGCAAGGGAATGCGGGTGCTGGCCGACATCTCCGCCGACGACTGGAACCGGAAGGTCTATCTCAGCTACACCCGTGGCTGACCCGCCGGACAGGGGAGGAGGGGGCGGGGTCAGAGGTACAGGCCGGTGCCGTTGTCGGTCTGCGGGGTGGCGATGGCGTGCAGGTCGCGCTCGCGCATGACGAGGTAGAGCTGGCCGTGGACCTCGACCTCGTACTGGTCCTCCGGATTGAACAGGACCTTGTCGCCGACCTTCACGGTCCGGGCGCTCGCGCCGGCGCCGCAGACCTCACCCCAGACGAGCCGGTTGGCCATCTTCACCGTCGCCGGGATGACGATCCCCGCGGTGCTGCGCCGTTCCTCGGACTCCTGCTCGATCTTGACCATGACGCGGTCGTGGAGCATCTGGATCTCGAACTTCGGGTCACCCACAGCAGAAGCTTATGGGAAGGACGGCACCGTACCGGTGGGAAAGGTGACGCCGTACCCGCCGATGTGCCCGCCGATCTCGTCGGCCGGTCCGGTAGGGCCGCCCGGCGGGCTCCGGCGAACCCGGTCGTCACGCCGTCGATCGCGTCCTTCCGCGCCACCGCGCGACGGCCTCCGAGGGCGTCGCCCATTGATGGTCCCGCCCGGTTTGACGCTCGATAATCGTTATGACATGCCAAGTAGGATCTCCCGTTATGACCTCTTCTGAACTCGTGAATGACTTCCTCGGCTGGTACCTGGACGCCAATCCGGTTCAGGCGGCTCTGGCCGGAGCGGAGGGATGTGACCGGACTCTCGGCGACTTCACCGAGGCGGGCATCCTGGCCAGGGAGCGGGAGTCGCGGGACTGGCTGGAGCGGTTCCAGGCGGCCGGGGCCCCTCAGGGGTCCGGAGGTCCCGGAGCCCCCGAGGACTTCGCGGACTTCGCGGACGAGATCGACCGCGAGCTCGTCATGTCCACCCTGCGCGGCGCCCTCGCCTACGAGACCTGGCCCACCTGGCGGCGTGACCCCTCCGTCTACCTGGGAACGATCTTCGCCTCGATGTTCGGCCCCTTCCTGCACCGGCTCTCCTCCGAGGCCGACCTGGTCGCCTCGGCCGTCGCCCGGCTGGCCGAGGTGCCGGACGTGCTCGCGGCCTGCCGCGAGAACCTGGACCCGGCTCTGGCGGCGGCGCTGCTGGTCGAGCGGGGGCTGGGCCAGGCACGGACCGGACGGCGCTTCCTCACCGAGACGGTGCCCGGTCAGGTCGCCGACGAGCGGCTGCGCGCCCGGCTGATCGAGGCGGCGGAGCCCGCGGCGGCGGCCTTCGACGAGCTGGTGGACTTCCTGGAGGGGTTCCGGGCCACGGGTACGTGGCGGATGGGGGAGGAGCTCTACTCCAGGCTGCTGCGGGAGCGGGAGATGCTCGGCTACGGCGCCGACGAGCTGCTCGGGCTCGGCCGGGCGGCCTACGACGAGCTGGACGCGCAGATGCGCGAGGTCGCCCGGCGGCTGCCCGGCGGTTCCGACGACTGGCACGCGGCCGTCACCGCGCTCCAGGACGACCACGCGCCGACCCTGGAGGACATGCGGGCCGAGTACGAGGCCGAGACCGAGCGGGCCAGGGAGTTCGTACGCGAACGCGGCCTGGTGACGTTCGCCGACGGTGAGGAGTGCCGTGTGGTGCCGTCGCCGGAGTTCCAGCGGCCCATCCTCTCGGTGGCCTCCTACATGCAGCCCCCGCCCCTGTCCGCCTCCCGGATCGGGCACTTCTTCGTGCCGTTCACCCCCGGCTCCTTCACCGAGGAGCAGGTACGGCAGCGGCTGCGCACCAACGCCAGGGCGCAGATGCCCTCCATCGCCGTCCACGAGGCCTACCCCGGCCACCACTGGCACCTGTCCTGGATGGCGGGCAGTCCGCGCCGGGTCCGCAAGCTGTTCCGCACGCCGTACTTCTCCGAGGGGTGGGCCCTGTACGTGGAGAAGGTCATGCGGGAGCAGGGCTACTTCGCCACGCCCGCCCAGGAGCTCGCCCACCTGGACTTCCGCCTCTTCCGGGCGGCCCGCATCGTGGTGGACACCTCGCTGCACTGCGGTGACATGAGCGTCGAGGAGGCGGAGGAGTTCATGACCACCTCCTCGTCGCTCACCCCCGGCACCTCCAGGGGAGAGGTCAACCGCTACTGCGCCTGGCCGACCCAGGCCCCCTCCTACCTGACGGGCGCCTTGGAGATCGACCGCATCCGTGACGACTATCTGGCCGCGGGCCGGGGCGACCTGCGCGCCTTCCACGACACCCTCGCGGGCTCCGGCGGGCTGCCCCTGGGCCTGGCCCGCCGGGTGGCCCTGGAGGGTCAGGCGTAGGCGCCCCGGACCTCCACGATGTCGGCCAGCGGGAACTCCAGGTAGTCTCCGGCCTCCTCGCACCAGGCGTCGAGCACGCCGCCGCGCAGCTCGCCGTGGCTGATGGTGGCGGTCAGGCCGTCGGTCAGCGTGATCGCCGCCCGCACCCCCCGGTCCACCACGAAACCGAGCAGCGACTGCTGGGCCGTCGGCAACCGCGAGGCCATGCGGCCGATGATCGCCCACGTCCTGCCGTTCTGCCGGGAGACGTCGTTCTCGGCGGTGAGCAGCCGGCCGGCGTGTTCACGCGGGTCCGGAGGCGGTTCGAACAGCGGATACGGCGGCTGCTCCAGCTCGGCCACCTGCCCGCCGGGCAGCAGGATCAGCCGCCCGCCTCGCGGCTCCTCGACCCGGGCCCGGCGGATGGTGATCTCCCCGGTGTCCTCGACCGGGACCGGGGCGTAGCCGTTCTCCCGCAGCACGGCCAGGGTCTTGTCGGCGGGCAGCGCGCTGGCGAGCACGGTCGGCGCGAGCAGCCGCAGGCCCAGCCTGGCCAGCCGCCGATGCCCGGCGATCTCGGCCAGCAGCACCGGGTCGGAGGCCTGCACGATGCAGGCGACCGTGGTCACGGTGACCTCGCCGTGCCGCCTGGCGACGTCGCGCACCAGATAGTCCAGCGGCTGCGGAACCGTGCCCACCTCGGCGAGGTCGGCGAGCAGGTCGTCGGCGGTGTAGCCGGCGTCCATCGCGCGGCGCACGCTCGCCGGGGTGAACCGCCACACCGAGGCGGCGCCCCGCGACTCGCGTTCGGCGGTCCGGTCGAGCAGCTCGGCCAGTTCGCCGGCGGGCGGTCCGGTCACCACGGCGGTGAGGTCGGCGCCGAACAGCGCGCTCCGCCGCACACTGGCCAGCGCCCGGGTCGAGCACTCCACCAGCTGCGGGTCGTTCTCCACGAGCGGCGCGCAGTCGTCGTTCTCGTCCCCGGCGGCGTCCAGGGCGGCCAGCGCGCGCCCCAGGTCGGTGATCGTGTCGTAGGAGACCAGCCCGAGCATCCTGGCCTCCTCCAGCACGGCCGGGGCGCACTCGGCCAGCAGCGCCCGATCCAGCAGCGGAGCGTGCCAATGCGCGGACTCGACCAGCCCGGTCCGGTCGGCGCACGCCGTACTGGCGGGGAGACGGGCCAGCACGCCGAGCACCGCCCGGCGGGCGCGGCCGACCGAGGTCCCGGCCGGATCGTCGCCGAGCACGGTGCCGTACTTGCCGCCGACCCGGCGGAGTGACGAACGCTCCATCCGCCACCAGGCGGACAGCAGCACCCGGAGCCTGGCCGCCGCGTCGTCCAGCCGCCAGCGGTCGAACTTCTCGGTGGGCACCAGTCCCGCGGCCGAGTCGTCCCAGGCCAGCAATCTGGCCACCGCGCAGATCTCCAGCAGCAACCGGGTCTCGTCCTCGTCGCAGCCGGTCTCCCTGGCCAGTCGCCGCACCTCCCGCACACCGACCCCGCCCGCCTTCAGCAGCGGCAGCGGGGCCTTCGCGGTGTTCTCCAGCATCGCGGCGCAGCGCTCCACCATGTGCGGGGCCGCCAGCGTCATCAGGTGGTCCACCGACTCGGGATCCACCGGGACGGTCGCCAGATCGGGCGGGCAGGGGGTGAACGGCGGGTGATAGTCGGGGCCGCGCAGCGCGAGCGCCACCTCCCGGGGCATCTCGGCGATGTTCCAGCTCGGCCGGAAGAGCACCCCGTGGTCGCCGGCCCACTTCTCCGCCGAGCCCGGCGCCACGAACCGGCCGCCGTCGATGTCGCGGATCGGGCCGTCCCAGGCGAACTCCTCCAGCAGTCTCCTGGTCCCCTCCGGAGCCCGCTCGATGAGGGCGCTCAGCCGCCCGGGGTCGGAGAGCGTCTCGGCGACCCTGTCGACCGTCTGGCGTTTGGGACCCTGCGGCAGGCCGAGGGCCCTGGCGAGGGCGCGCAGGGCGTCGGCGCTGACCGTCCAGGAGTTCAGATAGTGGGTGAGCGGTTCGCCGAGCCCGCACGGGGTCGTCCACCACCGGGCGACCCCGTCGGCGATCCAGATCCGCCC
This sequence comes from Streptosporangium sp. NPDC004631, assembly GCF_053601935.1. Lineage (NCBI taxonomy): Bacteria > Bacillati > Actinomycetota > Actinomycetes > Streptosporangiales > Streptosporangiaceae > Streptosporangium > Streptosporangium sp. NPDC004631. Next base: position 2,943 of record NZ_JBSGCR010000053.1, on the reverse strand, counting down.
GTCGGCGTCGGGCCAGGCCAGGGCGTGGTCGAAGAGCCTGCCGACCCAGGGGGCCACCTCGGCCTCCGGCACGCCCATGAACCGGGCCAGCGACTCCAGGTCGACCCGGTTGCCCAGGGCCAGCGCCGCCTGGGTGACCTCCAGGGTGGGCAGCGGAAGGCCGCGCATCACCGCCATCACCGCGAACCCGTTGCCCAGCCGCTGCGCCAGGGTGTCGAGGCGGCGCGGCCACGGCGGGGCTATGGCGTCCGGCCGGTTGGCCAGAACCCGGGTGAGCCGTTCTTCGTCGAGGGTTTTCAACCAGCCGAGCAGATGATCGTCCATCTCGCAGCTCTCTGCAGGAATCACGCGCGGGACTCTCCGTGAGCCATAGGCATCCACGGTAATGCAGAGGGCATCCCCGACGGGATGCACCGCGCAGAATGCAACCGGTTCCAATGATGTTCCCCCCTCTGACCGGTCCCGGGGCCGCCCGCGGAGGGTGCTTGGCGGTCCCGGGACCGGTCGGCGCCAGGTGGGGAGGAGGCGGCGCCTTTCGGGAGGGGCTGTTGAGTTCTGGGCGGGTCACCGTTGACGGCGGGGACCCTAATGTCACGGGGAGCCCTGGGGGACTGTGGGCCCTGGGGACCGTACGGATGCCGGGGTCGGGTGTGGTCCGCGGGACGGGCTCTAACGGAGGACGGCCCAGACGATCTTGCCGTAGGGGGCCAGCGGAGCCCAGCCCCAGCGGGCGCTCAGCGACTCGACGATGTGCAGTCCGAGGCCGCCGACGTCCAGGGGTGAGGGGTCGCGCAGTGTGGGGAAGCCCGATCCCGGATCGTTGAGCGCGCAGGTGACGACGGCCCCGCGGCGTAACAGGGAGAGCCTGATCGGCTCCTTCGAGCGTGCCTCGGCCAGCCGGAGGCCGTGTTTGAAGGCGTTGGTGGCCAGCTCCGAGACGATCAACTCCATGTTCTCGCTCAGCTCGGCGAGTTTCCAGCCGGTGAGTGTCCCCGTCGCGAAGCTGCGGGCCGAGTGGACGCACTCGGGCTGCGGGGGGAGCACGAAGGTGGCGCTGGCCATGGCCGGCGACCCGGACACGAGGTCGCGGGCCGTGTCGGGCCACCAGCCGACGGGGGGCCACCAGTCGAGCGCCGTCCAGGGGGTTCGAGAGAGCGCGGTTTGGGCGGACTGCACAGAGATCATCATGCTGCAAACTCCCGTGCAGGTGCAAGAGCGAATGCACGTGCATAAGGTGTGTGCAACCGCTACGGTTACCCATGAATTCGGCAATCAGGATGGAAAGGGGATCTTGGCCGCGGCTTGGGAAACTTGGGCCGCGAAGTGACAGACTGTCGATCAGGAAAGCGAGCGAGGAGCAACCACGTGTCCATGGACCCGCCCGGTACCGGTTCCACCGTTCGGCGCATCATGCTCGGCGCAAGCCTGCGTCGCCTGCGTGAGGAGAAGGGGCTCCCCCGTGAGGTGGCCGGATTCCACATCCGGGCCTCGGAGTCCAAGATCAGCCGAATGGAACTGGGTCGTGTCGGTTTCAAGACGCGAGACGTGGAGGATCTGCTCACCCTGTACGGCGTGCTCGACGACGCAGAACGGCGCGGCCTGCTGGAGATGGTCCGCGAGGCGAACACCCCTGGTTGGTGGCACAAGTACGGCGATTTTCTGCCGACCTGGTTCACCACCTATGTGGGTCTGGAGGAGGCGGCGAACGTTATCCGCACCTACGAGGTGCAGTTCGTTCCCGGCCTGCTGCAGACCGCGGCCTACGCGCGCACCGTGATCCGGTTGGGCTACCCGGACGTGCCGGAGGCGGATATCGAGCGCCGTGTGCACATGCGCATGCAGCGGCAGGAACGCCTGACGAAGAAGGACGGCCCGCGACTGTGGGCGGTCATCGACGAGGCGGCCCTGAAGCGTCCCATCGGAGGAGAGGGCATCATGCGTGAACAGCTCCGGCATCTGCTGGAGGTGGCCACGCTGCCCAACATCACCATCCAGGTGATGCCCTTCCGGTTCGGCATGCACGCGGCCGAGGGTGGTGCGTTCAGCATCTTACGGTTTCCCGAGTCCGACTTGTCGGACGTCGTCTATGTCGAGCAGCTCTGGGGTGCCCTCTACCTGGACAAACGTGAGGACATTGATCCATACCTCACAGCCATGGAGCAGCTGTGCGTGGAAAGCACCACGCCTGGGGGCACCGCCGAGATACTCGGCGACCTTCTCAGAGAGATCTAAATGAAGCACACCTACAACGGCATGCCCGCCACGGACCTGGCCGGGGCGAGCTGGCGGAAGAGTCGTCACAGCAACTCGACGGGCAACTGCGTCGAGCTGGCCGAACTGCCGGACGGCAGTATCGCGGTGCGGAACTCTCGTTTTCCCGGGGGTCCGGCACTGATCTACACCCGCGACGAGATCCGTGCGCTGGTGCTCGGGGTGAAAGACGGGGAGTTCGACAGCCTTACGGTGTAACACCGTTTTTACCTCGGGCGCGCTTGGTTAACCTCGGCGCGCCCGTTACGTAATCCGGGGAGCGGTCCGGTGGATGAGAGTTTGAGCCAACAGCGATTGGGGGCTCAGACCATGCTCGACCGAATGACCTTGTATCCCGTGGCCGACGATGTGCTGTTCGCACCGGGCGGTCGCGTCGTTATCCGCACCTATGGCGTCGCCTCGCAGGCCACGGGCGACGGTGCGGACACTCCGGTTTCCTATCGCACCTGGGTCACCGGAGTACGCGACCAGCCTCGCTACTGGCGATGGCGCCACTTCGAGGAGGCCCGCCGAGGTCACCGTGACGTCCTGGAATGGCTGACCGGCCGGGGACCGCAACCCGGTGTGGCGGCGGCCTGACCGGCCCGGCCGCGGGGGGGGGGGGCCCCCCGGGCGGGGGCGCCCCCCGCCCCCCCCGCGCACCCCCCCGCCGGGGCCCACAGAGGGAGAGAG
>NZ_JBSGCR010000052.1:0-19265 GCF_053601935.1 Streptosporangium sp. NPDC004631 | reverse complement strand
TGGGGTTGGAGGTGACCTCGGCCGAAGACGGCGCCGGATGGCTGGCCTTCCTGCGCAATCTTCTCGCTCGCGGCCTGTCGGGGGTGCAGCTGGTCATCTCCGATGCCCACACCGGGCTGGTGGCGGCGATCGGCGCGACGTTGCCGGGAGCGTCCTGGCAGCGTTGTCGCACGCACTACCTGCGCAACCTGTTGACGACGGTGCCCAAATCGGCGCAGCCGTGGGTGGCGACCTTGGTGCGCACCATCTTCGACCAGCCCACCAGCGAAGCGGTGCGCACCCAGCACACCTGGGTGATCGACGCCTTGGAAGCGAAGTATCCGGCCGCGTGTGAGCACCTGGACGCGGCCCGCGAAGAGCTCCTTGCCTTCGCGGCCTTCCCACGAGAGGTCTGGAGGCAGATATGGTCGAACAACCCTCAGGAGCGGTTGAACAAGGAGATCCGCCGCCGCACCGACGTGGTGGGCATCTTCCCCGACCGCGGCTCGATCATCCGTCTTGTCGGCGCGGTTTTGGCCGAGCAAAGCGATGAGTGGACCGAGGCCCGCCGCTACATGGGCCTGGACCTCCTGGCCAAAATCCGAATGCGCGTCATCGTGAGCGACACACCGCAGCAGAACCCGATCCCGCAGACACTTACCGCTTAACCTGCAGAAACAGGATCACGCGAAGGTCAACTCATACACCACTTCGCTGGACGTGACCTGGTTCTGTCCACAGATGTGCAAGAAGTTATCCACAGAGGTGGATAACTTCGCGGGATTCCTTCCGGGCGACGCGACCCCGAACCGCTTTGCCGCCTCGCCGGATGGCCGGTACTCTGTGCTGAGCCACTCGGCAACCAGGAGGCTTCGCCTAGTCAGGTCTATGGCGCCGCACTGCTAATGCGGTTTGGGTTTACCGCCCATCCGGGGTTCAAATCCCCGAGCCTCCGCAGTGACCAGGGAGTCCGTGAGAGATCACGGGCTCCCTTCGTCATGTCAGAGATCATTACCGGCCTCTGATGGCACATTGATGGCACGCACGGCCGTGTTCCGTTTCTGGCGTGGCACGAAAGCGGCGATCGCCGCGGCGGCCTGCTCCGACAGCTCCTCGGCAACCGAGGTGTACATGTCGCTCGTGAACGACGATGTCGCGTGGCCGAGAATCTCCGAAATGACCTTGATCGGTACACCAGCGGTAAGCGGCATCGTCGCCGCCCCGTGCCGAAGATCGCGGAGGCGCACCGGCGGTAGACCGGCCCGGCCCGCGAGCGTGCCGAACCGCTCCGAGACGTACTCGGGTCGCAGCGGCTCGCCGTTCTCCTTCGTGAAGACCCGCTCCGAGTCGACCCACGCCTCACCCCACTCCAGCCGCTCACGCAGCAGCTGCTTACGCCCCTGGGCCATTGTCCGCAGCTCCCGGATCCTGAAGTCCATCGCATCCCCTGAACTGGGGTGTTGCGACGACCGCTAGAACGGAGGTTCGAGCGGCGGGCTGTTTTCGTGTTGTGCCTCTACTGGGGGTCGGCTTCGGCCGCCGCGCGCAGCAGTGGCTCCATCCGCTCGTGGTGCGGCTCCGCGAGGGGCAGGGCATGGAAATGACGACACCCTTACCGAGCACTAAGTGATCGATCAACTACTTATGGTTATGTTCGTGAGGTCATGCACCCCACGAAGGGACACCATCTCGTGCACCTGGCCCGCCCTCTGCTCACCGCGGCCCTGGCCGCTCTTATCACCGCCACAACCGTGGTCCTGGTCCCGTCCGGCACCGCCTGGGCGGGGAAGAACGGCGCGTTATGGATCAACGGCCGACGCCACCACAACCCCAGCGGCTGCTACACCGTCATGGGACCGCTTTCGGCGATCAACCGCACCAAGACGGCGGCTGTCATCTACAAAGGCGACAGGTGTAACCACCGGATACTCGGCGCTCTTGGACCTGACCAGCGCAACGAGTGGAAGCTCGTCGGCAGCATCTATATCGACTAGCGAGGCACGACGGATACGACGACTACTGACCGGCGCCCTTCGCCCGTGACGGGCGGGGGCGCCGCGTTCGGGTCAGGCCGTACAGGCCGCGCTTCAGCCGCTCGACGGCGTCGCTGTCGGCGAGCGCGCCGAGGGCGTTGCGAACCGAGCCGAGCCGGCGAGGAAATACCGTTACGCCCGCCCGTCCCGGTGATCGTGCGCAGGCGAAGGCAGGTGCTTGGCGCGCTTCGATATCGAGGTGCGGCGAGCTCGCGGTTTGGGCGAAGATGGCCGCGCCTGGCTATGGGAGCGGGCACCCCCGGAAGAGGAGTGTGCCATGAGCGCCATCGGATCCGCAGACCCGGAGGTCCGGGTGACCACGGGAAGGCTGCGCGGGCGGATGGAGGATGGCGTGACCGTCTTCCGCGGCGTGCCATTCGCGCGCCCGCCGGTGGGCGCCCTGCGACTGGCCGCACCGGTGCCGTCTGAGCCGTGGGACGGGGTGCGCGAGGCCGGCGCGTTCGGTCCGCCGCCGCCGCAGTCCAGAGTGCTGGGCGCGTCCGGCATGTCCGGCGCGGACGGCGACTGGTTGACCGTCAATGTCTGGTCCCCCGACCTGGGCGCCGCCCGGCTGCCGGTGATGGTGTGGATCCATGGCGGGGGTTACATGTACGGGTGGTCCGGAGACCCGGTCTTCGACGGCCGCGTGCTCGCCCGGGACGGCGTCATCGTGGTCACCTTCAACTACAGGGTCTCCGCCGAGGGCTTCGGACACTTCCAGGGGGCACCGGCCAACCGCGGGTTACTGGACCAGGTGGCCGCCCTCCGCTGGGTGCACGACAACATCGCGGCTTTCGGCGGAGATCCGGACCGGGTCACCGTTTTCGGGGAGTCCGCCGGGGCCGGGAGCATCGCGGCGCTGATGGCGATGCCCAGAGCCGCCGGTCTGTTCCGCAGGGCGATTGCGCAGAGCGTGCCAGGCCTGTTCTTCTCCGCTGAACTGGCCGCCGACATCGCCGCCGCCCTAGCCGGTGAGCTGGGCATGGCCCCGCTCGCGGGCGAACTCGCCCGCCTGTCGCCGGAGCGGCTGATCGACGCCGGGGACGCGGTGGCGAACAAGATGGGCGGCTGCCCGCAGTGGGGCCGGGCCGCGTACGTTCAGGCGCCGTTCGCGCCGGTCGTGGACGGCGAGGTACTGCCCGCGGTGCCGTGGCGGTCACTGGCGGAGGGGGCCGCGCGCGATGTGGAGCTGATCGTGGGGCACACCCGCGACGAGTATCGGCTGTTCATGGCCATCAGGGGCGACACCGGCCAGATCACCGCCGAGCGGGCGGCCACCGCGCTGCGGGAGCTCGCCCCGGACCCGGAGGCCTACCGGGCCGCCTACCCCGGGGCCGACGAGGAGCGGCTGTACGAGCTGGTGCACTCCGACTGGATGTTCCGGATGCCTTCCGTCCGGCTGGCCGAGACCCACCAAAGGCGCGGCCGGGCCCACCTGTACGAGCTGACCTGGCCGGCCCCCGGCATGGGCGGCGATGCCCTCGGCGCCTGCCACGGGCTCGGCCTGCCACTGACGTTCGGCAACCTGACCGCTGGAGCGGCAGGACTGCTGCTCGGACAGGAGCCGCCACCAGCCGCGGCCGAGCTGTCGGCCCGGGTCCGCGCGGCATGGATCGCCTTCGCCACGACCGGGGATCCGGGCTGGCCGACGTACGAGCCACAAAACAGGCATACCTGGGTCATCGACACCGAGCCGGACATAACGGCGTATCGGGAGGAGACCTCCCGTGAGTTGTGGGCCGGGCACGCCTTCGCCCCCCTCACGCTGCGGGCGCGGCCGTAGCCGGTCCAGCCCGCCACCACCAGCCGGAAGGAGCACGATCGAGGTAACGCGCCGTCGTGGTCAGCTCGGAGGGGCGAAGCGCGGCAGATCCGATCGATCGACCCCGGTACGCGGTCCGGTCTCGGGATCGAAGGTGACCAGGGTGAAGCTCTCGCGCCGCACCACCCGACACGCTTTGAACGCGCCGTAGATGCTGCTGTGCACCGACGTCAGTCGTCCTCCTCGACGTAATAGTCGGGGTCGTAATAGCCCTCTTGCTCGCGTTCGGCCAGGTAGGCCGCAAGTATCCGGCGTGCGCCGGCCGAGGCCGGCTCCCCCGATCACGTAGTCCTTGCCCTTGCCGCCGTTGTCGTGGGCGTCGTTGGTCGGATGGAAGCACTATCGGTTCGGTGACATTGCCCTGTCCGCGCACCCGCTGACGCTCTCCAGTGGATCCCGATAGGGCGTTTTGGGCTTTTGGGGCCGCCTCATTCGGGGGGGAACGTTCATGTTCAACCGTCCTGGCCGCAATTTCGACACCCAATCACAGTGCTGATTGTGATGATAAATTTACTGAGTGTAATCATTGGTCGGGGAACGACCTGCAGTCCAGACAACCGGAAGGTCCCTCTCGATGAGACGTGCCCCCCTCGTCCCGGTGGTCCTGGCGGCAGGAGGCATCCTGCTCGCCCCAGCCACAGCCCACGCCGCCGCTCCCCGTAGCGTCGACATCACCTGGCACAACAACACCGACTGCAGGCTGGTCCAGGTAACCAAGGTCGTCGACTACGGCAGGTGGGCGATCGACCCCGCCGGCGAGATCCCCGCCTACGGCACCGATCACTTCCGCACCGAGTCCGACGGCTGGACGACCGGCACCGAGGGCACCGTCGTCTGGCGCGCCGCCGACTGCTCCGTCTCCGGCCAGACCGTCCGCTTCCACTGGGACAACCCCTACTACGGCGGCAACAGCTACGACTTCGGCGGCTCCAGCGGGGGCTTCAACCACTCCTACACCGGCGGCAGCGGCGACAACGCCGGCGTCGGCGTCGACGTCTCCAAGCGTTTCCAACCTCCGTCACCCGCACACCGGCCACTGACCGACTCGCAAGCGTCCGCCGCAGGAGCACCCCGTGGCGGAGCGAAGTGAAGCCCACGCGAGACGGGGTGCGGGATGGGTTGTTCTTGATCGGTCATCAGGCTCCGCCGGAAGACCCGGCGGATCATCAGGCTCCGCCGGAAGACCCGGCGGATTTCACCCGGGCGAGAAGAGGCGCCGACCACTCCGGACGGGTGCTCCCGGAAGGCTTCGCGCGTCTTCACGCCCACGTTGAGCGAAGGAGAAGGCAATGGCCAGGTACGACACCGAGATCTACACGGGCGGAGGGGGCTGGCAGGAGGATCAGCCCCTTGAGCTGAGCCTCACCAACCGCAACGCCGTCGTTCCCCAGGACGGCCGTCCCTCTACGGGCACCACGGTCACGTGGAGCAGCGACGACGGCAACGGCTCGGTAACCTTCTTCGACAATGGTGACAGGTTCGAAGGCAGCGCCCGATTCCCCGACGAGGGGCCGGTCGGATACCGCGGCCGGCTCTCCGACTGATCCGAGGACGGACCGACGTTCCGGGCCGCGCGTCTACGCGGCCCGGGACTCCTCCGGGCGCCTCGGAGGTTTCAGGCTCCTTTGCCCGGCTCCGGTTCGCCGGTCGCGGCAGGACATCGAGGAGAATCGGGGCTGACCGCTCCCCTGATCGTCTGGCGGGAGCCCGTCCCGGCCTCTCGCCAGATCCGTCCGCTGGCCTCCGTCCCGGATATGCAGCCAATGCGCCAACCATCAGTCCGATGACCAGCCACCGCCACCCGTTTCACCTCTGCCGGCCCACGCCTTCTATTCTGGTGTCCCGGTTCTGGATGCCGCGAGTTATAACCAGATCCCTGCAGCGCCAAAAATGGCATTTCGAATAGGCGTCAGGTGTTCCACAACCGGCCGGTAGTTCAATGTCGTGCTCGTTTCATGTCCGTCAGGGTGGCAATGCAAGAGAAAGAGGGTAATGCGCACAGGGCTAAATACCTTCTTTCGTGATCATTGAACTTTCAAAGATCACGAAGACCTCGGCGACGCGCATCCTCGGCCACCCGAATTCTGGAGCCTGCCGGCCGACGCCGCTCGCCTGACGTGGCTTCATGAGGATGCCGGCTGGTTCGAATGGCGATGTGGCGAGGGCCGCAGAGGACCGCGGCGGTGCCGTCCGTGCCGAACCCCGCCTCATGAGCGCGGAGGACGGAGGTCGCACGCGATCCGCACCTCCCCGTGGAGTGCTCCGCCCCATGTGGGACATCGATCTTGTCACACCTGAGGGTGAACCCCTGTTCGGCGTCGCCATGCTCCGGGCTGAGGGCCGTGCTCCTTTGGAGCCGGGCGGATGGGCGCCCGCGAGGTTGTCGCCGCCGGGTTTCGAGCGTCGGCGGCACCTCAAACCAGGAAATGTGATCATCATGCGCGAGATACGGCCCCCTGCCGGGACGGCGCGCATCTCCGAGATCATTCCGCCTGCGGCAACCGGTTTTTAGTCGCGATCCGGCGCCGTACCATTTCACCGGAGGTCGCGAGCCGTTCACAGATCATGTCGAGACGCCCGCTCATCCATGTCGTGCCGGATTCGCGACCGGCGATCGGACGTGTGAAAACCGCGTGGATCGGGGACGAGCCGGGGAGGGGACGCCCCGCCTCGCACCCGCGCACCCGATCATGTTCAAACGCCGACCGGTCCGCGCCGTCCCGGCGGTTGGTTTATGCGGCGCGTCACGCGAGTGGGCGCTATGATCGAACTGCTCTTTGGGTTTTCGGCGCCATTTGCGGAATAAGGTTCTGGTGCCTCACCATTGGCTCTGTGAAGAGTGCCAAGAGTGGACGCGACGGCCGTACCCGGATCATTGAGGGAGCGCTGCGCCGATTCAACCAGGACGGTGTCTCGGCCACCACGCTGGCCAGTCTCCGGGAGGAGAGCGGCGTCAGCGTCGGCAGTTTCTACCACCACTTCGCCAGCAAGGAGCATGTCTTCGGGGTCCTCTACGCCGACACCCTGCGGATGTACCAGGAGGCGTTCATCACCGAGCTCCAGCGGCACGAGGGCGCCCAGGACGGCATCGAGGCCATCGTCGCGCTGCACATGACCTGGTGCGGGGACAACCGGGAGCGGGCACACCTGCTGATCAGTGAGCGGCCGCCCAAGCGTGACGAGCCGGGCGGTGTCGAGGTCTCCGAGTTGCGCCGGGCGTTCTTCAAGCAGGTCTCCGACTGGTGGCGGCCCCAGATGAAGGCTGGCCTGCTCCAGCCCGTCCCTCCGACCATGTGTTATGTGCTCTGGCTGGGGCCCGCCACCGAGATGTGCCGGCTGTGGTTCGGGGGTGCCCACCAGCCGACCCAGGAGGAGATCGCGGGCCTGTGCGGGGCGGCCTGGCAGAGCCTGCGCCAGCAGCCCGCCTGAGCGCTTCGGTCGGGGGCTGATCGGCGCTTCGGTTCTTTTCCGAGTGCTCCGGCCCGGAGTACGGGGATCTCTAGGGCCGGAGCGGCCTCAGTGCGCTCCCACCAGTTGCCGTAGCCGGGTGGGGACCCGCCAGATCTCCTTGTTCAGGGAGATGTCGAGCCGTAGATCCTGACGTTGCCGCCGCAGGCCGGGCACGCGCACCCGGTCGCTGACGTCGAACCGGCCGCGCCGGGGATAGCCGAATCCCAGCTCGCCGGGGAGGACCCGGAGGTCGTCCCGGTTGCCACATCGGGGACAGGTCCAGGACACGAGATCCTTGCCCCGGTTGTAGTCGTGGCAGGCGCGGAAATACTCGTCGGGTTGGAAACGGGACTCGCATGCGAAGCAGGGGATCAGCATCTTGGATCCTTTGGAGCAGATGCGGCGGCTATGTAAGAGGTACCGCTTCCTGCTTAAGGTCCGCTTGCAGAACGCTTACAGCGCTGTGTAGCGGTCTCATCACCGGGGGTGCGGTGCGAGGATGGCCCGGTGAACGATCTAGCCGACCGCCTCAGAGAGCTGATGCTCGACACCGGTTATACCATCAACGGAGTCCGGGAGCGTCTCGGCGGCGTCGCAGCCACCGCGCTCGCCCGTGAGGAGACGGTGCCCGCGCTCCGCGCCACCCGGGACGGCGATCCGCTCGGCACGCTGATCCGGCTCTGGTGGCTGGGTGTGCCGGTGCGGGCTCCCGGATGGCTCCCGGTGGCCGAGCTGGCCGCCTCGGGCCTGGTGACCGCCGAGGGCGACCTGATCACCTCCGCCGTCCATCTCCAGCCCTGGGAGACGGGGGGTTACCTGGTCTCCGACCGTAAGGTCAGGCCCGGTGACCCGGCGCTCAGGACGGACCACGTCGTCGGCGCTGGCGGGGCGTCGGCGAACCTGGCCCAGCTGGTGTCCCGCCGCCCGGTGGAGCGCGCCCTCGACCTCGGCACCGGATGCGGTGTCCAGGTGCTGCACCTGGCCGGCCGGGCCGGGAAGATCGTGGCCACCGACGTCAACCCCCGCGCGCTGGAGCTGGCCCGGCTGAGCTGGGCGCTCTCCGGGATCGACGGGGTGGAGGCCAGGGAGGGCTCGCTGTTCGATCCCGTCGCCGGTGAACGCTTCGACCTGATCGTCGCCAACCCGCCGTTCGTGATCTCCCCTCGCGGCCGGTTCGCGTACCGGGAGTCCGGCCTCGAGGCCGACGGTTTCTGTCGCGATCTCGTACGGCTGGCCCCCCGCGCACTCTCTCCCGGCGGCACCTGCCAGCTCCTGGCGAACTGGCTGCACGTCGGCGGTGAGGACTGGCGGGACCGGGTGGGCGGCTGGCTGACCGGGACCGGCTGCGACGGCTGGGCGGTGCAGCGGGACGTCCAGGACCCGGCCGAATACGTGGAGCTCTGGCTGCGGGACGCCGCCGAGCAGGGCACCCCCCGCTACCGCGAGCTCTATGACGACTGGCTCGGCTGGTTCGAGTCCATGGACGTCACCGGGGTCGGCTTCGGCTGGATCAGCCTGCACGACTCCGGCAGCCTGGATCCGGTGGTGCGGGTGGAGGAGTTCGCCCAGCGGGTGGAGCTCCCGGTCGGGGAGTATGTGGACGAGGTGCTCGCCGCCATCGCCGGGACGCACCGGCTGACCGACGACGAGCTGCTGGGAGCCAGGCTCGCGGTGGCCGGCGGTGTGGTGGAGGAGCGGGTAGGGCCGCCCGGGGCCGAGGATCCGGCGCGGATCGTGCTCAGGCAGACCAGGGGGCTGCGCCGTAGCGCACAGGTGGGGACGGTGGAGGCGGCGCTGGCAGGGGTCTGCGACGGCGATTTTCCACTGGATCCGCTGCTTGCCGCGATCGCCGAGCTCACCGGTGAAAACCTTGCCGACCTGCGGGCGAAGGCTCCCGGAGCGCTCCGTCCGCTGCTCGCCGAAGGGTTTTTCCACATATCCACAGGCTGATTGTCCACAGCCTGTGGACAGTCCTGGCCCTTACCACCGATCGGATGTTGATCGGACGTTGAACGGTGGAGGGGATTCTCTGGTTGTGGGCACGAGTCCCCGGGGGGTAAGGGGCCGTGTCGAGTCCGGCCGGCCGTTGACGTGAGGCGGCAGGCCGTCGGTTGACGCACCGGATAACCGGGCCCCCTACGCGTCCTCCGGCGGCTAGACGGCCGGCCGGGCACCTCACATCCGGCTTCCAGGTTCCAGACCGACGGGAATTCCAGTGATCAACCATTTTTGGATGACACGTCTCGATGACGACCTGTACGACTTATACGACGGACTCAGATCAGTTCCCGACCCGGTCACGGTCGAGCAGCGCGCGCAGGTCGGCGGCCTCTGGGGCGTGGAGCCGGGCGAAGATGTCGTGGGCCCGTTCGAGGCAGTCGGTGCTCCGGGCGGACTTGCCGAGCCCGGCGAGCGCCCTGCCTAGCACCCACAGCGACAGCGCCTCGCCGTACGGATGGCCGATCTCACGGCTCACCGACAGCGCCTGCTCCGCATGACGGGTCGCGTCCGGGAACCGGCCGGCGGTGATGAACGTCTCGGCCAGCCGGGAACAGACCCGCTGTTCCCACACCCGCTGCCTGCTGGCCCGGAAGAAGGCCAGGCACTCGGCGTGGTGGTGGACCGCCTCGTTGAGGCGCCCGACCCGTGACAGCATCATCCCCAGGTGATAGCGGGCACGGGCGGTGCCCGCGCTGGAGCCGATCTCGATGAAGATGGCCAGGCCCCGTTCGGCGGCGGCGATCGCCTCCTCACGCTGGCCGAGGAACAGGTGGTCCCGGGCCGAGTAGCTGAGCGTCAGCGCCTCGCCTCCCGGCGCGCCGTCATCCCTGAACACCTTGCGCGCCGAGTCGAACAGGGCCAGCGCCTCGGTATGGCGGCGCTGGCGGCCGGCCACCACGGCCAGCGCGTTGAGCGCCTCGCCGCTGACGATCCTGTCGCCGCCCGCGGCCAGGTTCAGCGAGGCCAGGAACTCGTCCGCGGCGTCGGCCAGCCGGTTGCCCCCGAACAGCACCCTGCCGAGCACGTAGCGGCAACGCAGCTCGCTGGAGATCGCGCCGAGCCGCTGGGCGGCGGCGAGCGTCTCCCGGGTCCGATGCTCGAACTCAGGGGCGTGACTGCCCGCCTCCAGCAGCGGCTCCATGGCGAGTAGCAGGTCGGCGGCGGGCAGCAGCCCCTCGGCCGTCGTCGCGCCGGTCGCCTGGGCGATGGACGCGAACAGCGACTCCACCTCGGCCGACAGCCAGGCCACGGCCTCGTCCGCCGAGGCGAACGTGTGGCCGGGCACGGTCACCGCGAGCCGGTCGGCGATCATGCTGCCCTCGTAGGCGAGCCGGTGCGCCGAGCGCGCCGAGGCGAGGTAGAAGCCGAGCAGCCGCCGCAGCGCGAGCGTCCCCTCCCCGGCCGCGCCCTCAGCGTCCCCGGTGCCACCGCTCTCTCCGGTCCCGTCGGCCCGTTCCGCGGCGCGGCGGGCGAAAAGCCGGAGCAGGTCGTGGAAGCGATAGCGGCCCGGAGTCGGGGCCTCCAGGAGGCTGGCGTCTACCAGGGACTCCAGGATGTCCTCGGTCTCCATCGGGCTCAGCGCGAGCAGCGCGGCGGCGGCCCCGATCGAGATGTCCGGGCCGTCGGGGAGGGAGAGCAGCCGGAACGCCCGCGCCTGGGCCGGGCCGAGCTGGCCGTACCCGAGGGCGAAGGTCGCCTCCACCGCGAGGTTGCCCACCCGCATCTCGTCGAGGCGGCGGCGCTCGTCCGCCAGCCGGAACACCAGCGAGGCGACCGTCCAGGAGGGCCGGGCGGCCAGCCGGGCCGCCACGATCCGCACCGCGAGCGGCAGGAAGCCGCAGGCCGCGACCACGTCCATGGCGGCGGCGCGTTCCGCGGCCACCCGGTCGGCGCCGGCCACCGTGCCGAACAGGGTCAGCGCCTCGTCCGGCTCCATCACGTCCAGATCGACCAGCCGGGCCGAGGCCAGGTCGGCGAGCTTGTGGCGGCTGGTCACGATCGCCGCGCAGCCGGTCGAGCCGGGCAGCAGGTGGTTCACCTGTGCGGCGTCCCTGACGTTGTCGAGCAGCACCAGCATTCGCCGGTCGGCCAGGAGCGAGCGGAACAGCGCGGACCGCTCGGCCAGGCCGTCCGGGATGATGTCGGGGGGCAGGCCGAGCCCGCGCAGGAACGCGGCCAGCACCGACTCGGGCGCCGTCGGCTCCTGGCCGTATCCGCGCAGGTCGGCGTAGAGCTGGCCGTCGGGGAACACGTCGTGCATGGTGTGGGCGAGGTGTACGGCGAGCGCGGTCTTGCCGACGCCGCCTATCCCCGAGATGGCGGCCACCGGCACGCGGTCCGTGCCGCCCCGGCCGGAGAGCAGGGTGTGCAGCCGGGCGACGATCTGGCGGCGCCCGGTGAAGTCGTTCACGCCCGCGGGCAGCTGCGCGGGACGGGGCAGTTCGGGGGGCGCCTGCTCCGCCTGCTCCGCCGACTTCGTGGTCTCCGCCTCCCGGGCCGGCTCCGGGGCCTCCGCGGGCGCGGGCCGTACCTGCTCGGCGGTGGCGGGGGTGAGGCTCGGATCACCGGTGAGGATGCGCTGGTGCAGGGCGGTCAGGTCGGGGCCGGGCTCGATGCCGAGCTCGTCGATCAGGGCGGCGCGGGTCTCGGCGAAGACCGCGAGCGCGTCCGCCTGCCGCCCGCACCGGTAGTAGGCCAGCATCAGCTGGGCGCGCAACCCCTCACGCAGCGGGTGGTCGGCGGCCAGCGCGGTCAGCTCGGGGATGACGTCGGCGTGCCGCCCCCGTTCGAGATCCAGGTCCATCAGGGTTTCGAGCACGCTCATCTGCCGCTCGACGAGCCGGCCGCGCTGGTGCTCGGCGAAGGGGCCGACCGCCCCGGCCAGCGGCTCGCCGGTGCACAGCGCCAGGCTCGCGCGCAGGTTCCCGGCGGCCCCGTGCAGGTCTCCGGCGCGGCGCGCGGTCTCGGCCTCCGAGACGCCCTGTTCGAAGAGCAGCAGGTCGAGGAGGCCGCCACCCAGTCGCAGGGCGTAGCCCCGGCCCACCGAGGTGAGCAGCTCGGGACGGGTGCGGGGGGACCTGCCGGGCTCCAGCACGGCCCGCAGCCGTGAGACGTAGGTGCGCAGCGCGCCGAGCGCACGGGGCGGTGCCTCCTCACCCCAGACCGCGTCGATCATCTCCGCGGGGGTCACCGCCCGGCCCTCGCGCAGCAGCAGGATCGCCAGAATGGAGCGTTGGAGCGGTGTGCCGAGGTCGAGCTCGGCACCCTCCCGCCACGCCTGGACCGGGCCGAGCACGGCGAAGCGCAACCCGTCTTCGCTGCCGTGAGCAGCCATTTCTCAGATCTCCGCCCTGATGGAAAACTTTATGACCAAATGATAGGTCCTTTAATGCCCCGCCCCTAGGATGCCGCGCGCCTCTTGGCCGGAGCGTTGATTCGTCGTTAATCAGGCGTTGAACCCAGCTTGTAATGCTGTGACATGCCGGGCATGGCCCCATACGGGGGCGGCCATGCCCGGTCTGCCAGCCGCTTGCAGGTGCCGGTAATGGAACTGTAAGCGCGGTGCAGGCGGGTCGCTCTATCAATGAGCCATGACTCCCGCTGGGAAAAAGGGAGTCTCCACCCCTCAGGGAGAACCACCATGAACCACACGATCCGCAACCTCCTGGGACTCGCCGCGGCCACCGCCGTCCTCACGGTGGGTGTTCCGGCACTGGTCTCCCCGGCCTCGGCCGCGGCCACGACCGGTGCGAGCTCCGTCACCGACGACTATGACGAGTACTGGGGCCCCAACTATTCCAAGTACTACGACGACTCCCGGGCCAAGGCCAAGGGTCACGTGTGGAGCGACAACTCCGACAAGGTCCACGTCGAGGGCAAGCTCTACGACAAGTACTCGCCGCAGTGGCTCTGCGGCTACGTCCAGGTCAAGTTCGAGAACGCGGACGGCGACGAGTCCTACTACTGGGCCAAGAAGTGCGGCTCCAGCGGTTACCAGTCCTTCCACTACTCGCGGTACGACGTCGACAACGTCCAGGTCCGGGTCTGCTACTGGGACAACCACCAGGCCAAGCGGAAGTACTGCGGCAAGTGGGACTACATCTACGAGGCCGAGGGCGACGACGAGTAGCCGATGGCCGGCGACAAGGATGTGACGAACTCAAGGCCCGCCCGGTAGTCCCGGGCGGGCCCTCTGTTCCGTGAAGTCATTGGTGACGGGGTGCCTGCGCCGTCTCGGCCAGGTTCGAGTATCGAGGTGAACGGGGGCTCTACGCCGCCTCGACCAGGTCGAGCCGCGCGTGGAGCCGTTCTCGCACCAGCGGCCACTCTGAACTCAGGATCGAGTAGTAGGCGGTATCTCGGACCGTGTCGTCGGCGCCTCGGGTCTCCGCCCGTCGCACACCGTCCAGGTGCGCGCCGAGGGCCTCGATGGCGGCCCGGGAGCGTACGTTCCGTACGTCGGCCTTGAGGGTGATGCGGTGGACCTGCCACGTCTCGAAGGCGAGGGAGAGCATCAGATACTTGCTCTCCCGGTTGACACCGGTGCCCTGGGCCGAAGCGGCCAGCCAGGTGTAACCGATGTCCGCCACGGACGGGACCTCGCCCACCGCTCCACGCGTGCCCGGTGGCCAGGGCATGGGGCCCTGCCAGTACTCCAGGTGCATGAGACGGGTGGCACCGACGATGCGGTCGGTGTGCAGCCACCGGATGGCGAAGGGCATCGTACGGCCCTCCGCCTGCTCAGCCAGAGTGGCCTCCACGTAGGAGGCCATCTCCTCCCGGCCGTGGGGAACGGGAGTGAAACCGTAGGTGGACCGGTCTTCACTCGCCGCGGCGACCAGGTCGTCGACCACCGCGAGGCTGAGCGGTTCCAGGCGCACGGAGCGCCCGGACAGGGTGACAAAAGCGGGCATGAGCACATGATGAGGGCTCAATCCCATGCCTGGTGCCAAATGGCATGAGACATCTTGACGAGCATCCAGAGAAGTATTTATCCCCTCACCGAATGACAGGGAAAACACCAGCTCAGGCGGTATGGATGCCATGGCTGCCCCACCCCGCCGCCGCGGAGCCTCCCCGGCCGGCGACCCCCGCCGATCACCCCGTCACCGGGGTCGGGAGCAGAGGGGTGTGCTCGCGTCCGCCCGATGCGGGACATACCCGCCGCAGGCCGGTCAGCGCCTCGCTCAGATGATCGAGTGAGGCCGAGACCCAGGGCAGTTCGACGGGGTCGGCCGCGCTCAGCGAGGCCAGCCGCCGTTCGGTCGTCTCGCCGTACAGCAGGCTGGTCGCCACCCGCACCCGGAGGGCTCCGGGATCGTCACCGAAGGCGTGGCCGGGAAGCACGCCGACACCGTGCTCGTCGAGCAGGCTCGCGGCCAGCGCGGCGGAGGTCGCGAAGCCCAGTCCGGTGAAGTCGGGGTAGAGGTAGAAGCCGCCCTGCGGCGCGGCCACCCGCACGCCCGCCCGGACGAACCTCTCGTGCACGGCCCGGGTCACCGCGCCGTGCAGCCGGCGGCTCTCGTCGATCCGCTCGACGAGCTCGGCCGGCTCGGTGTAGGCGTAGGCCGCCGCCTGCTGGACCGGGGCCGTCGGGCTGGACCAGATCTCACTGGCCACCGCGAGCAGCCGGTCCCGCAGCCCGGCGGAGGGGATCCGGGCCACGCCGATCCGCCAGCCGCCGAGGGCCAGGCTCTTGCTGAGCCCGCTGGTGATCACCGTACGCTCGGGGGCCAGGTCGGCGGGGCTGAGGAAGTCGGCGGCCGGGTCGTGGACGAGGTCGCGGTAGATCTCGTCGGAGATGACGATGAGATCGAGGTCGCGGGCCACCTCGACGACGCGCCGGATCGTCCGCGCGGAGGCCAGCGTGCCGGTGGGGTTGTCCGGCAGCGTGACGAGCAGCGAGCGCACCTCGCGCCCCTGGGACCGCGCGTGCAGGACGGCGGAGACGACCCGTTCGGGATCCGGCACCCCTCCCTCGCCGGGGGGTGCCGGAACACGCAGGGGACGCACCCCGGCCAGATCGGCCTGGGCGGCGTAGCTGACCCAGCTCGGCGCCGGCAGCACGATGTCGCCCCCGATGGCCAGCAGCAGGCCGTACAGCAGGGACTTGCTGCCGGGACCGCAGACCACCAGGTCGGGGTCGGTGGGCAGGCCGCGGCGGTGCCAGTATCCGGAGGCCGCCTCGCGCAGCGCGGCGGCGCCGGCGACCGGCCCGTATCCGTTGTGCCCCGAGGCGGCGACCAGGCGTTCGCGGAGCGCCGGATGAACGGGCAGACCGGCCTCGCCGAAGGCGAGGTGCAGAACTCGCTCACCGGCCCGCCGTCTTCGTTCGATCTCCTCATGGGCCGCCAGCGTGGCGGAGAGCGTCACATTCATGAATGTCCCCTCGGTTATTGCGAAACGTTCCCAAGATTGATGGGGTGCAGGCATCAGGACAAGCTTTGGTTGATGTGGGTAGGCATAAGGAAGTCGAATGCTTGATTTTCGCCGTCTGGTCTTGATCTGCGAATTCGCCCGCCGAGGAAGTATCAGCGCCACCGCGGCCTCCCTGGGCTACAGTCCGTCCGCCGTTTCGCAGCAGCTCGCGGCGCTGGAACGGGAGGCCGGGGCCGCGCTGCTCGACCGGACCGCCCGCAGCGCGGAGCTGACCGACGCCGGCCGCCGCCTGGTCGAGCACGCCGAGCGAATCCTGTCGATGGTGGAGACCGCCGAGTCCGATCTGTCCGCCCACGAGGGGACGCCCTCCGGCCGGGTCACCGTCACGGCCTTCCCCACCGCCGCGGTGGCCTTCGCCCCCGCGCTGGCCAGGTCGCTGCGCCGCCACACCGCGCTGACCCTGCGCATGGGACAGGCCAGGTCCGGGCGCGGGATGCGCGAGGTCCGGTCGGGGGAGGTGGACATCGCGCTGGTGGACGACTGGTACGGCCGGGTGCGCGAGTCGGACACGATGCGGGTCTTCCCGCTGCTGCACGATCCGCTGGTGCTCGTGGTGCCCCGCAAGCACCGGCTCGCCTCCCTGGACGAGCCGGTGGACCTGCGGGAGCTGCGTGACGAGCCGTGGATGGCCACCCCGGACGGCGAGCCCTCCCGGCTGGCCATGGACCGCCTGCTGGCCGAGGTCGGCGGCGCCCAGCCGGTGCCGTGGGAGTTCGAGGGCCTGGGCACCATCCTCGGCCTGGTCGCCAAGGGCATCGGCATCGCGGCCGTTCCCGCCCTGGCGCTGGCCTCCGGGGTCCGGGGCATCGTGGTCAGGGAGTTTCCCGGCGACCCGGTCTCCCGGGACGTCCACGCCGTCGCCCGCGCCTCCAGTGTCCACCGGCCCGCCGTCTCCGTCACCCTCCGGGCCGTCCACGTCGCCGCCCGCCTGCTCGCCGAGGATCTGGAGGCGGTACGGCTCACCGACCGGTAACGTCGGACCGTGCCTCCCTCCTACGCGCTCGAACGGCTGCTGTCGGCCGGCGGATCGAAGCTGGTCGCCGGGGTGGACGAGGTCGGGCGGGGTGCCTGGGCCGGGCCGGTGGCGGTGTGCGCGGTGGTCACGGACCTGTCGGAGCCGCCCGCGGGCCTGACCGACTCCAAGATGCTCACCCCCGCCCGCCGCGTCGCCATGTTCGACGAGATCACCGCCTGGGCCGCCGGGATCGGGTACGGCGAGGCGTCACACGAGGAGATCGACGCCCTCGGCATGACCGAGGCCCTGCGCCGCGCGGCGAGGCGGGCGCTGGCCGAGCTGCCGACCAGGCCCGACGTGGTCATCCTGGACGGCAAGCACGACTACCTCGGGGCGCCGTGGCCGGTCCGATGCGAGGTCAAGGGCGATCTGTCGTGCGTCTCGGTGGCCGCGGCCTCGGTGATCGCCAAGGTCCGCCGCGACGCCTACATGGCCTCACTCGGCCTGGGGGAGTACGGCTTCGCCGACAACGCGGGATATCCCTCCCCGGTCCACCAGCGGGCCCTGGCCTCCCTCGGCCCGACCCGCCACCACCGCCTGTCCTGGTCCTACCTGGACGACCTGCCCCGCTGGCGCCACCTCAAGCGGCACCGCGACCCCCAGACCGGAGAGGGCCAACTCGGCCTGTTCGGCTAGTGCGGTGACCACCTGCCCTGCCGGGGGACCGCTCACCGCGCCGGTACGGCGGGTGGTGACATCGACCTGGCCGGTGCCGGTGAACGACGGGCGACTGAGTGAACATTCGTGATCATCGCGCTAAGAGGGGCGGACTTCTGTGGAGGAGTCTGGCGTTTCCAGTTGTTTCGCGACATCAGGATTGATCGGCTGGTCGCCGGCCCGGGGCGTCGGCGTTTCGCGGAGGTCGGCCGGAACGGAGATCTGGTCTTTCCCGGTCACCCGCGCTGTTCCAGGGTAATCATCATGAAAATCGGTGTCTTCCTTATTGCGGCGGGGTTTCCGGGGCGTGAGGCCGGACAGGTGTTGCGGGACACGGTGGAGGCGGTGACGGTCGCGGAGGAGGCGGGGTTCGACGACGCCTGGATCGCCGAGCACCACTTCATGTCGTACGGTGTGTGCCCGTCGGCGGTGACGCTGGCCGGGGTGGCGCTGGGCCGTACCAGCAGGATCCGGGTGGGGACGGCGGTGAGCGTGCTGTCGGCGCGGCACCCGGTCGACCTGGCCGAGCAGGCGGCGATCCTCGACCAGGTCTCGGGCGGGCGGTTCACGCTCGGTGTGGGACGGGGCGGCCCGTGGCTGGAGCTGGAGGTGCTCGGAACGGGGCTGCCCCGGTTCGAGCGCGGCTTCCGTGAGTCGCTCGACCTGCTCCGCGCTGCCCTCGGGCAGGACACGATCGCCGCCGACGGGGAGTTCTTCCGGTTCAGGAGGGTGCCCATGGTTCCGGCGGTCAGGCTCAGGCCGCTCGTCGCCTGCACCTCGCCCGGGACGGTGGCGCTGGCCGCCGAGCGGAGGCTGCCGATGCTGCTGGGCATGCACGTCGGGGACGAGGGCCGGGTGGAGTTGCTGCGCTCCTACGGCTCCGAGGACCCCGGGCATGTGGCGGCGGCGGTGGGATACGTGGCCGACTCGACGGCGGAGGCCGTACGGGAGCTGCGGGGGAGCATGCCGAGGTGGCTGGAGCCGGGCCTGGCGGGGTATGTGCCGGTGGACGGGCGCCCTCCACCGCGGCGTGACATCGGGGAGTATGTGGACTTCCTCTGCGGGGCGCATCCGGTCGGCTCGGCCGACCTGTGTGTCGAGCGGATCGAGCGGACCGTCGCCAGGACCGGGCTGCGGCACCTGATCCTCATGGTGGAGGGTGCGGGCGATCAGGCCCGCACCCTTGAGAACATCAGGCGGTTCGGGGCCGAGGTGCTGCCCCGGCTGCGCTAGACCCACCTGCCCGCACCGGGTCCGGTACTCCGCGGTTATCCGTGGTGGTCGTCTCCGGTCAGCAGTCGACGAACTCGGGTCGCTGGTTGAGGATCTGGGAACGGGCGGTGATGAACTCGGCGTGGGCCTTGACGGCGGTCGGGTCGAAGACCGCGACCCGGTGGCAGTTCTGGAAGGCCAGCTTCACTCCGAAGTGGCGCTCCAGGGCGCTGCGCATGGCGTCGCTGGCGAGGCAGCGGAGTAACTGGCCGCGGGCGGTCTCGTCGGGAGGGGGGACGGTGTTGTCGGTGAACTCCGCACCGGTGAGGTCGCGTTGCTGCACCAGATCGCTGATCACCGACCAGGCGTACGGCAGAGAGTCACGAACGCAGGCGACGAATGCCTCGTCGTCCACCTCACCGGCCTTCGCCTGATCGAGAAGATCGTTCGGAACGGTCAGCGACATGCTTCGTTCTCCTCTCAGAAAGGGATCATTCAGACATTAAGCACGGGCCCGTCCACCTCCATCTAGCGCGAGAGGGATACTCGTGTGGGCCCGAAGACGAAGTCCGGGTCGATCTGGGCGGTGAGATCCTCACCGACCGCCTTGTTCGCCCACGCCTGCGCGTTGCGCAGATGGAAGTGCACCGCCTGGCGG
>NZ_JBSGCR010000051.1:0-19483 GCF_053601935.1 Streptosporangium sp. NPDC004631 | reverse complement strand
TGCAGGAGCGCCCCCTCGATCACGGGGTAGGACTGCCAACGTCCAGCCGGACCTGAACCCGCTCAATGGCCGCCTCGATCCGCGCCACCAGGCCCTCGACGTCGACCGCCTCGTCCCGCTGGGCGAGCGCCTTCACCAGCTCGCCGATGGCGGCGTTCTGCGCGTCGAGCTTGGCGTCAAGCTTCCGCAGCCACACGCCGTGGTTGACGAGCAGACTCTTGGCCTGCCACTCGGGGTTTTCCTTGCTGCCGTACGGGACGGGGATCTCCTCCGCCCAGACGTCCTTCGCGCTCACGTCGTCCTCCTTGCTTGGTGATCCGCTGAAAACCCCGTCTCGCACCAGCCGGTAGAGCCGGTCGCCGGGGCACGAGGTCGAGTAGAAATCCCGGTGGCCCTTCACCGCCGGGCCGACGCCCTTACTCATCAGCCACGCCCGCAGCTGCCGGACCGCGTCGACCTGCTCCGGCGTCGGATCCTCACCGGGGCCGGACATGAGCGTGCACGAGTACCAGCTGCTGTTGCCGCCGGGCTGAGCCGCCTGAACCCGATCCAGGCCGCGACCCTCGAACACGAAGCCGTGCGGGCAGCAGCCGAAGCTGTAGCCGATGTCTGCCCACCCGCGAGCAGGACCGGTGTGGAACGAGCGGGTGCGCCGCCAGTAGGCCAGGCACATGCTGTGCGCACGACCGGCCAGGCCCTGATCCGACCCGTCGTAGTGAATGACCAAGCCCTGCGTCAGGGTGGCCGACGACGCGGGGCACGGGCCCCAGCCGAGAGCAGCACGGTTCACGAACCTCATGAAGACCTCCTAGGAGACGCCGAGGAGCGGCACGTACGTCGTCGGCGTGCCGTAGCCGGTCGGGTCGAAACTCGCGGGCATGGCGACGACGCCCCCCGTGTAGAACGCCCGCCGTCGGGCGACGCTTACGCCGACGTCGAACCAGGGTGAGTTCGCGTCGTTTGCGGCGCTCGGGTAGGGCACGGTCACGCCGGACATCCCGCCCACGATCGCCAGGACGTACACCCACCGGCCCGCCCCCTGGGCCGCGATGGGGCCGCCGGTCAGGGCTCCGCCCCGCCATCCTGCGGCCGTCCACAGGGTGGAGTCGTCCGGGGTGAGCGCGACCTGGGCGCCGTTGTCGTCGTACAGGCCGAGCCGGTTGGGTGTGCCGCTGGCCGAGTAGGTGCCGCCCGCCCGGACCGCCGCCCACAGGTTGGTGATGGCGACCCCCGCGGGGATCCAGACGCAGGCCCCGGTCGCCGTGTTGTTGGACGGCGACGAGCCCAACATGAAACTTTCGGGCGTCCCGGACATGGCCAGCAGCCCGTACCCGGCCGGCGGGTAGATGCCTGTCCCTCTGAGGGGCGCGTAGATCGCGTCCGCCTCGGCCGGGGTGAGGTAGCCCGGGTGCGGGTCGGCCGCCCCCGTGTGCGCGCTCACGGCGGCCGACGCTGTACCCGCCGGGTCGTAGGTACCCGCGTGCGTGTGGTCCGCGGTGGCCCCGCCGATCGCGGCAGGCGTTGGCAGCGGCGGAGTGCCGTGGGTGTGGTCTTCTCGGGCGTAGGCGGTGGCCGCCCCGGCTGCGGCGGCCTGCCCGTAGGAGGTCTCCGCGACGACCGTGCCCGCCGGGGTACCGCCTCCGCCCCCACCGCCGTGGGAGGCCACGTACGCCTCACTGGCCGCCGGGGACGCATCCGGTAGGACGATCGGCCCGCTCACCGTGCCGCCGGTCAGCGGCAGATAGCCAGCGAGCTGCTCGGGAGCGGACCCGGGCAGGGACACCCGCAGGTCGCCGACCCATACTGCGGTGGGTGAGGTCGGCACGCTGATGTAGTACGACGCCGAGACGCCCTGCTGGACCCGCTCGCTCACCTGATACAAGGTGGCTCCGCGGGGCGAGGTGATATCCGCAGACGGAGTGAGGGAGACGCTCCACGACCCGTCCGCCGCGACCGGCACGCTGACGACCCCGAGGATCTCGGTCGCCCCCGCGAACCCCGCCGTCGCGCGTCCGGCCTGGTCGACCAGCGTGACGGTCACGCTGGCGCCGCGCGGATGCGTACCCGCCGCGGTGGTGATGGTGCCGGTGACGGTCGTCACGACTCCTCCCGGAGTGTCTGCTCGACCCGGCTCACGGCCAGTTCCACACGGTCGACGGCATCGCGGGCGCTCAGGCCGCCGTTGGGTTTGAGCTGTGCCTCGATTGCCTCCAGCCGTTCCATGACACCGGGCCGCCCGGGAACGCCCGGCCGCCCGGGTTCGCCCTGCCAGTCGTCGAGCGCATTGTGGACGCGCCTGATCAGGGCGAGGATCCCCAGCGCCACGCAGACATCGAGGGCCAGGATGCCGGTCACGCGGGGATCTTCTTGGGTGTGCGCGGTGCCGGGCTCTCCTCCGGCACCGGGACGTCGACCACCAGCACCGGTCGCGCGTCCGGGTAGCCGGTGGGGACGAACCCAGCGCCATCCACCCACCAGGCGTGGCGGGTGCGGCGGCCCAGGTCCAGGTCCGCCACCTCCCACGCGGTCAGCCCCTGCTCGGCCAGCCACGCCTCGGCCGCCGCGATGGCGTCGGTCCGGCGACTCTTGGCCTCGGTGACCTTGCCTGCCCGGTCTGGCCGGGACAGGGTGGCCTGGTCGATGACGAGCCCGTGGCCCGGTAGATGCTTCATGACGCCTCGTACACTCCCGTCAGGACGAGCTGGTCTCCGTTGGCCCATGCGAACGGGCTGGTCCCGCTGACACCGGAGGTGCCGTCGGCCGCGGCGATGCGGAAGACGCCGGCCCCGGCGGTGAGGTAGGCGCCCAGCGTGTAGCGGGATGATCCGGAGCTGTTGGAGGCGAACCCGCTGAGCGTCTGCACGGCCGCCGGCGCGAGTCCGGACGGCAGGCTGATGGACCACAGGCCGGAGCCGAGGGTGGTGGTCGAGCCGATCACCAGCCGGATACGGATGGCGATGGTCTTGCCGATCGCCCGGTACCCGGCATCGAGGCTGCCGTTGCCCAGGGCGGGGTTGGTGGTGGCGCCGGTCCAGGTCGGGGTGTAGGACGTCCAGGAGCCATACAGCTCCACCCACCGCGCGTAAATCTCGGCATCCCAGAACGCCTTGTTGATCAGCTGGCCCGCGCTGGGGCTGACAGGTGCTACCACGTGCTCCTCCTACAGGGCCAGGCGGGTGGTGACGTCCAGCTCGCCGAACCCGGTGGTGCCGAGCTGCCAGACCCGGTTGACCTCGGCCGGTGAGGTGTTGAACGAGATCATGTGCAGGGTCAGCGAGATCGTCTCGTCGTAGCCCTCGATGTGCAGATCGGCCGTGCTCTGTGGGGACGGCGCGGGCAGCCCGGTCAGGCTGATCACGTCCGACAGGTCCAGCCCGAGGAGCGTGGTGTACGACGGCCGGGTGCTGGCCGCCACCGTCACCTGTGTGATGCGCGGCGCCGGGTCGGCCCCCTTGTAGACCGCCCACTGCGCGGCGGCCAGGGCGTCGTCGTCGCTCGCCCACGGCTGCGAAGAGCCGCCGTCGTAGGTGCCGTAGGCGGCGATGCTCGCGGAGTTGGTGACGCGCTGGTCGGCACCGTCGGAGCGGTTGTTGGTGCAGTCGTTGAGCAACGGCTGGTCGTCGTCGGACCAGGTGAGGTCGTCCCAGATGTCGGAGGCGCCGAGGGTGAGGGTGGCGGCCTTGTTGTAGCGCCAGGAGCGGCACTCCAGCACCATCCCGGCCACACCACGGGAGGCGTACACCAGGCCGGCCTCGACGGCGGCGACGTCACGCAGGGCCTGGATCGGCGCCTTGCCCCCGGCGGCCTGGGCGTCCATCAGCGTCGTCGAGTCGCCCAGGAGCGTGGGGGTGATGGCCAGCAGACCGGCCAGGCGGTAGAACCGATCGATCGTGGTTTCCGTCAGCACGGTGCCGGCGGACCAGGCATACGACCAGTCCGGCATGGTCGCGGTCCGCTTGAACCACACGTGGCTGATCACCCCGCTGAAGAGGTTCGCAAAGCCGCTGACGGAGTCCCGGAACCCTCCGGCGGAAAGTCGGTCGTACACATCGGTCCGCACGTATGCCCCGTAGCTCAGCCCAGTGCCCGGGGTGACGCCGTCGATGCTGACGAAGATGCCGCCATCGGATTTGATGTGCACCGCGACGAGGTGATTCTTCCCGTCCGCCAGGGTGGAAGCGATGATCGACCCGAAGTCGCCGACGAGGTAGTCGTCCCCGTTGAGGGCCGAGACCCGGAGTGTCCCGTCCGTGTCCACCCCTACCGCGACGGTCGCGCCGCTGAGGCCGCCGGACCGGTTGGAGACGCATACGACGTCCCGGCCGGCGACGGCGGTGGACAGCCAGCAGGCGATGACGCAGGACCCGCCCGCCGGGGAGGCTAGGTTGGCTCTCAGCCCTTTGCCCTGGGTGGAGGAGAACGGGGTGAACTGCGGCGCGGGCAGGTCGTCGGGGGCGGGGCCGTCGGCCGCCCCGAAGTCCACCACTCCGCCCGCACCCGCGACCTGGTAGACCCGCAGGCTGGATTCGCCTTTGCCGGAGGTGTCGCCCGCGCTGGTGGAGCCGGACTGCTCGCCGAGGGTGTAGTAGGCGTCCGGCTGGAGGTAGAGCATCTCCTCCTCCAGCAGCGAGCGCATCGGCGCCAGACTCCCGAGGCGCTTCATACCATCGGTCGCGGTGATGCTGCTCAGCGCGAGACCGGGACCGTCGGCCCACGTGACCGGCCACTCATTGACCCGGCCCAGGAACCGCGGGCTGATGACGGCGTCGGTGCTGCTGTAGGTGGTGGCCACCGAGCCGCGCTCGACCTGCACGGCATCCACCCATACCTGCTGACCCGATGTCGGCGAGGTCGCCGGGGTGACCTGCACGACGTGGAAGGTGTCGGTGGCGGTGAAGGTGTAGGTGATCCGGGTGAAGGTGTTGGTGACCGCGCTGGCCGTACCGATCGAGATGCCCGAGACGCCGAGCCGTACAGCTGGAGATCCGCCGGAGGGTACGTAGACGTAGGCCGAGGCGGTGTAGACCTCGCCGACCTCGCAGCCGTACACCACGGCCTGGGCGGCGGGGCCGGTGCCGCCGGTCCCCCAGGTGACGAGCAGGCTCGCCGCCCCGGACTGGGCGCGGGTCGTCGAGCGGGCCAGTCCCGGCGCGACCGTGCCGGCCGCGCTCCACCCCGCGGTATCGGTCTCGAAGCTGCCGTTGGCGGCCATGTTCTTGGTCCAGGCGACCAGCCGAATCCGGATCGGTCGGGCCTTGCGCACGTTCGGGTAGTACGCCCCGCTCGCCAGGCCCGGCGTGAACCGGCCGTCGGGGTTGTGGAAGGTGAGCGCCATCGTCCCCGGCTGGATTTCGCCCTGCTCGTCGCCTCGGCCGCGGGTGATGCGGATCCCAGACTCGTCGCGGACGTAGCGGGTCACGTCCGTCCAGATGCCCGAGTTGGGCCAGTCGACTTCGACGATCGGGGCGTGCGGCACCGGCGCCTCCTCAGATGTTCAGGGCCACGCGGCCGTTGGTCCGCACCAGACGGCGCAGCGCCGTCTCCACGGTGCGGGCGGTGCCGATCGGGTCGATGGCGCCGGAGACATTGACGTTGATGACCGTCGTGCCGCCCATCCCGAAGTCGCTCGCGACCTGCCGCACCAGCCCGGCCGCGCGGGTCCGCATCGCCGGGTCATACGGGATATACGCCTCCGGCGCGCGGCCCTCACCGAACAGGACGGTCGGCTTCGTCGCGATCCCTGGGCCGGGCCGCAACCCGCCCGAGGCGTACCGCATGATGCCGCCCGCCTCGAACAAGTGCCCGACCTGGTTGGCCTCAGCGATGTCCTCCTCGGACAGGCCGGTGTAGCGCATCAGCGACGGCACCCCCTTGGCGCCGTGCTTGAGCGCGTCCTTGATCTTCAGGATGTTCGGAAGCTGCTCCAGCTTGGCCTGCTGCTTGGAGGCGGTGACCACCTGGGCGTTGAGCTTCCGCAGCTTGGCCTTGCTGAGTTTCACCGCGCCGGCCGCCATCTTCTCGGCATCCGGGCCGCCCGCCGCCAGGAGCTGCTGGGCCAGCTCGCCGAAGCCCATGTCCGCCAGCTTGGTGATGTTGCGGATGAACCCCGCGGTGTTCTTGATGCCCAGCGTCAGACCGGCCGTCAGCCGTTGCACCGGGGTGAGCTTGGCCTTCTTATACCGGGCCTCGGTGAGCCTGAGCTTGTCGGTCACCGCCGCCAGGTCTCTCCGCTCCTTGCGGACGCGGGCCTCGTCGTCGGCGATCGTCCGTGCCGACCTGCGATGACGCCGGTCATCGGCGAGTTTGCGTTCGGCCCGGCGCAATTGGTCGACGGCGTCCTTGCGCGCCTTGACGTCCCGGGCAACGTTGCCCTTGGTGGCCGTCTTGCCGACGGCGCGGTCGACCCACTCGCTCAGCGGCACCGTGACCGAGCCACCGGCGGCATATCCGATCGCGCCGCCGGAGGCGTAACCGACCAGCCCACCCTGGGCGAAACGCCCGGCGTTGATGGCCTCCAGTAACTCCCGGTGTTGGGCCGTCGAGCGCGCGTTGATGACGTACTCGCCGTTGGACAGCAGTGCCGGGATGCTGTCGCTGGTTCCGGTACCGGGGCCGCTGATGTAGCCACCACCCGCTCGGGCGGTGCGCGGCGCGGCGTTGGGCTGCTGGCCGATCTGCTTGAAAAATGTCGTGATCGTCAGCGTCTTGCCGTGGAGGCCGTCCAGCCGCGACTTGGTCGCCGCCAACGCGGAGTTGGCCTGAGCCGTCTCAGCCTTCAGCTTGATGCTCTTGTCACGTAGCTGCTTGACCGATCCGCCGAACTTGTCGGCCATGTGCTTGGCTTGAGCGGCTTGGCCCTTGCTGATGCTGAAGGAGGAGG
This sequence comes from Streptosporangium sp. NPDC004631, assembly GCF_053601935.1. Lineage (NCBI taxonomy): Bacteria > Bacillati > Actinomycetota > Actinomycetes > Streptosporangiales > Streptosporangiaceae > Streptosporangium > Streptosporangium sp. NPDC004631. The sequence continues at coordinate 12,603 of NZ_JBSGCR010000051.1, read as the reverse complement.
CCAGCGCGCTGACCTGTGCCCTGGCCTGCTTGCTGTTGCCCGCGAGTTTGTACAGGGCAGGCAGCTGCTGGAGGAAGGCGGTGCGGGCGGTGTCGCTGGACTGCTTCAGGGTGCCGTTCGCGGTCGAGGTCTTAACAACGCTGTGCAGCAGTCCGGCGAACTCGTCGCGCGCTTCCAGCGCGGCCTTCCCGGTCAGGCCGAGGGCATCCTTATTAGCGCCCAGAGCCGCCCTGGACTTACCGATCGCGGTGGCGGCCGAGGCGAAAGCGCGCTCCAGGTCGGTCTGCGACTCGAACAGCGAGATCGACGGATCAAATGTCGACTGTAAGGCCGCCTTCAAATCAGCCAGGGCGTCAGTGGTTTCCTCCGCAGCGGCACCGATTTTGCCCGTCGCACCAGCCGTCTCGTTCGCTGGGCCGACGGCGGTCTTCAGAGCCTCGCCGTAGGCGGGGAACAGGGTCGCGAACTGGCTGACGTCAGCGCCCGCGTCCTTGGCCTGCTGTTGCAGGTAGGCGAACGCCTGCTTGGCCTGCTGCGCGTTACCGGACTGCACCATCTGGGCCAGCGTGGCGTCGACCTGCTTGAACTTGCCGGTGAAATCGGTGACGGTGCTCGTGAACCCAGGAAGCACCGAGGTGACCGACGACAGCGGATGCTCCCAGTAGGTTTCCCAGAAGCTGGGATTGAGGACCTCCCGGGTTGCCTGGCCGAAGCGCCGCGCGGCGTCCTCACCTTCGTAGAAGGCGCCGCCCCACTGGTCGCCGAGGTCACCCATGAACTTGCCGGTCTGGGCCAGCCGGGTCAGTGACCGGGACAGGTCATCGGCTCCGGCCGAGTTGCCGCGCAGCCACTCCGTGGCCGCCCCCGCGCCCTCGCTGGCGATGAACGCTCCGGCGGCGATGGCGACGCCCTTGCCGACGCCGAGCAGCTTGCCCTTGGTGGTGTCGGCCGTCCACCCCAGGGTGGCCAGCGCGGCCTTGGTCTCGACCACCTTGGGGATGAGCAACAGCAGGCCGCCGCCCGCCAGGGTAGCCGCGCCAGCGATGCCGCCCACCGCGGTCAGCCCGGCCTGCACCGGCCCTGGCAGGCCGTTGAAGGCGTCGACGGCGCCGTCGACAGTCTGGACCAGGCCGCGTAGCACGTCGGTCGCCCCAGACCCGCCGCTGATGAGCGCCGTCTCCAGGCTGCCCTTGAGCTTCTCCAGGTCGCCGGCCAAGTTGTCCATCAGTTTCCCGGCCTGGCGGGAAGCGGCGCCCTGGTCGTTCACGGTGTTGATGTAGCTGCGGATACCCTGCTCGCCGTTGGCATACAAAACGGTGGCGGCCCGGATCGCATCCGACCCGAAGATCGTGGCCAAGGCGCTTTGCCGCTGCTGCGGAGTCAGCTCACCCAGCGCGGTGCGGAGCTGCCCGGCGACCTGCGCGATGCCGACAAACTGGCCGCTGGCGTCATAAGCGTTGATGCCCAGGTCCTGCATGAGCGCGGCGGCGATGTTCGTGGGCGCGGACAGCCGTTGCAACATCGTTTTCAGGCTGGTCCCGGCGTCGCTGCCGTTCAGGCCCGCTTTGGAGAAGGAGGTCAGCGTACCGACCGTGTCTTCCAAGCTCAGCCCGGTCTGGGCGGCGACCAGGCCCGCCTGCTCCATGCTCTCGGCCATGGACTCGACGCTCGCCGAGCTCGCGGTCGCCCCGGCGGTGAGCACGTCGGCGATGTGCCCGACGTCCCGGCCGCTCTTGCCGAAGATCGTCATCGCCGTGCCGGAGACCTTCGCGGCGGTGGCCAGGTCGAGCTGCCCAGCCGCCGCCAGATCGAGGGAGCCCTTCAGAGCGCCGCTGAGAATGTCGCTGGTGGAGATGCCGACCTTGGCCAGCTCGGTCTCGGCCTGGGCCGCTTCGGTCGCGCTGAACGCCGTGTCGGCGCCGGCCTTCAGCGCCGCCGACCTGAGCGCGTCCAGGCTCTTGCCCGAGGCATTCGAGGCAGCAGCCACCCCGGACATCGCTTTGTCGAAGTCGGCGGCGGCCTTGACCGCGACGCCGAATCCGGCCAGCAGCCCGGCGCCGATCCCGATGGCCATGCCGCCGACTTCGGTCATCGCCGCATGGCGGGCGTCCTCGATCTTCTTCAGCTCACGCTCGAAGACCTTCGCCGACGCCTCGGCCGACTTCATTCCGCGGTTGAACCCGCTGGGGTCGGCGTCGATGTTGACCCTCAGGTCACGACGGTTGGCCACGCATCGCCTCCCTCGGCCTCAGCTCGACGTACACGCCGCGCCCCTCGGTGCCGTCCATGGATGCCTTCTTGGACTCGACGACCTCACAGCCCCGGCAGCGCGTCTCCCGGGCGACGTAGGCGTGCCGGTGACCGCCGACGCGCTCGTCCCACTCGGCCGCCCGGGTCCGGCAGTGCGGGCAGGTCTGCCGGGCGCGGACGTGCTGCCAGACGGCCTTGTCGCGGTCGTCGGCACTCCAGCCGAGGAACTCGCTGTGCCGCACCCGGTAGAGCGCGCACACCTCCAGCTCCAGTTCTAGCTGGGGGTCGGCATCCAGCCTTTTGGGATCCCCGGGTCCAGCACCCTGATGTTCACAGCGAGTGCCAGGTTGTACGCCTCCACCTGCTCACCGTGCGAGAGCCGGGAGTCTAGGAAAATGGCCCACTCCTCGCGGTCCAGGTCGCCTTGCACTCCGGCCAGCAGCAACGCCCGCCCGAATCCCGGCCCCCAGGCGGCCTTCTCTTCCTTGGGGGGGTGCTCGGCGAGCAGGGCCTCGTACTCCGGCGGGTCCAGGGCGACCACTATGACCGGCTCGTAGCAGGCCGCCACCGTGACGCGCGCCCGCTCGACGCGCTCTGTGGCAGCGACCAGCTCCGGCGTGCCCTCCTCTGCGGTGACCTGCACGATCCGCAGGGCATCCTCAGCCTCCTCCAGGGCCTCCCTGGCCTTGGCGACAACGTCGAGCGGGTCAATACGCACCCACCAGACATCGCTCGGCAAGGCCCGCTGCTGGAGACGCTCGCGCAGTCTGCTCATGCCGGGATCGTCACGTTCTCCGCCGGAGCGGACGTGATGGCGTAGGAGAAGTTGATCCGGGCAGGCTCGTCGCCCACCGACCTGGGCTTGCCCACGCTCGACACGGTGACCGGGAACACGTCCCCCTTACGGCCCGGCACGTCGCCGCCGTCCATCCACATGACGTACGCGCTGGTGTCCCGAGGCATCAACGCACGAGCGTCGATGCTGTCCTTACTCGCATACATCGACAGCGAGGAGTCATCCGCCGTAATGCGGCCCGCGACCTTGCCGGTGAACCGGCTGCCCATGTCCGGGGCGTCAGACTGGTTGGAGGTGACCACCCAGCCCGAGTTGTCGGCCACATCCCCCGACAAGTCGGTGCCCGCGTTGATCTCACTGCGAGTCGGCGCGTTCTTATTCGCCACCGCCGGGAGCCAAAGAACTTTGGTCGTCTCGGGGTTGATGTACCTGGTTGCCGCAGCAATGGGCGTAGCAGCCATCACTCACCATCCTTCTTGGTCGAGCGCCTCTTCGGTGTCTGGTCCTGCTCGGCCGGAGGCTCCGCCTGCCCGCCTGGGCCGTTCAATGCCAGGTCTCGTGCCCTCTCAGCCGCAGTCACCTCGGGGTCGTCCTGCGACCCCCTGACGACCCAGCCGGACGCCGCGTGGAACGGCACCGCTGACTCCGGGGGGTCGATCACCGTGCCGGGCAGGCTGGGGTGCACCATCTGCGTCATCCCGACACCTGCCCGCGGATCACGGCCACGGTGACGCTCGTGACACCCGAGTAGGTGATGGCCGCCCGGCCGGTCGCCGGATCCCGGTAGACGTCCCGCACCGGAATCACGCTGTGCCCCGTGGTGATCGGCACGACGAACGTCCTGCCGCTGACGGTCTGGTCGCCGTCGTACTTGCCCGGGTAGGCCAGCGTCACCGTCACCGGCGAGCCGCCCCCGTTCTTGACATGCAGCTCCACCCCGGCGCCGGTCTCGCAGGTATCTCCGCCGCCCGCCGCGGCGACGAACTTGTCGTCGATCCGCAGTCCCGTGTTCGGGACCACATTGGTCGTCAGTGCGGCCACGGCCGCCCTCCTCTCATCTCCATCCGGTACGGCGCAGCACCCGCTCCACCGCCTGGTCGATCTCCCGCACCACCTGCTCCCGCGTGGCTCTGGCCGCGGGGAACAGGAACGGTCGCGCCGCCTGGGGCACCCAGCGATCTCGGTTGCCGAACACGGGGTGTCTGAAGTCACCGCCACGAGTGGTGAGACCCTCGTAGGGCCGCGCGTGCGGGGCTCTGGTGGCGCTGACGATGACCGACGCACCCGCGGCCGGGCCGGTGAATCGGACGCTGACCCGCATCGCGCCGGGGATCCGGGACGACCACGAGGCCCGGGATCGTGCCTCGGCCAGCACCTCGCGGGCGGCCCGCTGAACCGCCGGCCGCAGCTCGGCCCGTAGCTCAGACGGCACCCGGCGCAGGTCGGCGATCAGCCGCTGGATCTCGCTCACGGTTCACCTCACCGGGCGAAGGCGTCGATGCGAACCCTGAACAGCGCCGTACACTCCGCCCCGGCGCTGGTCTGGGACGCCGCCAGCGACATCACCGCCAGCCGCGCCGACAGCACCAGCCCGCCCAGCGTCGGATCCCGCTGCAGCTCACCCCGGACCGCCTCAACGAGCTCGAACGCGCGCTCCCGCACGGCTCGCGCGTCGGTCTCGCCTCGCTGCGCGCTCGCCAGGCAGGAGATGTCGTATCGCTCCCGGTCCGGCGAGGTGGCGAGCTGGCCACGGTCCTCGGTCGCCTCAATCGACGGCTCGCCCGGCAGGCCGGTGAAGGCGACACAGATGATGTCCGGCTCCGGCGCCAGAGGCTGACCCTCCACCAGCTGCACGCCGGGCAGCGCCACCGCCCACGACTCCAGCAGCGCGTCCAGGACTGCGGGGATCGTTGAGGCCATCAGGCGATCCCGGCCGTCTGGTCGCCCAGCAGCTCCAGCGCCCGGCGAGGCAGCGCGAACCCCATGCCGGGACTCCAGCCCTCACCACCACCGCCGGTGAACCGCTGATCCCGCGGCCCGCCCCGCTGGGTCTCCCACAGGTGCTGCACCACGATCAGCGCGGCCAGCCGAACATGCGCCGGGACCGCCGCCAGGCCCGCGGTGTAGGCGACGGTGATCCGGCCCGCCTCCCATTCCCAGCGGTAGGCGCCGGCCATCCGGGTGAGCACCGCGGCGTCGGCGTCCAGCTCGTAGCCGGGCGGCGCAACGGTGGTGCCGCCCGGCAGCGTCACCGAGGTCACCGACAGCACCGGCCGATGCGACAGCGCGATCATCGGCCGGGCGCCGTCATGGCGCTCGGTGTAGGAGGCGGGCAGCACCGAGCCGGCGATCCGCTCGATCGGCGTGGTGACCGCCTCGACCATCCCCATGATCTCCTCGTCGTCGGAGACGCCGGTGATGTTCAGATGGGCCTTGGCCTCGGCCAGGGTGACCAGCGTGGCCATCAGGACGTGGTCTTCTTAGCCCTGCTCGCCGGGGTGGCCTTGTCGGCCGTGTCGCCCTCGGCGGTCTGCTGCCCGGCTGATCCGGTACGGCCCACCGGCGCCGCTGCCGGGTCGGCGTCCTGGGCGCCCTCGTAGCCGTAGTGCTTGAGCTGCTCGTCGACCTGCCGGACCCGGTCCTCATCGCCGCGGGTCACGTAGTTCGCCCGCTCCCGCTTCAGGGCAGCGATCATGTTCTCGTCGCGCATTGCCATTCCCTTCGTCTCATTCGGGCACGATCAGCAGCACGACCCGGTAGGTCACGCTCGGGGTGGTACCGGCGACCGTGGAGGTAGCCCGCACGTAGTTCTTGGTGATGGCCGCGGCGGCGACCGCGTTCCCGGCGGCGGTCAGCTGCGCGGTGGCGCTGCCGGGCACCGCCGACCACGACACCCCGTCGGAGGACTCCTCCAGTGAGCAGTTCAGCGTCGGCGTCCCCGACGACGCCGAGCAGTGCACGGTCATCACCACATCGGAGGCCATCCCGGCGGCGGACACCGGGCCGGAGGTGTAGGTGCCGGCGCCGCGCGCCGCCAGCGGCAGCGCGACGTCGCCGAGCACAGGTCGCAGACCCATCGAGCCTCCTCAGAACGCCGGGGTCACCAGGCCCGTGCCGCCGACCTTCTGCATGCCGTTGGCGTAGCGGCCGAAGGTGTAGGCGAAGTAGGAGTAGGCGACCAGCAGCACGCCCAGGTTCGCGGCGGCGGGCTGCTCGGCGCGGATGAACAGCGGCGCGTTCGGGTCCTCCCACAGGTGGCACTCCGAGTTCGGGACGACGTACAGCTCGTCCTCGTTGGTGCCCGCCCCGTAGTTGGTGGCGATGTTGTTGTCCACGATGACCTCCAGGCCGCAGGGCAGCACCCCGCGCGGGCCGGAGGCGTAGGAGCTGCCGGAGTTGGCCGTGCCGGCCGCCTGGACCGGGATCCCCGACCAGTTGATCAGCGGCCACACCGCCGACATCTGGCTGGACAGCCAGTACCAGCGCCGCGAGTGCATCACGGCGTGCGTCGGGCGGCCCATGGCCAGCAGCGCCGCCTCCACCCCGGCCGCCGCCCCCAGGATCTTCGGGTACAGCTCGGCGCCGGTCGGGGTGCCGTCGGTGTAGGCGACGGCCTGGGCGACGTTGGTCAGGCCGGTGGTGGCCTGGTTGAGCAGCGTGGAGTCCAGCACGGTGGCGACTCGGTTGAACAGGTCCTGCATCGTGACGTCCTCGATGCCGGTGCCGCGGTCGATCGCCTGCCGGGAGACGGTCTGCTGCCCGGCCGCGGTCTGCACGGTGACCGTCAGCAGCGTGTCGTCCATGTTCGTCTCACTGACCGCGGAGTTCTCCGACGCCTGCAGTGCCGCCGAGCTCGCGGTGGTGATGCGGGAGATGTTCACGCTCATGCCCTGCTCGGGCAGCGGGTGCTTGTTGCACACGTCGGCGAAAGGCCGCAGGGCGGCGGTGGCCGGCGCGTACAGCTCGGTCAGGTACTGCGGCACCGTCAGCCCGGCGAACGCGCCGGTGCCGACCGCGCGGGACAGGTACTCGGCCCGCTCGACGCGCTCTTCGGCCATGTGCCGGGCCAGGCGGCTGGACGCCTCGACGTCCTGAAACAGGAACTGGCGGGAGATGTCCATCAGGAACTGCTTGCCGTACCGGTCGCTGTCCTTGCGGTAGGTGCGCTCCTCGGCGCCGACCCGGGCCACCCGGTCATAGGCCGGGAGCCGGGTCTCGGTCGGCTTGCTCTGGCGCTGCTGCTCCAGGCGCTCCATCTCCTCGGCCTTGATCTTGTTGGCGTTGGCGAGCTTGCCCTCGATGCCCTCGATGTCGGTCCTGGCCTGGTCGCGGGCGGCGAACAGTTCGGCGACCCGCTCGTCCTCCTCCGCGGTGAGGTTGGAGCGGCCGTCCTGCTGCGCCTTGGCCAAGATCAGCTCCACCTCCTTGCCGCACTTGGTACGGCGCTTCCTCGCTGCTTCCAGCTCGACCTCGATCGAGGCGATCAGGTCGTCGATGGTGCCAGCCATGGGGGCTGTCCTTTCCGGTAGATCCGATGACGGGATGTGCGGCCCCAGCGGCTGGGCGTCTGCCAGACGTTCGGGTCTCTCGCCTCCGGGCGATCTGCCGGACGGCGCGGAACAAGGGGCGGGCCCCGGGCGATCTGCCGGGGCACGCGGATTACTCTTCGTCGGCCTCGACCAGCAGCCGGGTGCGCAGCATCGCGATGGAGCGGCCCTGCACGGCCGGCGACGGTGTTCCCGAAGGCGGGGCCGCCGCCAGGTCAGAGCGTCGGCCCAGCAGCGTGTACGCCTCCCGGGCGACCAGGGGCGACAGCCGGGGAATCGACGCCAGGAAATCGCCGCCGCGTGCGGAGACCGAGGTGTGCGGGTTCGCGCCGTAGGTGACCGGCCCGACGTCGCCGCGCTCCAGGTCGAAGGCGTCGATGCGGTACTCGGCGTAGTCCGGCGACCAATGCCCCGAGGTGATGCGGAACATGAACGACTGCTCGCGCACGTCGCCGTCCTCGATCGCCTGGACGACCAACTGGACATCGGCGCGCTTCGGGTTCAGCCACGCCCGATCCCCCAGACCGGTCTCATCGGCCCACAGCTCCAGGCGGCCGTTGCGGGTGCCGGCCATCGGCGTGCCCGCGTGGTTGAACCGCCACACCACCTCGGGGTTGGCCTCCAAAGTCTTGTCCGCGGCCCCGACGCTGACGATCTCGGTGTACGGCCCGTACCAGTCGTACATCTCATACGGCCGCTCGAACGCGCTCGCGTACCCCTCGACCAGGTACCACTCCTGGCCGTCACGCTCGACCTTCTTCGCGCGCAGCTGCGAGGCGAACCGCAGCTCAGGCGACTCGGGCCGGTCGCGGGGCAGCGCCATCGATGTGCTTCGGGCCGCGGCGGCACGGTCGGCCGCCGCAGCGGCGCGCAGACGAGACAGGTCGGTCATGACAATGCTCCAGGGATCGCGGTGGACGCCGCCGCGGGCGGCTTGTTGGGACTGCCGAACAGCCGGTCGAACTCCGCCAGCTGGTCCGGCGTCAGCGGCGGCCGGTCCTCCAGCTCGCGCGCCTCGTTGGGCGTCAGCGTGCGCGCGTCGATCTGCGTCTTGAGCGCCATCGCCCGGCCCTGCGGATCCATCCGCAGCAGCGCATCGGTGTTGAGTTTCACGTACCGAGGCTTGGGGGTGAGCCGGTTGAGCGCGTTCTCCCGACGCACCACGGCCGGACCGAGATGCATGATCAGGAACTGCAGGTTGCGCTGGGTGACGCTGGCATACGTGATCGACCCGGTGGACACCGCCGCGTCGATCAGGTCACCGGGGCAGTCGAAGAACCGGGCGATGTCGCCGACGCCGAACCTCTTGGCCTCGATCCAGTCGGCGCCCGCCGCCTCGGCCTGGATCATCGAGTACTCCCAGTCGGAGCCGGTGACGAACAGATCCCGGGAGGCCACCGATGCCTTGAAGCGCGTCTTGGCGGTGGCCGCCTCCGCCGGGTTGATCGTCTTGGCCGTGTTCTTCAGGTGCCCGGACGGGATGGCGCCGCCGCCGAACCAGTCCAGGGCGAACTCCTGCACGCTCAGGTACTCGCCGATCGACCAGGCCGCATAAGCGATCGGCGACAGGCCCACATGCATGCCGGCCACGGTGTACTGCCGCTCGTGCCACACCTGCGCGGGGTCGTACTTGGTGCCGGCGATGCGGTACTTCGACAGCATGCCCTTGCGGATGATCACGCTCACCTCGGCCAGCGGCACCAGGTCGATGCGCGCCGGCAGGCCGAAGCCGTCTTTCGCGGTGATCAGCCCGAAGACGTTGCCCGCCCGGTCCAGGTCGAACTGGCTGCTGTACAGCCACTCCTGCATATCGACCCGCTCGCCGCCGGGTGTAACCAGGACCGGCGGCTTGGTCACCTCGATCTGCACGCCGTCCACCCGCCGGTACAGATCCACCGGCATCGTGCTGAGCAGGTTGGCGCGCAGCCGCAGGCACGCCCACACCGCCGAATGCCGCAGCGCCGTCTCATTCGTCACCGACACCGACCCGGCCCGCGACACCGGCCGCGGCGGGATCAGCTCAGCGGCGCTCTGCCCCGGCTGCGCGCGGCGGGAGAACAGACTCACCGCACACCGGCCCGGTCCGCCGGCCGCGCCGCGCGAGCCGCCCACCAGGACCCGGCCAGCACCACGGCGCCCGCCACCCCCAGAGCGCCCCAGCCGAGCAGCGGCAGCAGCGCCGCGGCGGCCCCGGCCGCGACCAGCAGCAGGCCCAGCACATCCAGCAGGGTCGTCACCAGCTCCCGCACGCCGCCCCCATCAGTAGACCGAGTCCGATACGTCGTAGTCCGCCGCCACCAGATGGGCGCGGGTCTCCCACGCCCACCGGGCCAGCGTCACCGCCACCAGCGGCGAGATGTCCACGGTGGAGATGCGCCGCCCCCACGCCCAGGCGTCCCCCAGCGGCCTTGTTTTGGCGCCGACGATGGCCGTGGTCATCAGGTCCTGGCCGATGTGGCGCAGCGTGGCCTGCCGTACCGCGTCGGCCAGCTGCCCACACCCCGCGGCGACCTCCGCCGCGGTGGGAACCGCCAGCTGCCCGTACGCCGGGTGCTCGGGATCCTCCGGCCGGACGATGCCCGCCTTCTCCAGGTCGACCAGCAGGGACCCGGCCGGGCCCTTGACGTCCAGGCCGATCGCCACCGGGTTGTGCCGCCTGCGCAGCTCCACCAGCCGGTCCACCAGCCAGTCGGTGCCCGGCCGGTGCTCGATCACCTCGGCGTGGCCCAGGCCGTCACCGCGCAGCCCGTAGACGGCGATACAGGCCGCGTCCCGCGACGGGGTGATGTCGAGGGCGAACGCCACATCGCCCTGGCGACGCGAGGCGGCATCGGCCAGCTTCTCCCACGCCGCGATGTCCAGCTCGCCCGGACCGGCCGACGCCTTGGGCCTCCACGCCCCGAGACGCTCGGCGGCGAACTCCTCGCCCAGGCCACTCGGCCGGGCCTCATCCTCGACGGTCTCTTCGCTGATCCGCAGGCCCAACGCCGGATTGCACTCGTACCAGAGGTCTCGATCGGTGGCCGCGCGCCGCCGGTCCTCCACCTTCGTGGGGTCGAGGTCGGCGCCCCAGTCGAAGTGGGCCATGCGCGCGGCCCCGGCCTCGCCGTCCTCGCGCAGCCCGTAGGCCCAGGCGTCCGCCTCCGACGGCGGGGTGCCGAAGAACCACTCCTGCGGGTTGGGCCTGGCCGACAGGGTCGGCAGCATGGCGGCCCGCTGCAGGGCGGTGAGCTCCTGGGCCTCGTCGAGGATGTTCTTGTCGCCGGAGAAACCCCGGCCGCTCGTACGGCTGCGCGCCACGAACCGCAGCCGCGCCCCGCCCGCCGCCCGGGTCAGTTCGATGCCCTGCTCGCCGTTGGCCTGCCAGTAGCGTTGCACCCGCCGGTCCAGGTCCGGCGTCGACTCACACAGGCCCTTGATTCGCAGGTACGCCTCTTGGGCGGTCTTGTACTCATGCGCCGAGTGCAGGATCAGCTTCTCACCGAGCAGAAAAAGCCAGCCCAGCTCCAACGCCTCGATGATGCCGCCCTTGCCGTTCTGCCTGGGCACCCAGCAGGAGACCTTCGTCGCCGCCCATCCGCCGTCGGCCTGCTCGCCCAGGCCGTGGGTCAGGACGTAGCACTGCCACGGGTCCAGGATCAGCCCGGCGGACGCGGCCAGGTCGATCACCTCCGGCGCGGCCGACGACACGTAGGCGGGCCACTTACCGACCCGCGGCGTCTGCGCGCCGATCCGCACGTCGTGCAGCGAGCTCGTCAACCTTGCTCACCTCCTTCCCGCCGGGCAGGGCGTCCAGGTCGGCGAGTACCGCGCGCAGTTCCTTGGCGATGACCGCAGCATCACGGCCGGTCGCGCCGGTCAGCTCGCGGGCGAGCTTGTCGCGGATCGCCTCCAGCGACGCGCGCCGATCGCCCTCGGAGACCACGGTGGACACACGGCGGACCATGATCACCCCCAGGGTTCGATGCGGGGAGAGAAAAGGGAGAGGGGCGCGGGTCTCCCAAATCCCGAATCTAAAAAGTTGTGACCTGCACAAACGCGAAAATGTCTGGTTCAGGGGGTCACCAAGGTTCGGAGGTCTGCACCCCTTGCCGCCGCACCTTCGTCGTCATCCGGTTGCCGCGGCTGCTGTTGCACGCCCGGTGAGCGGGCCGCAGAAGGGATGCGTCCCGAGGAGCACCACCGAGGCTGATCGGGTCGACGTGGTCAGCGGTCCAGCTCATGCGGTGAGTGCGAGGCAGCGACAAGTCGATGACCTGCCCGCACAGCCAGCACACGTCACCGCCTGGACTGTCGCGCAGGCGGCGGGTGAGGCGGCGCCATGGCCGGCCGGTGCGCCCCTTGCTGCGTGCCACCAGCCCCGCCCTGCCCCTACTGCGCCCTGATCCAGGTGAGCGCCCGCCCGACCGCCGCATCGACCGCGACCTGAGTGGTGGTGGCCCCGGCGGCCAGCACGTACTCCTGACCGGGATGCGTCGCGGGATCGGCCATCTGATGGAGACGGGCGTTGTGCTCAATGATCTGCCGTTTGGCGGCGACCTCGGCCAGCACGCGGGCCGGGTCGTGGCGGACGATGTGGTCGGCGACGCGGACCGGAGCACGGGGGCTGCAGTACGTCTCGGCCACGACCACGGCCCGCGGGTTGGTGATCCGCTGTGGGTATCCGTTCGGTGCGATCCAGGACCACGGGCCGCGGGGGGCGGCAATCGCGACCAGGACGTCCTCATCGAGGCGGGCGCCCAGGAACGCGATCAGATCCTCCACACTTCATCGCCTCCCTGAGTGGTGCGGGTGCCGTGGCCGGTCGCGCTCACCACGGTCACGGCACCCGGTCGAGGGCGGCCCGGCCTCCGGCGTCCCTCAACACGGGGAGGCCGGGCCGCAGGGGCTCACGCACCCGGTGGGGGTGGGTGCGGAGCGGGCGCACCCCCGCCAGGTAGGTGCGCAGTCTGTGAGAACAGAGGGGGACAATCGCGCGAGGTCAGCGTCGCTTGATCTTCTTCACTGCCA
>NZ_JBSGCR010000050.1:0-20766 GCF_053601935.1 Streptosporangium sp. NPDC004631 | reverse complement strand
AGCACGTGCTCGATGCCGGGGCACTCCCCGACCGCCTCGTCCACGGTCGGCTTGAGCGCGCTGGGCGCGCCGCGTCGGCACACCGGGCCGTGGGCCGGATCGGAGGAGACCGGACGCGAAGGAGCCCCCCGGGGCGCCCCCGGGGGGCTCCTTCGCATCAGCGCTGGATGGGGATGCCGTTGTCTGTGGCCAGACGGTGGAGATCCTCGATCTCGGCGGTGAAGGTGTCGGCGAGGTAGTGATCGCCGGAGGATCGGGCCTCTTGCAGGTTCTTGTATGCCTGGTCGAGGCGGTGTTCGATCGTGGTGGTGAACTCGCCCATCTCACCTTCTTTCTCACGGGGGTTGAAGGCCGGGTCGGCAAGGGGCTGGCTTCGGGCTGTACCCACCGCCGCCGGGCAGCTAAACCTATATGTGCCTTACATCACGCATTGTGGTGATGGAGGTATGGCCTTACCGCCGTCTTACGAGGGTATGGCGACAATGAGTAGCTGTTCCGGCGGCTGTTCGCAGATCTTAAGGGGAGGTGCCAGAGGCCGTGCGAGTGCTTGTGGTGGAGGACGAGCGGGTGCTCGCGGACGCGATCGCGACGGGACTGCGGCGTGAGGCCATGGCGGTGGACGTCGCCTACGACGGTGCCGGCGCCCTGGAACGGACCGCCTACATCGACTACGACGTGATCGTCCTGGACCGGGACCTGCCCAAGGTCCACGGAGACGAGGTCTGCCGCCGCCTGGTGGCCGAGCGGACCGCCTCCCGGATCCTGATGCTCACCGCGTCCGGCGACGTCGACGACAAGGTGGAGGGGCTGGGGCTGGGCGCCGACGACTACCTGGCCAAGCCCTTCGTGTTCATCGAGCTGGTGGCCAGGGTGCGGGCGCTCGGGCGCCGCTCGGCTCCGGCGCTGCCGCCGGTGCTGGAACGTGCCGGGGTCCGCCTGGACCCGGGCAGGCGCCTGGTCACCAGGGACGGCGAGGAGGTCGCGCTCACCAAGAAGGAGTTCGCGGTCCTGGAGGAGCTGATGCGCGCCGAGGGCGCGGTCGTCAGCCAGGAGGACCTGCTGGACAAGGCGTGGGACGAGAACATCGACCCGTTCACCAACGTGGTGCGCGTCACCATGATGACCCTGAGGAAGAAGCTGGGTGAGCCTCAGGTGATCGAGACGGTGCCCGGGGTCGGATACAAGTTGTGAGTACGCCGACGGGCGGGGGAGAGGAACGGCGCGTGGGTTTTCCGGCAGGAGAGCCCGGCCAGTCCGTGCCGACCCACCCGATGATCAGCCCGCACTCCGAGCGGGTCCCCCGCAACGGCGGTCGGCCGTCCCCGGCCTTTCCGGTGAAACTCCAGCCGCCGCCGCCCACCGGGCCGCCGGTCTGGGACGGTCCGCCGCCGCCCGGCGCGGTCTCTCCGCAGTCCACCCCCCTGGAGCGGATGCGGGCGATCGTCGGCCGGGTCGGCATCCGGTGGCGGCTCACCATCACCTACGGCGCGATGTTCTTCATGGCCGGGGTCCTCCTCCTGTTCGTGATCTACATCATGGTGGGCTGGGCGATCGACCAGGCGTGGCCGCCGCTCGATCTGGACGGCTTCCCGCCGTCCCTCGCGGCCGATCTCGAACAGCGGTGGAACGTCTACCTGCACCTCGCCATCGACAGGGCGCGCGAGGCCCTGCTCACCCGGTCGCTGCTCGCCCTGGCCGGGGTGGGTGTTCTGGCGACCATCATCGGCTACCTCGTCGCCGACCGCGCGCTCAAGCCGATCCAGCAGATGACCGTGACGGCCCGCAAGCTCTCCGGCAGCACCCTCGCCCACGAGCGGATCGACCTCAAGGGGCCCGACGACGAGCTCAAGGAGCTGGCCGACACCTTCGACGCCATGCTCACCAGGCTGAATGTGGCGTTCGACACACAGCGGAGGTTCGTCGCCAACGCCTCGCACGAGCTCCGCACCCCCCTGACGATCAACCGGACGGTCCTGGAGATCGCGCTGGGCGACCCGGAGGCGTCGGAGGATCTCAAGGCGCTCGGCCGTACCCTCCTGGAGGTCAACGCCCGCAACGAGCGTCTCATCGAGGGCCTGCTGCTGCTGGCCCGCAGTGAGCGCGAGCTGAGCGTGCGCAAGCCGGTGGACATGAGGGACGTCGCCCAGGCCGCGGTCGAACAGCTCGCCCCGCGCGCCGAGGAGGCCGGGGTCACCGTGACCACGGAGCTCCAGAACGCCGGTACCGTAGGCGATCCGGTGCTCCTGGAGCGCTGCGTGGCCAACCTGGTGGAGAACGCCATCAAGCACAACCTGCCCGAGTCCGGCCGTCTGTGGGTGCGCACGGGAATGGTGGAGGGCGCACTGGTTGTTCAGGTGGCCAACACCGGGCCGCACGTGCCCGCGTATGAGGTGGGCAGTCTGTTCGAGCCGTTCCGGCGGCTCAACGCCGACCGGGTCGACTCGTCCAAGGGGGCCGGTCTCGGGTTGTCGATCGTCCGTGCCGTCGTGCGCGCTCACGGGGGTAATGTGACCGCGGTCCCCAGGGACGGCGGAGGTCTCGTGGTGACGGTGAGACTTCAGTCGCGCTGATCCGGCGGGGGGCGTCTCGTTCACGCCGTACATGTGGTTGGATGTGCCGTCGAACACGGTGGTGCATGTCGCCAATGCTGTGGTTTACGCCATATTTGGCTAACCGTGGCCACTGGCGGTGGGTCCCTCACGTGTGGGGAGGTTCGACGACCATTCCGACGGGGTACCGAAGCAGGAATCTATCTGGCGGATCGGGCACAAGTTGAGCCTCTCGAACGTTACACACGCGCGAACGAGCGCAGACAGATTGACAAGCGCAGACAGATAGACGAGGGGGATGGAGCAGACCGATGGCTACCGACTACGACAGCCCACGCAAGACTGATGACGACCTCAACGAGGACAGTCTTCAAGAATTGCAGGCACGCCGTACCGACAAGTCCTCGGGCAGCATCGACATCGACGAGACGGATCTCGCCGAGTCGCTCGAACTGCCGGGCGCGGACCTGTCCAACGAGGAGCTCTCGCTCCGGGTGATTCCTCGTCAGGCCGACGAGTTCACCTGTGCGCGGTGCTTCCTGGTGCATCACCGCAGCCAGTTGGCCGTTGAGAGGAACGGCCAGCAGATCTGCAAGGAGTGCGCGGCCTGACGATGTTCCGACGGCCTGTCCGATGTGTGTCCGTCCATCGACGGGTAGGGCTCCAGGGCAGCCTTGAGGAGGTTCCGCGACATGACGTCAGAGAACAGACAGACCGATGCCGAGCCGGGCGACTCCACGGCCGGGGAGTCGACCGGCGCACCGGATCGGGCGGGCGGCACGCCGGACAGGGAGGTGGCTGAGCTCGTCGGCAGGCTCGTGGAGCCCGGCGACATGGGCGGTGCCGAGCGACAGCGGTTGCTCGGCCGTCTGACGGCGGCGCTGGCCAGAGGCTCCGCAAGGGCCAAGGCCACGGGGGTGGGCCGGGGCCGGTGGCTGGCTGACGTGTTCACCGCCGTCGCGCCCCGCATCCCCATCCGTGATCTGGCGACCCTCTCCGCGCACCACCACGGGTTCACCTCCGAGGCTCTCGCCGACGACCTCGTACGGACCGCGGCCAAGGCCACCATGACCGTCGGCGCCATCGGCGGAGCCCTCGCGGCGGCGGAGTTCGCCGCCCCGCCCCTGCTTCTTTCAGCCCCCGCCCAGCTCGTGGCCGAGACCCTCGTGGTCGCCGCGATCGAGGTCAAGCTCCTCGCCGAACTGCACGAGGTGTACGGTGTGCGGGTGCCCGGTACCGGCACCCAGCGGGCCATGGTCTTCGTGGCGGCCTGGTCCAGACAGCGTGGTGTCGACCCGATGGCCCCCGCCTCGGTCACCCTCGCGCTCGGCGCGGCCACCAAGACGGCGCTGCGCAACCGTCTCATGCGTACTCTCGGACGTCACCTGACCACCCTCGGCCCCTTCCTCACCGGAGCCGTGGCCGGCGGGGCCCTCAACCGGGTCGCGACAAGGAAGCTTGCCAGTGTCGTTCGGGATGATTTGAGAATTCATCGGGTGCTTCCACCCGGTAAGTCATAGAAACGTCTGAATTGGGTAGTTGTTACCAGTAGACCGACTACCTGGAGGACTCTGTGCAGGGTCGCAGTTCATTTTTGATCGTCGCGAACCGCCTCCCCGTTGACCGTGCGGGTGACGACATGTGGCGGCGCAGCCCCGGCGGCCTGGTCACCGCGATCGCCCCCGTCCTCCAACGCAGAGAAGGTGCCTGGATCGGCTGGCACGGCGCCCCCGGCGAGTATCTCGACCCCTTCGAGCACGACGGCATGCAGCTCATCCCCGTCCCCCTGTCGGAGTCGGAGGTCGAGCTCTACTACGAGGGCTTCTCCAACGCCACCCTCTGGCCGCTGTATCACGACGTGGTGGCCCCCCCGGCCTACTCACGCCTCACCTGGGAGGCCTATCGCGCGGTCAACGACCGGTTCGCCCGTGCCGCCGCCGAGGAGGCCGCGGAGAACGCGGTGGTCTGGATCCAGGACTACCAGCTCCAGCTCGTCCCGGCCATGCTGCGCAAACTCCGCCCGGACCTGCGCATCGGCTTCTTCCTGCACATTCCCTTCCCGCCGGTCGAGCTGTTCTCGCAGCTGCCCTGGCGGCGGGAGATAGTGGAGGGCCTGCTCGGCGCCGACCTGGTCGGCTTCCAGCGCCCCGGCGGCGCGTCGAACTTCATCCGGCTCTGCCGCCGCCTGCTCGGCCTCCCGCACCACAAGAACGAGATCCACGTGGGCGACCGGGTGGTGCGGGCCGCGGCGTTCCCCATATCGGTCGACTTCGGCGAACTGGACTCCCTGGTCCGCGAACCGCACATCATCGAGCGCGCCAAGGAGATCCGCACCGAACTGGGAGACCCCGAGTGCATGCTGCTCGGCGTGGACCGGCTCGACTACACCAAGGGCATCGGCCAGCGGCTCAAGGCGTTCGGGGAACTGCTCTCGGAGGGCTCGATCAAACCCGGGGAGGCGGCGTTCGTGCAGATCGCGACGCCGAGCCGGGAGCGGGTCGAGGAGTACATGCGCCTGCGCGACTCGATCGAGCTCCAGGTCGGCCGGATCAACGGCGAACAGGGCGAGTTCGGTCAGCAGCCCGTGCAGTACATGCACCAGTCCTACGGCAGGGAGGAGCTGGCCGCGCTCTACCTGGCGGCGGACGTGATGGTGGTGACCCCGCTGCGCGACGGGATGAACCTGGTCGCCAAGGAGTACATCGCCTGCCGCAACGACCTGCGCGGCGCGCTGGTGCTCAGCGAGTTCGCCGGGGCCGCCGACGAGCTGCGGCAGGCGTTCATGGTCAACCCCTACGACGTGGACGGACTCAAGCGCACCATGCTGGCCGCGATGCGGGCCACACCACACGACCTGTCCCGGCGGATGCGCTCGCTCCGCAGGCGGGTCGCGACCTACGACGTGGACCGCTGGGCGAAGGAGTTTCTCGCCGCGCTCGAATCCTGACCCCCGTGGTACGGCACGCCCCACCGCCGGAAGGCGTCAGGAGGCGACCTCCCTGGCCGTGTCCTTGACGGCCTTCCACGCGTTGTAACGCTTCCTGGCGGTGCGGGCGACCACGATCTGCGCGACCTGCATGCCCACCCCCATCACCACGGCGTAGCCGATCGCCTCGCCCAGGCCGATGTCCAGCGACTCGCTGTCCGCCGGGGGCTTCCTGCCGGTGGTCTTCTCCCAGGCGAACCCGATGACCTTTCTGGCACCCCAGGCCGTCACGAGTCCCACCAGGCCACCGATGGCCCGCCATGCCATGTCCTGCTTCTCGGTCTTGTCGGCCATGGTTCCCTCCCCTTCGCGCGCTCCACGCGGGTTTTCGCTCCGCAGAAGAACACTAGTCTCCTCCAATCCGGCGGCACGTGACGCCATACCACGGGGCGATCCTCCGGCCGTCCCCGCCCGGCCACACACGTGAATCTGTCCTTTCCGTCGGACGCTTCCGCCGTACGGTCGAAAGACGACAGGTGAGGGAGGAGAACATGACTCCAGGCTGCGGCAACTGCAGTTGCTACCTCGACGACAGGGTGATCGCCCGGCCACCGGGAGAGCGCTGATCCGGACCGTGCGCGGAGGGTCCGGCCGCGCAGCCGGGTCCTCCGCTCCGTGTCCGGCCGATAACCATGCGCATTCCAGGCCGGGGCGTGACAGTCTGGATGGTGTGATCTCCGATCGGGAACGTCTGACACAGCTGGTGCCGCGCATCTTGCTCCGCATAGCCGTCTGGAGCCTGTGTCTGATCATTATTGGCTGGGCGGTGTTCTACTTTGCGCAGTTCATCGCGACGTTACACATCGTGATCCTTCCGGTGGCCGTCGCACTGCTGCTGACCGCGCTGCTGTTCCCCATCACCCGCAGGCTCCGGGCGGTCGGCATACGGCCGATCTACGCCACCTGGATCACCATGCTGATCGCGTTCGCGGTGATGGGCGGCACCGGCTGGTTCATCGGACTGCGGGCCAACGACGAGTTCCCCGGCCTGGTCGACCAGGTGAAGGCGACCTCCAAGACCGTGGAGCAGTGGTTCTACACCGGCCCGCTGCACCTGCAGCCGAACCAGCTCACCAAGTGGATCGACGAGATCGCCACGCAGGTCACCGCGCAGCGCAACCAGATCACCCAGACCGTGCTCACCGGCGCCACGGTGGCGCTGGAGGTGCTCGCCTCCCTGGTGCTGCTGCTCTTCGTCACCTTCTTCCTGCTCAAGGACGGCGATCGCATCTGGTCGTGGTTCCTGAGGGCGTTCGGCTCGGCCGCGCCCCGGGTCGACCGGGCCGGGCGGATCGCCTGGGTGACCCTCTCGCACTACGTGCAGGGCACCGTGGCGGTGGCCGCCGTGCACGGTGTGGTCATGGGCATCGTGCTCGCCGGGATGGGCGTGCCACTCTGGGCGCCGCTCGCCGTGCTGATCTTCCTGGCCAGCTTCATCCCCATCGTCGGAATCTTCTTCGCCGGCGGGGTCGCCACCGTGGTGACCCTCGGCGCGAAGGGCCCGATCTACGCTCTGATCTTCCTGGGCATCCTGCTCGTCGAGCAGCAGCTGGAGAACCACGTCCTCCAGCCGCTGATCGTCGGCAGGGCGCTGAGTTTCCACCCGCTGGCGATCATCCTGGTGCTGGCCGTGGGCGGTATCGTCGCGGGCATCGCCGGCGCCGCGGTGGCGGTGCCGGTCGCGGCTGTGATCTACCGGTCGCTGCCGGCGCTCATGAGCGATCCACCGGTGCCGGATACCGGGCCTCCGGACGCGGGGGCCCCACCGGCCGATTCGGCGGCGGGCTCGGAGGCGGGCGCGGAGTCGCCGGAGAAGCCCGCCGAGCCTGGCGCCGCCGGATCCGCCGAGCGGGCAGGACAGGGGGGCGCCGCCGGACCCGCCGGAGCGGGCGGCCCCGCCGGTCCGCCGAATGAGGAATCCCCCCAGCACAGGGGGTAACGTTCTGCTCCGTGACCCGTTCCACGCTGACAACCCCTCCACCGGGAGCGGCACCGCCGGAGGCGCACCCGGACGCGCCCGCCCCCGGCACCCCGCTCGGCTCCCACTACAGCAACTGCTTCGGCTGCGGATCCCGGCATCCGACCGGTCTCCACCTGAACGCCGTCACCCCCGACGGGCTCACGGTGGTCGCCGAGTTCACCGTGGGGGAGGTGCACCAGGGCGCGCCGGGCCTCGCGCACGGCGGTCTGCTGGCCGCGGCGATGGACGAGATCATCGGTATGTCGATCTGGCTCTTCCAGCGCCCCTACGTCACCGGGCGGCTGGAGACCGACTATCTCGCTCCCGTTCCGGTCGGCACCACCCTGCACCTGCGTGCCTGGTGTACCGGAACCTCGGGCAGGAAGGCGTACCTTGAGGCTGAGGGGCGGATCGGCTCACCGGACGGCCCGGTCGCCGTGCGGGCCGCGGCGCTCTTCATCGAGGTGAGCATGGAGCACTTCGCCAAGCACGGAGATCTTCAGACCATTGTCGACGAACATCACGAGTACGAGGTGAACCCGTGACCAGCAAGGTCGAGGTGCTGATCCACCGGCTCGACGCCGGGCTGCCGATGCCGTCCTACGCCCACCCGGGCGACGCCGGCGCCGACCTCCACGCCGCCGAGGACGTCGAACTGCTGCCCGGGGAACGGGCCGTGGTCGGCACCGGTGTGGCGATCGCCCTGCCCGACGGATACGCCGCGTTCGTTCACCCGCGTTCCGGCCTGGCCACCAGGCACGGTGTGACGCTCGTGAACGCGCCGGGCACCGTGGACGCGGGTTACCGGGGCGAGATCAAGGTGACGTTGCTCAACACCGACAGCAAGGACGCGGTACGGCTGCGCAGAGGGGACCGCGTCGCGCAGCTCGTGATCCAGCGGGTGGAGCGCGCCGTTTTCTACGAGGTGGACCGGTTGCCCGGCTCGACGCGAGGCGTCGGCGGGTTCGGGTCCACCGGCCGCTGACAGGGAGCCGGCCGATGAGCCCCCGTGTAACGGCCGACGAGTCCGCCGCCGGAGCAGTCCGCGGCGCCGTCGTCACCCGTGAGGCGGGGCCGCGGAGAGCGACCAGTGAACCTTCAAGGAGCGTGAGGAAAGTGTTCGGACGTCGTCGTCGTGAGGAGTCTCCGGCCCCGGCCGGGGAGGTCGAGCAGGCCGAAAGGGATGAGCGGGCCGAACCGGCCCGGACTCGTGAGGCAGGCCCGTGGGACTCCGATGAGCAGCACTCCCAGCGGGAACGGGTGGACCTCGGAGGGCTGCGCCTGCCGGTCGATCCGGGTTTCGAGGTACAGCTCAATCTGGCCGGTGACCAGATCGTGGGCGCGGTCGTCGTGTTCGAGGAGAGCGCCCTGCAGGTGCACGCGTTCGCGGCCCCCAAGCGCAGCGGGATCTGGGAAGAGGTCCGGGCCGAGCTCGCCGAGGGCGTGAAGGGCGCCGGCGGTACGGCGGAGGAGCAGCAGGGCCCCTTCGGGGTCGAGCTGGCCGCGCGGGTTCCGGCCGACGGGGTGGCCCAGCCGGTCCGCTACATCGGCGTCGACGGGCCGCGCTGGTTCCTCCGCGCGGTGATCAGCGGCCGTGCCGCGCTGGACGCCGAGGTCGCCGCCACGCTGGAGGACGTCGTCCGTGACATCGTGGTGGTCCGCGGTGACGAGCCGATGGCACCCAAGGAGCCGATCGAGCTGCGGCTTCCGCCGGAGGCCAGGCAGGCCGTGGAGGAGCAGGCCGAGCAGGCCGAGGTGCCCGACCTCAAGCCGTTCGAGCGTGGTCCGGAGATCGCCGAGCTTCGCTGACATGGGGGATCGCGTACGCTGATTCAACACGTATGTGAAGGAGAGGTCGTGGGTTCTCAGGAACCGCATAAACAAGGCGGATTTCGAGGCTTCTTCCGGCGGCTGACGACGAGTCAGGCCGAACTGGAGGCCAGCGAACTCCAGCAGGACCTCGATCGCCACGGCGCGACGCCCATCGCCTCGTGTGGCGGCCGACGCCGATTCTGCGTCACCGGTACACTACGGACGGTGACGTTGCGCCCTCGCGGGGGTGCGCCCGCGCTCGAAGCGGAGCTCTACGACGGTTCGGATGTGATCGACCTGGTCTGGCTGGGGCGCCGGAGGATCGCCGGCATCGAACCGGGCCGGATGCTACTGGCCGAAGGGCTTGTCAGCCTCCAGGACGGGCGCAAGGTGATGTTCAATCCCAGATACGAGCTGCGCCCGGCGGGCGGTGCGTGAGCGATCGACGACCACGGAGCGGTGAGCGAGAAGATGAGCACCACCGAGGAGAACACCGCGCACGCCACGGTGGAGGCGGCGATGCGCAGTCAGCTCGCCAAGGCCTTCGGCGGCGTGCGGGGCGTCATCGAGGCCGCCGTGCCCACGGTCGTCTTCACCGTGATGTGGATCGTCACCTCCGAGCTGAAGCCGTCACTGATCGTCAGCGTCTCCACCGCGGTGGCGTTGCTGATCGCCCGGCTGCTGCAACGGTCGACGCCGCAGTTCGTCGTCAACAGCCTGATCGGCATCGGCATCGGCGCGTTCTTCGCCTCCCGCACGGGTGAGGCGAAGGACGTCTTCCTGCCGGGCATCCTCTACAACGCCGGCTACGCCGTGGCGATGCTGCTGTCAATCGTCGTCAGGTGGCCGGTGGTGGGTTTCCTGATCGGGTCCGTCACCGGCGACCCCACGGCCTGGCGCGGGGATCCGGACGTCGTGCGGCTCTGCTCCAGGCTCACCTGGATGCTGATGCTCCCATGCGTGATCCGGGTGGCCGTCCAGTTCCCCGTCTACGTCATCGGGGGGAACGACGCGGTCGCCGAGCTGGGCATCCTCAAGATCGTGATGGGCTGGCCGCTCCAGGTCGCGAGCCTCGCCGCCATGGTGTGGCTGCTGGCCAGGGGCCGGACCCCGGTCAGGCCCGCCGTCCCCTGACCCGCCGCCGAGACGGTCCCCGGGTGCCGCCGCCTCCCTGACGAGTCCCTGAGGAACCCTCCGGCACTCCGGGTCTTTCCGGCCGGCCCTCCACCACCGTCCGGCCCTCGCGGCGGGAGGGCCGGGTCGGTGACCGCTCTTCGGGTGGGGGTCAGTGCGGGGACAGCAACCGGGCCAGCTCCTCCTCGACCTCCTGGTTGGCCACGAACATCAGCTCGTCCCCGGCCTCCAGCGGGTCGTCGTCGGTGGGGACCAGCACCCGGCCCTCACGCAGGATCGCGACCAGGGCGGTGTCGGTCGGCCACGGCACCGAGCCGGCGCGCTGCCCGACGACCGGCGCGTCCTCGGGCAGGGTGAGCTCGACCAGGTTGGCCTGCCCCTGGCGGAAGGTCATCAGACGGACCAGGTCGCCGACGCTCACCGCCTCCTCCACCAGCGCGCTCAGCAGGCGCGGGGTCGAGACGGCCACGTCCACGCCCCACGACTCGTTGAACAGCCACTCGTTCTTGGGGTGGTTGATCCTGGCGACCACGCGTGGAACGCCGTACTCGGTCTTGGCGAGCAGCGACACGACGAGGTTCACCTTGTCGTCGCCGCTCGCGGCGACGACCACGTGGCAGTCGGCCAGGCCCGCCTCGTCCAGCGAGGAGATCTCGCAGGCGTCGGCGAGCAGCCACTCGGCCCGTGGCACGGTATCGATCTTGATGGCCCTGGGGTCGATGTCGACCAGGAGGACCTCGTGACCGTTCTCCAGGAGTTCGGCGGCGATGGACCGGCCGACGGCTCCCGCACCCGCGATGGTGACGCGCATCAGTGCCTCTCCTCCGGAGCCCCGGAGAGCACCTTGTTGATGCGTTCCATGTCGCTCTCGACCGCCATGACGTGCAGGATGTCGCCCTCCTGCACCACGGAGTCGTTCCGGGGCAGCAGGGTCTCGCCCATCCGGTTGAGGAACGCCAGGCGGGTGCCCGCGGCCTCCTCCAGGTCCCTGGTCCTGATGCCGATCCAGCCGGGGTGGTAGGCCACCTCGGCCAGCACGACGGCTCCGGTCGGATCGCGCCAGAGCGGCTCGGCCCCCTCGGGAAGGACCCGGCGCAGGATCTGGTCGGCGGTCCAGCGGACCGTGGCCACGGTGGGGATGCCCAGCCGCTGGTAGACCTCGGCTCGCCGGGAGTCGTAGATACGGGCCACCACGTTGTCCACGCCGAACGTCTCGCGGGCGACCCGGGCGGAGATGATGTTGGAGTTGTCGCCGCTGCTCACCGCCACGTAGGCGCCGGCGGACTCGATACCGGCCTCTTCCAGGACATCACGGTCAAAACCAATGCCGGTCACCCGGCGGCCCCGGAAGCCGGCCCGCAGTCGGCGGAACGCCTGCGGATCCCGGTCGATGATCGCGACCGAGTGGCCGCTGTCCTCCAGAATGTGCGCCAGGGTCGAACCCACTCGGCCACATCCCATGATCACGATATGCATGCTCCCCCGCCGGTCGCGTTGAGGCGGATCTTGTTCCCGAATGTACTTAGCCAGTATGAACCGTTTCGGGAGTGCCGCGTCAGCGGAGCATATAGATGGGCACTAGCATCGGCAGACGTGTCAAAGGTGACGGACCTCGTCAAGCGCCTCTTCATCGGGCGTGCGCTGCGTAGCACGCAGTTACATGAGCAGTTGCTCTCCAAACGCATCGCGCTGCCCGTTTTCGCAAGCGACGCGCTCTCCTCGGTGGCCTACGCGCCGCAGGAGATCCTGGTCATCCTCTCCATCGCGGGCCTGTCGTTCTACGGCTTCGCCCCCTGGGTCGCCGCCGGCGTCGTCGTGGTGATGCTCACCGTCGTGGCGTCCTACCGGCAGAACGTGCACGCCTACCCCAGTGGCGGCGGCGACTACGAAGTGGCCACCGTCAACCTGGGGCAGAACGCCGGCCTCACCGTGGCCAGCGCGCTCATGGTCGACTACGTTCTCACCGTCGCCGTGTCGGTGGCCAACGGCGTCGACTACGTGGGCGCCACCATCCCCTACGTCGCCGAGCACAAGCCGCTGGTCGCGATCGTCATCGTCGTCGTGCTGACGGTGGTCAACCTCCGCGGCATCCGCGAGTCCGGCGCGGCGTTCGCCATCCCCACCTACGCCTTCATGATCTCGGTCATCGGCCTGGTCGCATGGGGAGGCTTCCGGTTGCTCGTCCTCGGCGACGAGCTGCGCGCGCCCACCGCCGACTACCAGATCGTCGCCGAGCAGACCAACCTGACCTCCTTCGCCGCAGCCTTCCTGATCCTGCGGGCCTTCTCCTCCGGCTGCGCCGCGCTCACCGGTGTCGAGGCGATCAGCAACGGCGTGCCCGCCTTCCGCAAGCCCAAGAGCAAGAACGCCGCGACCACGCTGCTGATGATGGGCCTGATCGCGGTGACCATGTTCGTCGGCATCATCGCGCTCGGCCTGGCCTCCGGCGTCAAGCTCGCCGACCCCGCCGTCGTCGCCCACGACATGCTCATCGACGGCCGGCCCGCCGGTCCCGACTACTACCAGCAGCCGATCATCGCCCAGGTCGCCGACGCCGTCTTCGGCGACGGGTCGGTGTTCTTCTTCGCCATCGCCGCGGTCACCGCGCTGATCCTGTTCCTCGCGGCCAACACCGCCTTCAACGGCTTCCCGGTGCTCGGCTCCATCCTGGCCCAGGACCGCTTCCTGCCCCGGCAGCTGCACACCCGGGGCGACCGGCTGGCCTTCTCCAACGGCATCGTCATCCTGGCCGCCGGCGCCTGCCTGCTGCTCTGGGGGTTCGAGGCCGACGTCAGCCGGCTGCTCAACCTCTACATCGTCGGCGTCTTCGTGTCGTTCACGCTGAGCCAGATCGGCATGGTCCGGCACTGGAGCCGGCACCTGAGAACCGAGACCGACCCCAAGGTCCGGGCTCAGATGCGGCGTTCGCGGGTCATCAACTTCTTCGGCGGCATCATGACCGGGGTGGTGCTGGTGGTCGTGCTGCTCACCAAGTTCACCCACGGCGCATGGATCGTCTGCGTGGCCATGCCGGTGCTGTTCCTGACCATGAAGGGCATCCACCGCCACTACGAGAACGTGGCGGGCGAGCTCGCCGTGGCCGAGGACATCCAGGTGGACGAGACGATGCTGCCCGCCCGCAACCACGCGATCGTCCTGGTCTCCAAGATTCACAAGCCGACCCTGCGCGCCCTCGCCTACGCCCGCGCCACCCGGCCCTCCACACTGGAGGCCGTCACCGTGGGGGTGGAGGGCGAGGAGGCGCGGCTGCTGCAGGAGGAGTGGGAGCGACGGGGCATCCCGGTGCCGTTGAAGATGCTCGACTCCCCCTACCGCGAGATCACCCGTCCGATCCTCGACTACGTCAAGTCGCTGCGCCGCCGCTCACCCCGCGACGTGGTGACCGTCTACATCCCCGAGTACGTCGTCGGCCGCTGGTGGGAACACCTGCTGCACAACCAGAGCGCGCTCAGGCTCAAGGGCCGCCTGCTCTTCCAGCCCGGTGTCATGGTCACCAGCGTGCCCTGGCAGCTCCACTCCTCGGACCGTCTCAAGGGCCGTCCCGAGCCCTTCGCCCCCGGCGCGGTCCGCCGTCCACGCTCCGAGGCGGCCGGGCAGGACGTGGCTCAGGACCAGGACGCCAAGGCTTAACCTTTCGTATGTACCCCTGACTGCGGGGAGGCTTGACCGACGACGAACCTTGGGGGCATGGCGATGGCGATCGAACTGACTGTGGGGCCCGTCGCACACGGTGGCTGGTGCGTCGCCCGTCATGACGGCCGGGTGGTCTTCGTACGGCACGCGCTCCCCGGTGAGCGCGTCCTCGCCAGGGTCACCGAGGAGACCACCCGGTTCCTCAGGGCCGACGCGGTCGAGATCCTCGACGCCTCCCCGGACCGGGTGACCCCGCCCTGCCCGTTCGCCGGTCCAGGCCGCTGCGGGGGCTGCGACTGGCAGCACGCCTCCCTCGACGCCCAGCGCCTGCTGAAGACCGACGTGATCGCCGAGCAGCTCAAGCGGCTGGCCGGGATCGAGTGGAAGGGCGTCGTGGAGGAGGTCCCGGGCGCCCCCGACGGCCTGGGCTGGCGCACCCGCGTCCAGTTCGCCGTCGACCGGGACGGCGTCCTCGGCCTGCGCCGTCACCGCTCCCACGACATCGAGCCGGTGGACGCCTGCCTGATCGCCCACCCCGAGGTGGAGAACGTCGGCGCCGAGGTCATGAACTGGCGCAACGCCTCCTCGGTGGAGGTCATCGCCTCCAACACCGGGGACCAGGCCGTCGTGGTCGCGCCCAAGCCCCGCCGTACGGTGGCGGTGCCCGATCTCGACGCGAGCGTGGCCGTCTTCGTGAACGAGGGCAAGGGGCACACCCGTGTGGTCCACGGCCGCAACCACCTCGTGGAGCGCGTCGGCGACCGGAACTTCCAGGTCACCGGGAGCGGCTTCTGGCAGGTCCATCCCGGAGCCGCGGTCACCCTGCTCGACGCGGTCCTGGAGTTCGCCGCCCCGCGGCCGGGGGAGTGGGCGCTCGACCTCTACTGCGGTGTCGGCCTGTTCGCCGCAGGTCTGGCCGAGGCGGTCGGACCCGAGGGCGCGGTGTTCGGCGTCGAGTCCGAGTCCCCGGCCGTGCGCGACGCCGAGCGCAACCTCCGTGACCTCCCACAGGCCCGCTTCGCCCGGGGCCGGGTGGAGAGCGCCCTGGACCACTTCGGCATCGAGCGCGCGGACCTGGTCGTCGTCGACCCGCCCCGCGCCGGTCTCGGCCGCGAGGTCGTCGACCGTATCGCCACCCTGGAGGCGAGCCGGATCGTCTACGTCTCCTGCGACCCGGCCACCCTCGCCCGCGACCTCGCCTGGTTCGGCGACCGGGGCTACCGCCTCGCCGACCTACGGGCCTTCGACGCCTTCCCGATGACCCACCACGTGGAGTGCGTGACCCTGCTGGTCAAGGACGCGGTCTAGTCCCTGACCAGCAGGTATGTAACACATGGTGTTTCATCAAACCCCAGGACACCCCAGGTAAATTCAAGATCTTTGCGCACCAGGTGCGCACGATCATGAAAACGCCTCCGGTCTCGGGGCGTAGTCACACCGGCCATATGGGGTTCACCCGCCACCGGCCGCCGCGGACTCCCACTCCACGACGGCCGGTTCGCGTCTCCGGCCGACCCTGAGCGCTACAGAGCGGCCACAAGCCCGTCGGGACACCAGAGACAGCCAACCCGCTCCCTCGATGCCCCGCCGCGCGCTCTGGGCCACGCACAGCCGCACTCACGCCCCCGGGCTGAGGCTCCCGCGTCCCGGGCTACGCGCAGGCCGGACAGGCCGCCATCGCCATGGTGCGGGCCTGCTCGTCAATGCTGGTGACCTGCCGCGTGTCGAGGCAGTACCGGCACGACAGTGCGGCGGACACCACCGGGTCACGCCAGACGCGGTGCTCCCACGCCGGCGGCCGAGGCGGCGGCGCCTGGTCGCCACGCTCGGCGGGCTCGTGCTCGCCACCGACCCAGCCCAGGCCGCCGCAGAACCTGCACGCCAGGAACAGGGCGCCGAGGCGCTGGCCCTTGGCTCCCCCGCACTCGGGACAGGTGATCGGATCGGTCATTTCCGCCCCGTCCCATTGCACGCCGTGCAGGGCACCCACTTCTCGGCGGTCTCCTTCGAGCCGCCGTTCATGGGGATCCACTCGCCCTGACCCCCCAGGCACACGTCACAGATCGGTTTCTCGTCGGCCATGATTCGACCGTACGCCGGAGCTGGAGGCCCGTCATGCGAAAGCCCCGGCCGAAGCCGGGGCCTCCACCCCCTCACCCCCACCTGCGTGGGGAGCACATAACTACCGATATCTCGCAGGCCACATTTCCCGGTTCACCCCCACCTGCGTGGGGAGCACCTTTCTGGTCTCCTGCAGGTCGCTGACCCAAGCGGTTCACCCCCACGTGCGTGGGGAGCACCACCGGGTGGTCTTCTGCCGTCCGAGCGTGATCGGTTCACCCCCACGTGCGTGGGGAGCACACTTGCTGACCTGCATGCTAGCCGTCTGTGGGGTCCACGGGATATCGGTACCGCAGGTCCCACTGGTGCGTCGGCATGATGTAGATCGTTACCTTGACCGGGCGATCATCGGCTGTCCATCCGATGTGCGTGATGTCGTAGACCCGCTCATCCTCGGAGATGCCGAGGAACGCAAGCTCATCGGGGCGAGGGGGCCGGACGATGATTCGCTCTTCGAGTTCCTGTTGTGCGTGGCCAAGTTCGGCTAGGCGGCTTGAGATACCGCCAACGCCCGAGTCCTCCTGAGCAATGGGTGTTCCATCGGCGATGCTCCGTGGGATGTAGCTGGTAGCGATCTGGATGGGCACCTCCTTCGTCCCTTCCGAGGGAGCCGCGCGCATCCGGCGGGCGCGGACGATGACGCTGTCCTTCTTGGGATCGACGCCCAGAATCTCCGCGACACGCTCGGGCGGCCGTCCGGGCCCAACACTGTTCTCCGAGCGCAGGGTGTAGCCCAGATCGGCCAACTCGGTGGCTAAGGCCCCCCGGCTGCCCGCGCGCTCACGGCGCTCACGGCTGTGCCTGGTGGCCGCATGGCGGGACAGCGGCGGCAACTCGCGGACGATCGTGCCCACGCCGCGATGCACGCGCACCAGGCCCTCGGCGACGAGGATCCGTAGCGCGCGGTTCACGGTTGCCCGGTTGACCCCGAGCTCCTCGGCCAAGTTCTCCTCGCGTGGCAACTTCTGGCCACGCGGATAGATCCCGTCCTCAATGCGGGCGCGGATGACGTGGGCAATCTCGCGGTACTGACTGGCGGCGGACATGGCCTGAATCCTATCTGTCGCAGCACTACGTACTTCATGCCCGTTGACCCAACGTCGAACGAGTAGTATGAAGTACGTAGCACATAGTTCCTCTCCAGTAGGGAACGCTCTACTGGGGAGGGCTTATTCCCGCATGTCCGATTTGGAGGTGCCCCGTGTCCAGTCCCACCCCTGAGCCCCTGATGCATCCGGAGGAGGTGGCCAGGATCTACAACGTTGACCCGAAGACGGTGACTCGATGGGCGCGGGCCGGCCGCATCCGATCCACCAAAACACCCGGCGGCCAGTGGAGGATCTACGCCTCCGAGGTCGAGGTTTGCTCCGACGCTCGTGCCGATGGGGAGGTGCGGTGACTACCGACCTGGCCCTGACGGAGTCGCCGACGCTGCGCGCGGCCTACGTCGACCAGACGGAAGCCTTACCTCGCCTTTCGTCTGAGCCGCTGCAGAAGTTCATCGACAAGCTCTTCGTCGTCAAGTTCGGAGAGGTTGGGCGCGACGGCGACATGCCTAATGTCGGCCTCTTCTGGCGTGATGGCTCCGGAGGCAACGAGGGCTTCAACGATCGGACGCTGGTAGGCGCGAGCGAGACGAATAACGGCCTCGGGACTGGGGGCCGTTCCCGTCTTCCAGCGCCAGACGGTGGCCTTGTCCACATCGATGGTGGCGGCGATCGCCCTCTGTGTAGCGCCGCTGGTGATGCGCTCGACGTACTGCCACCACGTGTCCGTCATGCCTCACAGCGTATATGCACGGATGCAGTCGTTTCCAGTTCCTTTCCGCACGTCGGTTGCGTCAACGCAGTCATGACGCTAGCTTTATATGCATCAACGCAGTCACCAGCGGAAGGGGGACTGCACCGATGACGACACCCCATGGAGCGATCATGGCCACCCTTGCCCTGCGCGCCGACAGGCTCACTACCTATCGGCGCCTCGCTGGACTGGAGACCGACGCCAGCTTGGCACGCAGGATCGGCGTCGATCCGACGACCGTGTACCGCGTCCTTAACGGAAAGACCGTGATGTCCGCACGGTTCATCGCCGGAATCGTCGATGTGTTTGGCGTCGATCTGTTCGGTGACCTGTTCGAGATCATTTCGGACGCTACTCACACCGAGGACGGTGCGGCGTGACCGAGATCGTCAAGGTGCCGTTCCATGGGAGTCTCCTCCACACCGCCCTGAACAGCCACGGCGAGCCCGCCGTGATCCTGAAGCCCACCGTGGAGAGCATGGGCCTGGATTACTCGGCGCAGCTTCAGAAGCTCCGCCGCAAGTCGTGGGC
This sequence comes from Streptosporangium sp. NPDC004631, assembly GCF_053601935.1. Taxonomy (NCBI): domain Bacteria; kingdom Bacillati; phylum Actinomycetota; class Actinomycetes; order Streptosporangiales; family Streptosporangiaceae; genus Streptosporangium; species Streptosporangium sp. NPDC004631. The sequence continues at coordinate 2,219 of NZ_JBSGCR010000050.1, read as the reverse complement.
AGTTGTGGGTGAGACACCCACAACTGGTGCCGACGGCAAGACGTACAAGATGACGATCGTCGATCTGGACACCTGGTCGATGCTGCTCGCCAACATCGACGAGCGTCGGGTTAGTGACGCCGTTCGGCCACTGGTCATCAGGTACCAACGGGAGTCGGCCCGGGTTCTGCGCGAGTACTGGACCAGGGGAGCGGTCCCAGCCCCGGCCCGCGAGGTTTCACGCCGGGAGCTGGCTCAGTGGGTGATCGAGGCGGAGGAGCGCGCGGAACTGGAGACCGCCCGCGCCGATGCGGCCGAGGAGCGGGCCGAGGTCGCCGAGCGGAAGTTCGCCGAGTTCGAGGGCGGCTCCGGCATCACTCCCACGAAGTTCCACAAGAAGTACTTCTCCGAGGTTCCCGCCAAGGTCTTCTTCGAGCACCTTTACAGCCGTGGCTATCTGATCGACCAGCGCGGCACTGTGTGGGACGAGCGGCGGCAGTGTCGCAAGGACGGTCCCCAGCATTTCGAGCCGGGGTCCAAGGGCAAGCCGTTTCTCTACCTCCACGAGGCCGGGGTCTACGGCGGAAAGCGCCGTTTCCAGACGCTCGTCCGCCCCGGCGAACCCGAGCTGGCGTTCAAGGCCCAGCTCGTCCGAGAGGGGCTGAGAGCCAACCAGCACGCCGTCGCCCTGTTCTCGGCCTCTCGCTAGATGGGCCTGCCGGTGCAGCAACACCGGACAGGCCCCTGATTCACCCGCCCGACCTCGCAAAAGAACAGGAAGGAAGAATCGTGTCTCACCCTACCCTCGTGCCGTGTCGGCCGTGGTGCACCGAGCACCACGACGGCGGCCAGCACCCCGAGGACGCCTACTGCCTGGGCGTTGTGCCCACCCCGGCCGGTGACCTGCTGCTCGCCGAGCTCGACGGCCGCCCCACGCTGCTGCTGCACCGGCTTCAGGACGTCGACCTCATGCTCGACGAGGCGGAGGTCGTGTACGCGGCGATGGGCCGGCTGCTCGCCTCCGCGAAGGCCGCCCGCCAGTCCGAGCTGGTCGGGGGTGTGCTGTGAGCCAGTGGCCCTCCGGCGCCTCCAGCAGCGCCCGCCCCGGCAAGCCGATCTTCTCCTGCCGTCACTACCTGGCGTCCACCTCGCCGTGCTCGAAGTGCTCGCAGCCCCAGCAGACCAAGCCCGCTGGGGGCACCCGATGAGCCACTGCGACATCACCTGGTGCGAGACCACCTACCCCCACACCACCATCCACCGCGCCGTCATGCCCACCACCGACCCCACCACCCGAGTCGAGATCCGCCAGGTCGGCGACCGCCCCGCCGAGGTCGTCACCACCACCTACGGCCCCTACGGGCAGGTCACCAAAACCAGGCACACCGCCGAGGCCGCCGCCCAAGTCGGCCGGGAGACCTACACCAGCGGCGACATCGACCTCGGCTGCTGGCTCATGATCGCCTCCGACCTCGCCGGGGGTGTCCTCGACGCCCTCGCCCACGTCGCCCCCGCCGAGAGCGGAGGTGTCCGGTGAGCGAGCAGACCTGCCCCACCTACCCCTGGTGCAAGATCACGTACCGGCACGGCGCCGTGCACCTCGCCCTCGTCGCCCTCCTCCGTGAGGTCTCGGTGTCCATCCGCACGGTCGGCGGGCCCGTCGAGGTCACCGTCACCGCCTACGAGCCGGGCACGGTCAGGGCCGCCGGTATCCCGCCGACGGCGCTCCCCCCGGCCACCGCACGCTCCCTCGGCCAGACGATCGCCGGCCGCGACGCCGAGCTGGGCGAGGCGCTCATCGCCGCCGCCGACCAGGCCGACCAGGCCGTCGAGGGCGACACCCGCGCCCACGGGGAGGCGTGATGGCCCCCGAACTCGCCGCCGACGTCGCCTGGCTCAACGCCTTCGATGACGCTGCGGCCGGCACCAACACCCCCACCAGCAGCACCGACGACGAGGAGGAGAAGTGATCCCCTACCTGATCGGCGGCGGCATCCTCCTCGTCCTGGCCGTGCTCGCTATGGCCTCCCGGTCCGACGACGGGGAGTGCTGATGACCCCCGCCGAGCAGCTGGCCGCCGACGTGGCCCGTCTCGACCGGCTCTCCCCGGACGAATTGCTCCTGGAGACCGGCCTCGCCGAGCTCGCCGCCGCGACCGGCGGCGAGACCGACCACGACCGCACCTACCGGGCCGAGCTCGAACGCCGCGCCATGACCGACGGGAGCACTCGATGAACCTG
>NZ_JBSGCR010000049.1:0-23422 GCF_053601935.1 Streptosporangium sp. NPDC004631 | reverse complement strand
TGCAGGAGCGCCCCCTCGATCACGGGGTAGGACTGCCAACGTCCAGCCGGACCTGAACCCGCTCAATGGCCGCCTCGATCCGCGCCACCAGGCCCCCGACGTCGACCGCCTCGTCCCGCTGGGCGAGCGCCGCGGCGAGCTCGCGGATCGCGACGCCCTGGGCGTCGAGCCGGCCGCCGAGCACAGCGACCGCCCCGCGGGTTTCCTTGACCCACTTGGCGGTGTTGACCAGGACATTTCCCGCCTGCCACTCCTCGTTACCCGGCCGGCCGAACGGCACCTTCAGCTCGTGCTGCCATAGCTCTGTGGCGCTCACGTCGTCGTCCTCTCCTGCGATGAGCCGCGCGACGGCCGCGCGGAAGTCGTCCATGTCGATGCTGTGCGGGTCGGGCTTGGAGGCGTTGACCTCCTTGTGGCCCTTCACCGCGCTCGCGGGCAAGCCGAACTCGCGGCACAGTTCGGCGCACAGCTTCCGGTAGGCGTCCAGCTGCACCGCGGGCCACCGCGTCCGCCCGTCGTTTTCCGCCTCGATGCCGATGCTGTGGCCGTTGGTGTGACCAAGCGAGGTCGACGGCGCGTTGTGCCAGCACCGGCCCGCCGCCACCACGAAGATCCGGCCGTCGCGGCGCAGCCAGATCTGCGACAGCGGACCCTCCAGGCCGGGGCGGCCGTCCCGCACGATGTGCATGTCGTTCCATCCGGCGGTGTGGTGGCACACGACGCCGTCGACCTCCGGCTGAGGGCCGTGGCCGCGGGTGCGCCAGCCGGGCACCTCGGTCACCGGGTGGCCGGTACGGCGGGCGACGTCGGCGGGCTGGGTGAGCCAGGGCATGGTCAGTCCTCCTGCTGGCGTAGGTGGGTGTCGAGCTTGGCCTCGACGCGCTTGACCGCGTCCTTGAGGCTGCTGCCGTCGTTGGTCTTCACCTCGTGCTCGATGGCCGCCAGCCGGGCCATCACCCCGGGCCGCTCCTTGACACCAGGCCGAGCCGGGGCCCCTTTCCAGTCGTCGAAGAAGTCATCGGTGCTCTGGAAAAGGCGCCAGAGGCGTTGACCTCCCCGGGGCGGCCATGAACACATTCAGAACGGGATCATTCGTCATCGGCGGCTCCTTATGGGTGGTATGGGTTGCAGCGGGGAGTGTCCGGATCCGGACACGGCGTAGACCGGGCAGCATCCGCGGGCGTCTCACACGCGTCCCCACATGTCCGGAGTTGACGTGACGTATCCACCCCCATACGGCCGCCCGGATGGGCGTATGACCCTGACGATCATCGTGATCATCGTGATCGGCCTGGTCCTGGGCGCGGTGCTGGCCGTGCGGATCGTCTCCAACTCCATGAGCGGCCGCCCCACGCAGTCGGTCGCCGACGGCAGCGGGCAACCGCAGGAGCTGGAACTGCGGCAGGGCCCCGCCTCTGTGGACCTACCGGCGCAGGAGCAGACCGACGCCGGAGCCCGCGCCGCCGCACAGCAGGCCTTCGACCTGTACTCGGCGGGTTCCTACGGCCCGTTCTGGGACCGCTGGTCGGCGGGATCCCAAGCCCTGGTCTCTCGTGACGACTACCTCACCCTGCATGAGCAGTGCGCGCAGCCCGCGGAGAACCTGCGGTTCACCGTCAACTCGGCCACCGTGACCGGTACTACCGCGAAGGTGCAGGCCAACCGGTTAATTGCCGCGTTCACCTTCGACTTCGTCTACGAGGGCGAGGTGTGGAGGTACGTGCTGCCCGCTGATCAGCAGCAGGAGCACCGCGCCAAGAACGTCGACCAGATTGTGCGGGAGCGGAAGGCGTCCAACCTCTGCGGCAAGGAGCTGAGGTTCACCCCGGTGCCGGCTCAGCCTCCGGCCACCCAAGCCCCGGCTGTGCAGACGCCGGCCGCGCAACCTCTGACGGTGGCGAAGGTCGGCGAAACCGTCACCGTGAACGGCGTCACGGCGGGAACGGCGATCGCGGTCACGCTGAACCGGGTCATCGTCAAGGGCATCCCGGCCAACCAGTTCCTGATGCCGAAGCCCGGCAACAGGTTCGCCGCCGTTGAGCTCACCATCAAAAACGTCGGCACGGCGGTCTACTCCGACTCGCCGATCATCGGCGCGGCCATCATCGACAGCGAGGGGCGGCAGCACCGCACCACTCTCGGCGACATCACCGAGGGCACCTCGTTCGGCGGAGCGGTCACCATCGCGGTCGGCGACTCCCGGAAAGGCTTCATCACATTCGAGGTGCCGGAATCCGCGAAGCTGGCGAAGCTGCAGTTCGGGCCGACCTTTTCTCGGCAGAAGGGCGAATGGGTGCTGTGAGCGCCGCCATGGCCCACAGGCCGTATGGGGTGTGCACCGTCACCGTCAGCGGCCCGTGACCGGCTACGCCGAGGTCAGATAGGTACCCCAGATCATCACCTGGCTCGTCGCGGTCTGAATGCTGGAGGAGTACAGGGTGCTGGAGGCATAGTTCTGGATCTTGAACCGGTCGCGGTTGGTCGAGTCCAGCACCCCCATGCCCTGTACCTGCGGGTTGGCCCCCCACGGATACCAGCCCGCCGAAACCAGCTCGAACCGCCCGGTGCCGGGCGCGTACCCGTTCACCGGCGCGGAGATCGCGACCTGCTCCGACCCGCTGCCGGTGAAGGTCGTCGTGACGATGATGCGCGCGTAGACCTCCACCACGTTCCCACTTTGCCGGTAGCGCCCCCACTCATCGAGGTTGGAGGTGTTCACCACGTTCGCCGCGGAGTAGAGGACGGGCGTGTAGGTCTTCCAGACGGCACCAAGCTCCTCCCATACAGAGCCTGTGTATCGCAGGGTCTTGTTGGTGTCGGTCTCATAGATGTGCATCCCTTGTGATGGGGAAGCTGGCCGGGTGGAGGAGGTGCAGCCGATCACCACCTGCCGCATCAGGTAGGTGTCGACATCGGAGCTGGTCAGAATCTCGCCGACCGCGAAGTCCTTGAACGCCACGTCACGTCACCATCCCAGCTTGTTGTTGTCGAGCGTCCCGTAGGTCGGGTCGTCGAGGATGAAGGAGATGGTCACGGCCGCCGGTGACGGGTCGAGGGTGAATGTCCAGGACTGGTCGGTGATCTCGTCCTGGACGCCCTCGATCCACAGGTCCAGCACCCCGCTCGGTGCGCTGCCGGGCAGGTTCGTGACCTGGATGCGCTGTCCGATCTCCGAGCCGAGCAGTTCCTCCCACAGGGTGGGCTGTGTGCGGGCCTCGATGCTGATCTGCCCGGCTCTTGGCGAGGGTTCGGCGTACTTGGCCAGCAGGAAACTGGCTCGGTCGGCGGCCTCCGCCGTGTTCGTGAGCAGTGTGTCGAGTCGGGTGCTGTAGGTGCCGTAGTCGTCGATGCTGGCGGCGTCGGTCCGGGTGGATTCCAGCCCGGTGTTGGTGAGCACGGTCGCGTCGTTGATGAGCAGCGCGTCGTCGACTACGAAGTTCAGGTCGTCGCGGCACTGGTCGGCGGTCACCGTGAGCACCGTGGTGGCCGGGCGTTGCCGTCGTCCCCGGTCCTGGAAGACCGCGCCTCCGTCGCCGGAGATGAAGAACAGGCCCGCCTCGCTCCTGGCGACCGCGCGCAGCAGGGCCTGGATCGACTGGCGGGCCTCATCGCCGGTCAGCCCGAGTACGGACAGTCCGGGGTCCACCAGGGTGGAGGTGATGCCGGCGGCGGCCAGCAGCGCGTTCGCCCGCCCGCCGGAGAGCTGGTTGTCGGTGAGGGCGACCGCTCCGAGGAGCTGACGGCCGAGCAGTTTTTGCCGGTCGGTCGCGGTGAGGGCGGCATAGCCCAGCACCCCGCCGGTCCAGGCGTGCGGCCACCGGTCGACGAACCCGGTGTAGCGGATGTACTCCACCCCGGGGGATGTCCAGGTGCTCGCGGCGGCGGCCCGTTCGAACTGCAGCGCCGAGACGTAGACCGCGACCGAGGACGCGGCGGTGGTGGTCGTGCCGATCACCTGCCGGGCCCATACCGCGCCCGCCGGAGCCGTCCCGGTCACCGCCAATGCCTGAAACGACGTCGACAGTGCCACCGCGCTGCCGCCCGTGTCCGAGAGGAACGCGCCTGATCCGTCGTACCAGCGGATCCGCGCGTTGGCCGACAGGGCCAGGGAGGCGTCTCGGCGGGCCCGGCACGACAGCGTGTAGACGGTTCCGGCGGTGACCGGGATCGCCTGGCTGGTGGCCGTGTCCCCGGACACGGTGCCCACCCGTAGATAGTGGTCGGGTGCGGCCAGGGCGCCGGTGTCCCACCGGATGCTGGAGGTCTGCCCGGCGGGCACCACGACGGTGTCGACGGCGATGCTGCCGGCCGAGGAGGAGAACAGCGTCGTGGTGGACGCTCTGGCCTGGCCTTCCAGCAGGAGGTTGACGCTGACGGGCCAGCGGGCGCGGAGGCGGATGGGCCGGTTGATCCGCACGTTCGGATAGTGCGGTGAGCTGGTGTTGCCCGCGGTGTAGCGGCCGTCCTCGTTCGTCAGGACGAGGTGCAGCGTGCCGGGCTGCACCTCGTCCAGCTCATGGCTCCGGCGCCGGGAGATGCGAACGCCCAGCCACCACTCGACGTCGGCCGACACGTCCCGCCACAGAGGGCTGGAGTCCGCGCTGTCGCGGGCGAACGCGATCTCACACCAGACCTGCGGCATCGTCACGGCGCGGCCCCCAGCGCGCCCAGGTTGAACCCTCGCCCGCGGGCCTCGTTCAGCGCGGCGATGACCACCCGGCTGATCTCGTCCCGGCCGATCAGCGGCTGGCCGGCGAAGTTGAACACGAACGTCACCCCGCCGCCGACCGGCAGCGACATTCCGGCCACCCCGGATGCCCCCACCGCGTACGACGCCGACGAGCCAACCGACGCCAGCCCCGTCAACCGGCTGGCCGCCGCCGTCACCTGGCCGGCGCCGCGCATCATGCCGTCCGCGAAGCCCTCGGCCAGTGCCTGCCCGGAAAACAGCGTCCACCCCCGCCCGGAGAACGGCCCCTCCTTCGCGGGTGAGAACGGGAACAGTCGGCGGATCTGGCCGAGGATGTCGGCGGCGGAGTCGTAGGCGTTCTGCAGCATGCTGTATAGGCCGTTGATCAGGCCCTGCATGATCGCCCGCCCCGAGTCATACAGCATGCGGCCGACGTCGCCGAGCGCTGCGATGATCCGCCCGGGCAGGCCGCTCACCCAGGCGGTCAGTTCCTCGAACTTGGTGATCGCGGTGTCCTTGGCCTCGCCCACCCATTTGGCGAGCATGCCGGGCAGTTTGCCGAACCAGGCACCGATCGCGGTGATCAGGTCCGGGATGATGCTGTGGCCGACGAGTTCGTCATACAGCCACTGGAACCAGCCGACGACGTCCTTGATGACCGGCACCACGTGGTCTTTGAACCACTCGACCGCGTCGACCACGACCTTGATCATCTGGGCCAGCTCGGCGAACCGCTCCTTGGTGGGCAGCATGTAGGCGATCAGGTCCACCAGGAGCGGCAGGATCGGCATCAGCGCATCCACCAGCCGCACCAGGGTCTCGGTCAAAACCACGACGAGCGGGGCGAGGGTGACAAAGAGATCCACCGCGGGTGGTAGCAGGCGCACCACCAGATCGGCCAGCGCGGGCAGGATCGGGGTCAGTGCCGGCAGCAGCTCCAGGAACGCGCGGATGATCTGCAGGAGGCTGGGGGTGAGGTCGATGACCGCCTGCAGCAGCGCGGTGCCGACGGTGACCGCCATCTGCGACAGCGCCGGCAGGATCGGCGTGAGCTGCTTCAGCAGCTCACCGAGGGCCTGGATCAGCAGGATCCCGATGTTCATGGCGAGCTCGGCCAGCACCGGCAGGATCGGCGCGGCGGCCAGATAGAACGCCGTCAGGAACCGCGCGACGTCGCCGAGCAGCGGCGCCGCGACCGCGAGCACGTCGTTCATGACCGGCAGCAACGTGTCGATGAGCTGCGACATCGCCGGATACAGCTGCGCCATGATCGGCAGGAACGCGGCGAACGACTGGGCGATCTGCGACACGTACGGGGTGGCCATGCTGATCGCCCCGGCCAGCTGCGTGCCCAGCAGCTGGAAGAACTGCTGGGCTATCGGCAGCAGCGGCTGCATGGCTCTCAGCAGCGTCCCCAGCACCGTGGTGGCCAGGGTGAGCAGCATGGGCAGCAGCGGCGTCAGGGCGACGAGCGCCGAGGACCAGGCCTGCACCAGCGGGGCCAGCAGCGGCGCGAGGTCGCGGACGGCCGTGGCCAGCGACGTGATGAGCACCGCCGCCAGCTGACCCAGCAGCGGCGGCAGCGGCGCCAGCACGACGACGAGCGCCGCCAGGGCCTGCCCCACGGGCGTCAGTGAGGTGCCGAGCGCGGTGAACGTCTGGGAGATCGCCTGCCCGAGCGGCAACAGGGCGGGTCCCAGCGCCGCGATGCCGGATGCCAGCCCGGTGATCAGCGCGGAGATGCCCGGCTGTAGCGCGGCCAGGGCCGGGCCGATCTGCGCGATCAGCGGCGCCAGCGCGGCCAGGGCGGCGCCGATGCCGGTGACGATCGGCGCCAGGGCGGGTAGCAGGGCGGCCACCGACCGGGCGATGCCGTCGATCACCGTGGTGACGGCGGGCAGCAGCGGCGCGACTGCGCGCAGGATCTGGCCGAGGACGGCGATGACGGCCCCGCCCAGGGTGGAGGCGATCTGGCCGAGCACCGGCAGCAGCCCCGACAGGGCGGGCAGCAGCGCCTGCACGCCGGAGGCGAGGGCGGTGGCCAGGGCGGCGGCCAGCTGCGCCAGAACGGGCAGCAGCGGTGCGACCGCGCTCAGGACGCCGCCGATGGCGGCGCCGACCGGGCCGAGCGCGGGGGCGAGGGCGGTGGCCGCCGTGATCACGTTGTTGATCACGGCGGCGATGCCCGGCGCCAGGCCGGTCACCGCGGCCAGGATGGAGCCGACGATCCCGCTGATGCTGGGGGCCAGCCCGGCCAGGGTGGAGACGATGGAGCCGATCAGCGGAATCAGGGTGGCCACGGCCGGGCCGAGCGTGGTCACCACGGCGGTGATGAGCGGTCCGAGCGTGGTCAGGGCCTGGCCGACGCCGCCGAGCAGCGGCGCCACCTCGGTCAGTGTCTGCCCGAGCGCGGCCACTACGGGCTGCAGGGCGGCCAGGGCGGGCCGCAGCGCGCCCGCGGCCTGCTCGGCCAGGTGCGCCGCGGAGGGGATCAGGGCGGTCACCGAGGGCAGCAGCCGCGCCAGCACCTCGCTGAGCTGCCCGATGAGCGGGGCAGCCGCGGTGGCGGCCTGGGCGAGAGTCTGCGCGAGGACCAGGGCGAGCCGGCCGAGCGGGGCCAGCAAGGGCGGCACCGCCTGGGTGAGGGCGCCGAGCACGGTCAGCAGTGCCCCGCCGAGGACACCGGCGACCTGCCCGGCGATGGGCAGCAGTCCGGCCAGGGCCGGGAGCAGGGCGGAGGCGATGTCGGCGGCCAGCTGCACCAGCCGCGGCAGCAGGCCGCCCAGGGCGGGCAGGAGCGCGCCGAGGACCTGCTGGGCGAAGCCGGCCAGCAGCGCGATGAGCGGGCCGGCGGCGGCCGCCGCGGCGGTGATGCCACCTGCCAGGGAGGTGAGGGCGGGCAGCAGCGCCTGCACCCCGCCAGCGAGGGTGGTGGCGATGAGCGCGGCCAGCCGGGCGGCGACCGGCAGCAGCGGCGCGACCGCCGACAGCACGTCGCTGATCGCTGCGGCGACCGGGGCGAACACGCCCGCCAGATCACCGGCCGCACCGGCCAGGGCGGCCACGACGGCGAGCACGCCCGGGGCGAGCGCGGCGACCGCGTCGCCGATCGCGGAGATGACCGGCCCCAGCGAGGCGATCGCCGCGGCGATGACGCCGACGGCGGTGATGACGACCGGCACCAGCCCCTGGATGGTGGACGCGATCACGCTGATCAGCGGCGCCACGGCCGCCAGGGCACCTCCCAGAGCCGCACCCAGCGGGCCCAGGACGCCCGCCAGGCCGGCGACGGCGGACGCCAGCGCGGTGATCACCGTCAGGACGCCGGGCGCCAGCGCGGCAAGACCGTCGGCGACGCCACCGATGAGCGGAGCCAGAGAGGCGATCGCGGAGGCGACGACGCCGATCGCGGTGACCGCGACGGGTGCGAGGCCGGCCAGGGCGGAGGCGACGACACCGATCAGCGGCGCCAGCGTGGACAGGGCGTCACCGAGCGCCCCGCCGAGAGAGACCAGGACGGGAGCGAGGGTCTGCACCGCGCCGCCGATCGCGGCGACCACGGCGAGCACGCCGGGGCCGATCGCAGCCAGCGCGGGCACGACCGCCTGGATGGCGTCGACCAGGATCGGCCCGACCGCCTGCGCGAGCGCGACGACGAGCGGCGCGAGGGTGGCGATGCCGGTGACGGCGGCCTGCAGCACCGGGATGAACGCCGCGGTGATGGCGCGCAGGGAGGAGAAGATCCCGACCAGGACCTCTTGGCCCTGCGCCGAGTCGACGAAGGCGTGGACCGCGTCCAGCAGCTGGCCGAGCACACCGAGCGCGTCCCCGCCGCCGGACTGCATGGCCCGGCCGACTCCGGCGAGGATCCCGCCGACGTCCGCGGCGATCGCCCCCAGCTGCCGGAACACCGCGACGGCGTCGGTCATCCACTCCAGCGCCCGACCGGACGCCGAGGCGGCCGACAGGAACTCGCCGAACCGCGTGGCCAGACCAGCGAGGCCGGGCGCCATCCCGGCGATGAACCGGGCGCCCACCACGGCCAGGTCCCGCAGCCCGGCCAGGAGCGGCACCAGGCCCGGCCCGAGGGCCTGGATCATCTCCAGCAGGCTGGCGAACACCGATTGGACGGCGGTGACCGACTCGGCCGAGCTGATGAACCCGGCCAGCTCAGCGCCGATCTCGCCCAGCGCGGCGGCGACCGCGGTCATGCCCTCGGTAAGAGCGGGCAGCAGCGCGTCGGCGATCTGAGTGAGCCGGCCCACCAGCGGCCCGAACAACGCGTCCTGGACGCTGTTTTTGAGGGCGTCGAGGGCGGGCTTGAGCGCGTGCAGCTCCCGGGCGACGTCCTGAGCGGCCGGAGCCAGCTTGGCCAGCGCCGCCTCGAAGGCTTCGGCGTCATCGCCGAGTGCCGCGGAGAAGGCGTCGCCGACCCCCTGCAAGGCGATCTTGAAGGTGAACATGGTGGCGGCCGCCAGGGCGATCGCCCCCGGCAGGGCGGCGATGATGCCCACCGCAGGAGCCAGCGCCGCCAGCAGCTGCCCGACACCGGCGGCCGCCGACACCGCCGCCGCGGCCAGCCCGGCGGCGGCGCCGAGCTTGATCGCGGTGGCGGCGATCGGGGTGATGACCCGCACCAGGGTGGCGCCCAGGTCACGGATCCGGCCGGCGAGGCTGGTGACGTGGCGGGTGGCGGTCTGCAGGTGGCCGCCCAGCCACTGCGCGCGGTCACCGACATCCCGTATCGCCGACACCGCGGTGCTGGAGAAGTCGCGCAGGCGCCCGGCGGCGCCGGAGATGGCCTGGCCGGTCTGGCCGAGAACCGTCCCCATGCCGCGGACGTGGCCGGTCAGCGTGAGGGTGTGGCGGCCGGTGCTCTGCAGCCGCCCACCCAGCTGCTGGGCCCGGCCGCCGAGGTTGCTCATCGCCGCACCGGAGGCGGCGGAGAAGCCCCGGAGTTTCGCGGCGCTGGCGGACGCGGCCTGGCCGGTGCGGCTGAGGGTGTCGCCCATGCCGCGCAGCTGGCCGGTCGCGGCGGCGGCCTGACCACCGACGTCTTGGAGCCGCTTGCCGAGCCGCTGCGCCTGATCCCCGACCTTGTCGAACACGCGGCTGGCGTGGTCGCGGGCGAAGATGTCGAACGCCATCGAGGAGGACAAGGAGCCTCCCCTCGGGGTGATCACATCGCTATTGAGTTAGGTCTGGTTCTGCCGGGCCATGTCGTCGATCGCAGTGCAGAAGGCGTCGAACTCCCACCAGCGGAGCCGGTCCAGCTCCCACGGCTTGAGCCCGAAGTGGTAGGCGAGCCGCACCAGGTACTTGCGGCGTTTTACGGCGAGGGAGTCTCCCCGGACCCGCCGCCGGTAGGGACCTCCTCGCCGTCCTCGCCGTCCTCGACCTCGCTGAAGACCACGTCGGTTTTCAGTGACAGCCGGTAGGCGCCCGAGACGATGTCGGCATAGGACACCTCCTCACCGAGCCGGAACTTCAGCAGCAGCCACAGCAAGGCGGCGAACGCCTTCATCCTCTTGGCCTTCAGGTGCTGGCCGAGCTCGTCGACGGTGTACCCGGTGGCGTCCTCGATCGCGATCGCCTCATGCAGCGCGATGTCCTCCAGATCTAGCTCGACCGGCGGAGCGCCCTTGATGCTGACCAGTGTTTTCATCGGAACCTGAACCTCCGGGTGATCTTCTTGTTGACGTCCGCCATGGCCTTGCCGATCTCCATACGGACCCGCGGCGCGTGCCGGCGGAGAGTGGCCGAGAACCACGGGCGGCCCTGCTGGTGGACGTCCGGGTCGTGGCCGAACGTGGGGTGATACCAGCCGCCCGGCCGGTCGAGCGCCCAGGGCAGCGCCCTCTGGTCCTCCGGCAGGCGGTCGGCGTCCACCACGATCCGCACGCCCGCCTTCTTGCCGGAGGGCCTGACCTTCAGGCTGATGGCGGCCGCGATCGTGCGCCGCAGCCCCGAGCGGCGCTCGGCCGCTGCCCTGCGCTTCTCCTCGTCGGCGATCTTGGAGCGGCCCGCATGGAACTCTCGGCGCCGGGCGCGGCCGCCGCCGTGGGAGCCGGTCACCGGCAGGGTGCGCACCGTCTGCTTGGTGGCCTGCACCGCCGGCCGCCCGGCGGTGCGGATCGCCTTGCCCAGCCGTTTGCGCAGGTCGCCTCGCCCGGCGGTCTTGAGCGCCTTGGAGAGGTCCCGCAGCTGATTCGCGCCGACGACCTTGACGTCGACGCTCACAGCGCCGTGTCCGCCGACACGATCTTGATTTGGATCGGGGCGTCCGCTTCGTTGTCGTACGCCTCGATGCCCGTCGACATCTGCACGACGTCGGCCCCGTCAACCGTGGGGGCCGCCTCCTTGAGCTTGCAGGCGGGCAGGATGATGTCGAACAGGTCGTTGGCGCCGCCGCCGGACGGGATCGCCGAGCCGGTCATGGTCAGCTGCAGCGCGGTCGTCGTCCCGGCCTGGTAGACGTCGTACAGCTCAACCTTGCTGAACTCCGCATCCAAGGTGCCGGTAATGCTGGGCGTGCCGTTCTCCAGCGGCTCGGCCTTGATCCCGGCGCTGCCGAGCCCGAACCTTTCAGTGGCCATGGGCGTCTCGCCCTTGATGGCAATCTTCTTGATGACGGTCGCGACTGCGGTGCCGCCGGTCACGGCGAGTTCGCCGCTCGACGTCGCCGGAATGCCGCCGAGCTTGAGTGTGGTCTGCGAGAAGTTGAAGACCTCCGCACTGACGAACGACGCGGAAGCCAGGGCGGTGGCGTTCGTGCCCGCCATCCCGTCGAAGTCGATTTTGAGCTGAGCGACCTCGCCGTCGGAAACGGAGAACTCCCACGACTTGATCTTCATGCCGCGATACGTGAACGGCACCACGGTGCCGGTACCCGGCTCCGGGCGGCCCACCTGCACAGTGAGGCTCTTGCCCTTGAAATCGCCGGGCGTATGGATCTGCTTGTAGGCGCTGGTGGAGGCGATCTGCACCGGGGTGGCCGCCGACCCCAGCATCCGCGCCACCAGCAGCCCGATCCCGCGCGAGCTCACCTCGAACGTGAGGCTGCCCCCGATCGTCGTCCGGGATTTCACCACCCGGCCGGCCCGCTTGTACTTACGGCCCACCCGCAGCGCCGTCGGCTCCAGCCACGTGGGGCTTTCCTTGATGTCCTCGCTGATGAACTCGATGAACTTCGTCACGGTCACTGCGGTGCCCACCACGGACTCCGCGACGAACCCGAACTGCGCGTCAAGACCCGATCCGGTCGCCATGGTCAGTCACCCGCCCTCTCGCCGCTCTTCGGCTTCGCTTCCTTCAGGAGCTCCCATGTCTCCTTCGGCCACGCCCGCGCGTCCCCGCCCTCACCGACGATGTAGGCGTCCCCGGTCTCGGCGACCACGTCGCCGTCGACCACCGCGACGTCGCCTGCCTTTGTGACGGGCCCATCCGACCGGCCCACATACCGGTCGTCGCCGGAGATGTTCCTGAATCTGGCCACCTGCTGTCCTTCCTTAGATACGGGTCTTCACGGCGACGGCGAACACCACACGAACCTCGGCACCGGCCGAGGTCTGCGCCTGCCATAGGTTCCCCGCGGCCAGTGCCGCCACCGTGGGCGGCGGCAGCCCCAGCGACGGATCAGCGCGCAGGGCGGCCTCCAGGACGCCGAGGATCGCGTAGCAGCGGTCCCGCCGCGGCCTCATGGCCGTGTCCCCGGACCAGACGATGACGCTGCACGTCACCTGCAATGTCTCGTCGCGGGCGCGGGCGCCGATGCCTGCCCAGTCCTGGGTGGCCTCGACGGCCTGGCCGTCGCCGTCGGGGTCGCCGTCCCAGCCGACGTACACCAGCTCGGTGTCGGTCTCGGCGGTGACGGCGGGCCCGTCCAGCACCCGCACCCGCTCCATGCCCGCGGCCGCCGCGATGGCTGCGGTGAATCGGACCGTGAGGGCGTCGATGACCGCAGGGGTGCGCGATGGGGCGCTCATGCGATCGCCGGAGGCTGGTCGCCGAGCAGCTCCTGGGCCCGGCGGGGGATGGAGAACCCGAACCGTGGGTCGTAGACCTCATCCGAGCCGCCGCGGCGGACGCCGCCCATCTGGCCGCGCTGGGTCTCCCACATGTGCTGGATGATGAGCAGCGCCGCCTGCCGGACATGAGCCGGGACCTCGGCTCGGCCGGCCAGGTAGGTGACGCGCAGCGGGCCGGGCAGGTAGCCGCCGTCCAGCCGGGTCACGATGCCGGTGGGGCCGTCCAGGTCGAGGTCGGCCAGGGCCGGAGGGGTGCCGCCGGGGCGGATCGCGGCCACGCTGGTTAGCTGCAGCGCCGGCGGCCGATTCAGCGCGAGACCGTACCCGCCGGAGTGTTTCTCCGTCACGGTCCGGCGGACGATGGAGCCGACGATCCACTCGATCGGCTCGGTCACCGCCCGGATGAACCCGGCGAGCTCCTCATCATCGGTGGTGACGTCGGCCGGGATGTTGACCTGCTCCTTGGCGTCGGTCAGGGAGACAATGCCCGCCTCGCCCCACAGGGCCGCGACGTCGAAGCCCTCCTCATCGGCGCCCGCCGGGCCTGTGGTGACCCAGCGGGCGACGTACCGCCCGGCCAGGGGCGGCGAGTAGTCGTAGTGGTACAGCCCCACACCGTCGGCGGTCGGCGTGAGCGGGGTCGTGGTCGTGCCGTCGGGCAGCAGGATCGTCAGGCTGATCCCCGCCGGAGTGATCAGGGTGCTACCGGAGCGGACCTCGGTGGTCAGCCGGACCGTAGCCCCGATCGCATGGGTTGCCATCTATCCCTCACCTCCACGCAGGGTCACCAAGGGGTGAGAGCCTCCGGTCACGGTCGCCGCCGGTCCCGAGCCGGAGGTGAGCCGGGCCGGCAGCGGGTCGACGGCATCGGATGTGCCGGTCAGGGACGCCGTAAGTGCGGGCAGTGTCGCGGCCAGTGCTCCGGCCGGGGTGATGACCTGCCCGGCCAGCGCCCCGGTCAGGGCGGGCAGCGATCCCGCCGCGGTGCCGGTGACGGTTATTGCCCCGGTCAGGGCCGAGCTCAGCGGCGGCAGCGTCGCGGCGGCCTGCCCGGCCACCTGAATCGCACCCGTCAGGCCGGCGGTCAGCGCGGGCAGCGTCACGCCGACGGTGCCGGAGACCGGGGCGGCGTCCGGCAGCGTCGACGACGACAAGCCTGGAGTGCCGTCCCAGGACGCGCCCGGCGAGTCGCCGTCGAAGTAGTCCTGAAGGGTCGCCTGCTCGATCAGCACCATGGTGAAGTCGGTGACGTTGACCGAGTAGTTGATGCCATCCACGATCACCCGGGCCGCCACCGCGCCGGCGGGCGCCACGGCGGTGACCGAGACGCGGGTCACCGTGGCCGCCGACGCACTGTAGTTCGCGCTCGGATAGCCGAAACCGCTGCCCCCGGCGTTGATCCACTCGATGTAGATCGCGCCGGAGGAGACGTCGAACGAGGCGGTGCGCAGGGAGACGCTGACGGTGTACGTCTGGCCGACGGTAACCGCGCCGGTCGCCGTCGCCGCGGTGCTGATGAACGTTCCGGCCGTGTACCGGGCGGCCCAGCTCCGGTCGAACCCGGTGACAGCGGTACGTGCCGGGGCGCTACTGCCGCCCCAGCCGGTGACGGCGGTGCCGCAGGCCGGGTTCTGGCAGAGGTTGTGACGGTCGGCCATCGCTCAGCCCGTCAGCCCGCGGGCATGGTCACGGTGCCGCCGGTGATCGAGACGTTGACGCCGACACTGATGACGGTGGTGTTCACCTCCAGATCACCGCCGCCGCCGGTCACGGTCACGCTGCCGTCCAGCACGGTGGCGCCGGAGCTGTCCTTGGCACGGAACCAGCCGGCCGTCCCCGCGGCGGCGCCGGTCGCGGTGCGCGGGGTGCCGGCCAGCGTGGCGACGCCGGGGGTCGCGGCTCCGGCGGATCCGAACGCGGGGTCGGCGAGCGTGACCGTGGCCAGCAGGGTGCCGCCTGCGGCGTCGTTCGCGCTGGCCGGCTGGCTGCCGGTGCGGATTTCCATGGTGGCGGCGCCGGATCCGGCGTCCAGCAGGTCTACGACGGCGTCGGCGGCGGCGTTGCGGACGCCGGTGGGCAGACGGATGGCCATCAGAGGCTGCCGGAGTTGATCGGCGCCGAGGTGAGCGTCACCGCCACCTCGTGGGTGAGGTAGCCGCCGGCCCCGTCAGGGATGCGGTCGCCGCCCGCGTCGAGGTCGTAGGCCGCGATCGACCCGCGCAGCGGATCCGTCCACACCGTGATGGTGCGGTAGGTGCCGATCGGCCACCCCTGATTCTCCAGGCGCTGATCCAGCAGCCACGTCCAGAACTGGGCGTGGCCGGGGCTGTTGCGCAGTTCGGGGTCCATCCGGATCGTGGCCACCAGATACGGCTGATCAGACATGCGTTCTCCGATTCATAAGGCGACCACGATCAACTTTTCTTTGCTCTGGCTGTGCGGTTTGCGCGTGAGGGGGCCGCCGTGGTCTCCGGCGCCGCGTCGCCACGCTCCGGCGTTTCGGCCTGCTCCTGGCGGACCAGTTCGGCCATGCCCGCCTCACACCACGACGCCGCGGTCGCGGCCGGCAGGTCCACCTCATCACCCCTGATGTAGGAGACGTCCTCACCGGAGACGCCGGTGAGGATCCGCACCCGCACCATCAGTTCCTCACCACAGGTGCGACGGCCGGATCGCCGAGCACGACGGCTGCGCCGATCGCGCCGCCCGTCGCCGGAGACCCCGACACCGTGACCACGACCCGCAGATACCGCCTCAGCCCGATGTAGCCGACCTCGAAGACCTTGTTGTCGTCGGCCGCGACGATCGCCGGTTCGGCGCCCTGCAGATAGGCGTCAGCCACCGCGGTGAACGTGTTGTTGTCGTCGGAGTCCTGCACCTCGACGGTGTGCGTGCCGTCGGTGATGGTGCCGGTGGCGACGACCACGAGCGCTGACTGGTAGTCGCAGCCGTCCTCCTTGCGGTCCACGCCGGTGCCGGTGGCGGTAGTGGTGCGCACGGCCGGCACGATCGTCTGCTTGACCAGCAGGTTGTTGTAGAGATCCTTGGACACGTTCGGTTTCCCTTCCACGAGCCCGCAGACGGCGCTTCCGCCTGCGGGTCGAGCAGCTCAGATCAGGACGCGGCGCCGTGCTGGAACAGGCGGAACGCGGCGGCGTCGTCGATGCGGGCATCCAGGCGGGCGAACCCGTGGAAGCCGACCTGCAGGTAGTCGGCGTAGCGCTCGCGCAGGATCATCAGCTGTACGTCACGGACCTGCCGGACGATGTAGCCGCGCTTGAAGTCGCCGAACGCGATCGACTTGGCGGACACGGCCGGGTCGGGCATGTCGTCGTCGACGGTGTAGGCGAACCCGTTGATCGTCGCGGGGAAGCCGGGCACCGGCACCGGCTGCCACAGCGGCCGGTTCTGGCCGTCCTTCAGCTTGCGGATCAGCTTGAGCATGCTGTCGGCCAGCACGTACTGGGCGCTGCCGCGGTAGGCGGAGTTGACCGAGTGCTCCAGGTCGATGAGGTCGTCGTAGGTGATGACCGGGGTCGCGCTGATCGCGCCGGTCTTGCCGACGATTCCCCCGACGGTGATGCCCTCGGGCTGGTCGACGCCGGTGCCGACGCACAGGTGCTCTGACACCGCACGGCCAATACGGGTACCGAGCACGCCGGGCAGCCACGTCTCCAGGTTGAACACCGAGTCCTGCAGCAGGGCCAGGGCGACGCGCACCAGGTCGGAGGTGTAGGTGTGAGCCTTGAGCTTCCGCTGCCCCAACGTGACGTTGACCTCGTTGACCTGGTTGTTTTCGGCCAGGATGCGGCCCTTGGTGGCGGTGTCGTCGTTGGTCGGCCACGGCAGGTCCTGGCCGGTGCCGGTGGCGATGACATTCGCCAGGTTCAGCAGCCCACCGAACGCCACCATCGTCTCGGTCATCGTGGCCCGGAAACCCTCGGGCACCAGGTAGCCGCCGGCGGTGTCGACGACGGTGCCCAGCGCGCGAACCTCACCGAACCCCTCGCTCAGCAGGTCCCGCTGGGCGGGGGTGAGCCGGTCGAGGCCGCGGCGGATGAAGGTGTAGAACGCCTCGGCGTAACGCGCCTCCCGCGCCTCCTGGCCGCCGCCGGGGGTGGGGTCGTCGCCCCGGCCGGTGATGATCTGGGAGCGGTCGACCTGGTCGAGGGCGGCAGCACGCTGCAGCCGGTCGATATCGGCAGACACCACCGACAGGCGGGCCTCGGCGAGGTCCCAGTTCTGCCGCTCCTCGGCGGTCAGGTCGCGGTCCTCCATGCCCCGGCGCAGGTCCTGCATCCGGGTCCAGATCTCGTTCTGCTCATCGATGAGCCGCTTGAGCGCGGTACTCACAGGGTGCCTCCTCGGGCGTTGGGCATGCCGACAAACCCGCCGGGGCGGGGTGGGGCCGGGGTGGGTCAGGCGGTGGGCAGCTTCAGCCCATAGCGGGCCGCCAGCCCCCGCATGGCCAGGTCGATCTCCTCGACGCCCCTCCGAGTGGTCTCGCCCGGCTCGGGGGTTTCGTCAGCGCGAGTGGACTCACCCGGCTCGCGCGCGATGACCTGCAGAACGTCCCGCAGCTCGGGACGATGAACGGCGCGGCGCTCGACCGCGCCGACGTCCGCCCTCAGCGCGAGGGCCGACGCCACACTATTGAGCTCGGCCTCGGTATCCACGAAGACCGGGAAGGTGACCGCCGAGCACTCCAGCAGACGCGTCTCCAGCACCGTCCGCAGCTCGGCCTCGTAGAAGCGGGTCTTGCCCTCGTCGTCGACCTCCTCCACCTCGATCACGGACCACGCGTCCTTGATCACGTAGAACCCGATGGACATGCCGGTGATGTTGCCGTTGCGCAGGTTCGCCTTAAGATCCCGCACGTACGACAGCTCGACATCCAGCGCCGAGTCGGTCTCCAGGCCCCGCTTGGACTGGGCGAGCGCCAGCGTGCCGGCCGACACCCGGGACACCACGTAGTAGGAGTCGTGGTCGATCAGCATGCGCTGATCGCCCTCCTGCAACGTCTTGGTGTAGGCGCCGGGCGCGAACTCCTCGAAAAACCCCCACGTCTTCGGGTTGCCGATCGGCGCCCGCACGCCGAACGGAGAGGCCAGGCCGGAGAACCGCTCCGCGCCGGAGTCGTCGGCGCGTAGCTGGGCCCCGGTCGCCGCGAGCGCCAGGCGGCGCCGCTCCTCGGTGGTCACGGTCAGCGTCATCCCTTGCCGTCCTCGTCGTCAGATGGGTCCGATTCACCGTCGTCGGCCGGAGACCCGATCGGCACCATGTTCGCCGGCCGCCAATACCCCTGGCCCTGGCCGTCGGGCAGCGGCGGCCGATCCTCCAGATCGCGGATGTCGTCGCCGGAGAACGCGCCGACCTCGCGCATCACCCGATACATCTCCGCCCGGGCGGCAGAGTCTCCGCGCAGCAGCCCCTCAACCTTGTAGCGGGCCTCCGCCCCGGCGGGCAGGAGTTCCTTGGTGATGCGCTGCTCGGTCGGCGCCAGCCAGGTCGGCGCCAAATCGAAACGCACCCATCCCGTGGCCTGCTGCTCCAGCCCCGTCCCCCACGAGGTCGACTTACTGGTGAGGCCGAGCAGGAAGTGCGGCACTCCGAAAAAGCGGGCGATCTCCTCCACCCCGAACTGGCGGCTTTCGAGGAACTGAGAGTCCTTGGCCGGCATCGTCACCGGCGTGAACGCGGCCCCGGAGTCCAGCACCGCGACCTCGTGCGCGTTGTGCAGGCCCGACATCTTGGCCTTCCACCGCTCTTTCAGCGCATCAGCCTGATCGGAGGTCAGCTTCTGATCGGTCGACAAGATGCCGCCCATCATGTTGCCGCTGCTGAACAGGCGGGCGCCGTACTCCTCGGCGCTCAACCCCAGGCCGATGGCCTGGGCGGCGAACCGCACCGGTGACAGGCCGCGCAGGCCGTCGTAGCCCAGAGCCGGCAGATGCAGGATCTCGCGGGGTGTCAGCCGATGGTAGGCCCCCCAGTCGTCGACCACGCCGAACCACTTGCCGGACGGGTTGCCGTCGCTGGGCCGCTCCCGGTCCACCTGCACCCGGTCGGGGGTGATCGGCCACAACTCCTTGATCACACCGGCGCGGTTGCGGACCTTCTGCGCGAAGGCATCACCCCACAGGCAGCGGTGCACATACGTCAGTCGCCACAGCTCCAGCGCCGTCAGCTCCGGGTGCGGGTTGGCCAGCAGCGGCGTCGGCAGACGGTCCTTGGTGCCCGCCGCGAACGTGGGCAAGGGCAGTGCCGAGGCCACCCCGGCGATCAGCGCCGTGCACCGCCACACCGCGCTCATGGCCAGCGCGCTCCGCTCGGTCACCTGCACCCCGGACGCGGTGCGCGACCCGCCCATCCACTCCAGCAGCGCGGAGGAGGTGAGCGGCACCGCCGGGTCCTCCATCGAGCGGCGGTCGAACAGCCCGAACAGGCTCACGCCGCCCCCCGCTGTTTCCCGGCGGCCGATGCGGCCTCCTTGGCCTTGGCCGCCCGGACGGCCGCCGACGCGCGCTCGGTCGCCACCACCCCCAGCAGACCGGCCAGGATCAACGCCGCCGGTACCGACAGCAACGCCACTCCGGTCAGCAGTACCAGCACGAACCCCACTTCGACGGCAAGCAGCCTCATCGCGGCCTCCTCACCACAGATTCGGCGCCGCAGGTGGCGCCGCGGCGGGCACCTGCGACAGGAACAAGCCCATCACCATCGCGATGCAGGCGTCGATCTTCCGCTTGGAGCGGCCCTTCGACAGGCGCCACCCGGTATCGGTCTCCCGCACCGCCGCCGACATGACATGGTCGGTCAGCACCGGATCGTCCCCGTGGATCACCAGGCCCTCGCAGATCAGCCGGTAGGCGTCCTGACAGGCCGGCACCATCGAGGCCGCGCCCTGGCTGAACTCCGCCATCGGCAGGCCCTCATCCAGCAGCACCTCGGCCGAGCGCTGGAAGTAGGCCGGGTCGTAGGCGACCGTCTGCACATTCAGGTCGCGGTGCAGCTGCCGCAGATGGTTCTCCACCGCGTGCACGTCGATCGTGTCGCCGGCCGGATCCCACACCCGGGACTGAACCGCGACCCGCCCGTCGCTCTGCTGCTGGGTAACCACCACGGCGACGCTGTCGTGCTTGAGCGCCATGTCCACGGTGACCACGCACGGCAGGTCCGGGTCGATGACGACGTCGCCCGCGCAGGCCTCCCAGACGCCTGGCGGCAGCCAACTCTCCTCGGCCCGCGTCCACCGGCCCAGGTGGTAGCGCTCGAACTCAAACCGCGGGATCTTCCGGAACCGGGCCAGCACGTCGCCCACCCGCAGGAACGCCCCCGCCGCGGGGTTCGCCCGCAGCACCGCGGCAAGCAGCTGGTCGGGGTCGTCCAGGTCGTAGACGTCCGGGGCGCCGTAGTGGACGAACAGAAACTCCGGATCCTCGATCTCACCGGCGTTGACCCGGTAGCCGTCCAGGTGCATCCGGCCCGCCAGCGTGTCCAGGTCGCTGCCCGCCGTGGTGGTGTTCAGCTCCAGCGAGTTGGCCCGCTTGGACAGCCCGCCGGTGAGCACCAGGTGCACGCGCGCCTTGTTCCCGACCCACTCGTGGATCTCGTCGGCGGCCACCAGGTTCGGCCGGCCGCCGTCGTTGGTCCCCGCCACCGCCGCGACCCGAAACGCCCGCCCGGGCCCGGCCCGCACCAGGATCTCGGTGTCGTAGGCATCGGTGTGCGCCGTCAGGGTGGGGCTCTCGCGGCAGGCGTGCTTCATGTCGCCGAACAGCAGATCCGCCTGCTCGAACGACGCGGCCGCCACCGCGATGACCGGCGAGCCCTTCGGGCCGAACAGAGCCGGGCCGAGCAGCTCGAACAGCATGATCCAGCCGCTCAGCGGCGTCTTGCCGTTGCCCTTGCTGATCTCCAGCAGAGCCCGGCGGAACCGCCGCTGACCAGTGTCCGGATGGTATTCGTACAGCCAGTAGATGAACTGCTTCTGATACCGCAGCAGCTTCACCGGCTGACCGAAGAAGTCGCCCTCGCCGTAGACGCAGTGCGCCTCGATCCACGCGCACACGATCCGGCCGTGAGAGGGCCAGCCCAAACTCCTCGGCGCCGACAGCGGCCGGCACACGGCCGCCAGGCCCGCGCTCACCGGCGCCTACCCGTCGGGGACCACCTCGGCGTCGACGACGTCCAGACGAGGGTCATCGTCATCACCCCCGAGGAACGGCGCGTTCAGATCGGCCAGCGACTGGGCGGCCTGCCCCAGCGTCACGCCCAGCGACAGACGGGCCCGCGGCGACAGACCGAACCGGTCCTCCAGCTGGCGAACCTCGGCCGCTTGCGTCTGCATGTGCCGCAGCAGCGGGTTCATCACCGCCTGCCCTTTGGAGCCCTCGATCATGTGGCCCTGGGCGCGGACCGATCGACGCGACCGCTCCAGATCGTCGTACAGCCAAAACAGCCGCTCAAGCGCCGGTAGATCCGACACCGCGTCGGCGAGCGCGGCCACCGGCGAGGCCCAGTACGCCTCCCAGCGGCGTTTCGTCACCGCCAGCAGATACGACGGCGGCTCCGGCAGCCCGCCCTCTCCTTGACCCGCCGGCTGCAGCGACGGCGTGACCAGCTGCAGATCCTGGGGTGCGTTGCGCCGCTGCCGGTCGTCAGGATTCTTCGGAGTGGGCCCGCGACCGGCCATCAGACGCTTCCCCACCCTCATCGTTCTCGTAGACGAGCACCTGCAAGACCTCCGGCAAGATCACGATCTCTACGCCGGGAAGCTCGGCCCTGAGCCTCGCCTTGAGGTTGTCGACCCCCTCCATCGACAGACGACGCGCGGTCGCCACGACCAGCGTGTGGCCCGGCCTCACCGCCGTGGCACCCAGTTCCATGGACACCCGCATGTTCGCCGGACCCGCCATGACCTCACCTCGTCTGTTTGATCACCGTGTCTCGCGGGTCCGGCTCATACGCCTCGAACCAGGCCCGCACATACCCCCACCACTGCTGGGGCCGCTCACCCATCACCCGCTGCAGGCACATCTCCTCCGACGCCAAGATGACGACCACCCGCGCCCCGTACCGGCGCCGGAAGCGCTCGCGCACCTCCCGCTTGGCGCCCGTGTGGATCACCCACGCCCGCCGCACCGTGTGGTTGCCGAGGACCAGCCGGTCCAGCACCGCGTCCCGAGCCTCACACACGAACGGGGCGTGCGACTCCACATGGTGGTGCGCCTCGGCCCCGGCGGGCTGCAGGGCACGCGCGATCGCGTCGTAGTCGACCACCAGGTCACTGTCCAGCGCGTGCTCGCGGACGTAGGTGTTCTTGCCGGAGCCGCCGGGCCCGCACACCAGCGTGAGCAACAGGCCCGGCACGATCGGCGTGTCCAGGCTCGCCTGCCGTGCCGAGTTGCACGACCGGCACAGCACCCGCAGCGGGCCGCGCGGATCCCCGCCGCGACCGGTCGGCAGCACATGGTCCGCGGTGAGCTTCTCAGCCGGGTGCGCAGGCTTCTGCCAGCCTGGGCACACCCACCCGAACTGCTCCACATGCACCCGGACGGTGTCGGCCCGGCGCCGGGATTCGTTGCGGCCGTACCCGTCACGGTTGCGAGGCCTTCGTGGGACGAACCCGGTCGCGGTTTCGCAGGTTGGGCAGATGCCGGTGACGCGCTGGCGGCAGGTCGGGCAGATGCGCGGCATCTGACGCACTCAGACCCCCAGACCCGTACGAAAAAAAAGGGTGGGGGCACATGGGGTCACCGGTGGGGTGATCTTGAAGATCGGACACCCCCCCTGACCTGCGGAAACACATCACCGCAGGTCAGAGCCGCTACTCAAGAGCGGCGACGATCACTCTCCGCCGGATCCGACGGGCGCCACGGTCCATCTGGCCGAGCATCGCGTGCAGTGGATGGCGCGGGGCTCACCGGACCGGAGGGCGCGGCAGTCCAAGCACTCACGCCGGGGCATCGCCGTCTGCCCATGCCAGCAGCTCACGGGCGAGCTGTCGTGCCGCATCGCGGGTGAGGCAGCACGACGCCTCGGAGTCGCCGAGGACGTCGAGGCGGAGTGTGTCGTTGAAGGCGGGCGCGTCGTGCAGGCAGATCTCGTAGGTCTGCTCGCTGGGCTGGTAGGCCTCGGCGTAGGCGGGGATGGATGCCCGGCTGGCCCAGATACTCATGGTCCTACTGTGCCCGGATCCAGGCCAGTGCGGTGGCCACGTGGCCCTCGATCACGGGCAGGCTCGGGCATGGCCCGGTGATGTCGACCGACACGGGGATGAGCGGGTCGCCGGCCGAGTCGTAGCCGACGAGCTGCAGCCAGATGTGGGGGATCTCCCCGCCGGGCCGGTTGGTGATGACCATCATCACTTCGTGGTCGATGGTCTCGCCGGGCAGGGCCTGGTCGGTGATGGCGGCGGTGACGAACTCGGAGACGCGGTCGGTCAGGCGCACAGGGTGGTCCTCTCGGTGGGATGGTACGGGTGCCGTGACCGGCTTCGCGCGTCACGGTCACGGCACCCGGTTTGTGGGGGCGGCCCGGTCTCCGGCGTCCCTCAACACTGGAGGCCGGGCCGCAGGGCTCACGCACCCGGTGGGGGTGGGGTACGTGAGCGGGCGCACCCCCGCCAGGTAGGTGCGCAGTCTGTGAGAACAGAGGGGGACAATCGCGCGAGGTCAGCGTCGCTTGATCTTCTTCACTGCCA
>NZ_JBSGCR010000048.1:0-27805 GCF_053601935.1 Streptosporangium sp. NPDC004631 | reverse complement strand
ATGCAATATGC
Source organism: Streptosporangium sp. NPDC004631 (assembly GCF_053601935.1). Lineage (NCBI taxonomy): Bacteria > Bacillati > Actinomycetota > Actinomycetes > Streptosporangiales > Streptosporangiaceae > Streptosporangium > Streptosporangium sp. NPDC004631. The sequence continues at coordinate 27,794 of NZ_JBSGCR010000048.1, read as the reverse complement.
CGTTGCAGGGTGGCCTATTGCTGGCTGCCATAACGAAACATTACTTGAAATCATCACCCGCCGGATGCGCTGTATTGGCCGGTGGTTAAAAGACACACTTAATCAAAGGGGAGGCCCGGCATGAACAAGCCATTCAACACAGCTCAGTTCACCGCCAGAGCCGCTATACAGCTTCGTAGTCCAGTGTTGTGGGCAATGGCTATGGTTCAGCTTAAACAAGCCTGGAGGTCGAAATGAACGCACAACAGGCCGTAGAAATTGAACGCATCGTATCGACTTTCACTGAAGAAGATAACGAAGCGGTTTATGAAGAAGTTGAGCGTCTCGATAAGCAGATGCGGATTGGTTACATGGAGAAAATGCTTAGAGAGCATCTTCCGCACTGTGAAGCCGAGGTATTCGCGCTGGCTGCTGACTCATCCGAGTTTCAGGAGATAGCCAGCAAGGCAATTTGGGATTGTCTGACAGAGATTGTGAAGCGTGAGCGGGCTGTCGAGATATACCGGAACAAACACAGATACGACGAGGTAGCGTGATGAGCTTCAGCATCATTGAATTCGTGAAACAGCAGGAGCCGTTGTTTAGCGGCGCGCTGACTGACCAATCAGTTACATGGGCTAAGGAAAGCCAGTTCGCGATGCAGCTTTTCCAGAAGAATGATTTCCTGACGAAAACGGCGATAGGGAATCCGGCGAGCGCGCAGAACGCGATTATCAACGTAGCGGCAATTGGCATCACTCTGAACCCAGCCAGCAAGCTGGCCTATCTAGTTCCACGCGATGGCATGGTGTGCCTCGATATCAGCTATATGGGCCTGCTTCACCTCGCTCAGGCTACCGGGTCAATTAAGTGGGGTCAGTGCAAGCTGGTTTACTCGAACGATACCTACGAATCGAATGGGCTGGATAGCGCACCCACTCATAAGTACAACGCTTTCGGCAATCGCGGTGAAGTGGTCGGCGGATACTGCACGGTTAAGACTCCTGACGGAGACTATCTCACAGAGGAAATGAGCCTCGCAGAGATAAAGGCTACCGAAGCTACCAGTAAGGCAAAGAACGGCCCGTGGAAGACGTTCTGGGCGGAAATGGCACGTAAGACAATCGTCAAGCGGGCAAGTAAATACTGGCCACGTGCTGAGCGCCTGGATAATGCAATCCACGTCCTCAATGAAGAGGAAGGAATTCACCAAGAGCCGGTAATGCCACACACGCCTGAAAGCGAAGTTATCGAAGGTGAGAATGCGCGCAAACAGGAGGTTTACGAGCTGGTAGAGGTAATCTGTCAGAAGATGGAAGCGTCAGAAAGCATGGATGAACTCAAGCCATTATTCGCTGATGCGTTCAAGTTAACTCGTGGCATGAAGCTTCAGCAGAATGTTCAGGCCATCTATTCAGAACGCAAGGCGCAGCTTGAAGGAGCAACGTCATGAGCAAGCTATACGACATCGCCAATGATTACGCGAAGCTCATGGATTCTGGTTTAGAGCCAGAGATGATAGCCGACACCATCGAAGGAATTGATGGCGAGCTGGTTGATAAGGTCGAGCAGTTGCTTGCTATCTGCAAAAACGAGCAGCTCTATGCTGAGGCTTTGAGGAATGAATCAAAGTCACTATTGGAAAGAGCGTTGGTAGTCGAAAACAAAATATCAAGCATCAAGGAGTACATTGCCAGATCGCTTGAAACTGCTGGCAAGAAGTCAATCAGAGCAGGCTTGCACCAAGTAACTGTTCGTGTTCCATCCCGTCAGGTTGATATCACCGACGCATCTATCCTGCCGATTGAATTCGTTGAGTATGAGACAGTCGTCAAGCCAGATAAGCTGGCCATCAAGCATCAGCTGGACGCAGGAATCGCCGTTCCTGGTGCTCAGATAAAGCTTGGCAAAACATCGTTAATCATCAAGTGATAAGGTTATTTATGGCTGAGCGTTGGCAGGATTTCGAAAGAAAATATCTCCGGCAAGCCACCAAAGACACGGAAGTAGAAATCATCGCAAGGAAGCTCGAACGAAGCGAATCTGCAGTCATTAGAGAGGCTCGCCGGTTGAAGCTAAGGCGTATCGGAGGAACCTCGCTGCATTACCGAAACAAGAAGCAGCCACTTCGAAAATGGCGGCATCTAATCAAGCCATGCGAAAAATGGAGCCAACAAGAGTTGGCTCTTTTTTTTACCCATTCAAACCAGCAGATAGCCGAAATAACCGGTCGCTCAGTTGAGTCAATCGGAGATAGGCGCTTGCTCGAAAACCTACGGCGCAATGGCTGGCTAACCAAAAACTGAGACAACTCATGTTCGGATTATTTCTTCTCATCTGCACAAGCGGTGCAGATATCTGCAGCTATGAATCAGCTGGCTACATCTACCCGGATTACCAGAACTGCGCCGCAGATATCGCCGCGCAAAAACTCCCCTATTCTTACGAATGCCTGCCAGTTGATGCTGTGGTGCGGGCTAAGGATGACCTATGACCGAAGTATTGACCTATGAGGCACTGAAGGCTGAGCGCGATGCGCTGGCTGTGGAGAATGCGGCGCTGGCGCGCGAGCGTTCTGAGCTGAGTGCTATCGGTGAACTAATCCGCACCCAAGATAACCGCATAACGGACCAGCCATTTTTTGCAGTCATGACCAAGCGGGAAATCATCAGTTCTGAAGACCACGACTGCGACCGTATTTGCTGGGTTGAAAACCAGAGTGGCAATTATGTCGAAGCCACAAAAACACAGCATCGGCGCTTGGAGGCCATCTATCAGGCCAAATACGAAGTTAGGGATGGCTGGGATAGATACGCCATGAAAGAGATTGATGTGTTTGTGACCGGCTGCTTTACCGAGCAAGGTTGCAAAGACTACATCAATAAAAATGGTCACAACCTCAACAAGCCGTTCATTTACGCCTTTGGAAGCTATCGCAACGATGAATATCAGACGGTACGGAAATTCATCATGCAGATACCTGAAACCCCAGCCACCTCCGCAGCACTTGCAGCTATCCGTGATGCAGTTCTTGACCGGGTAATCGCAAAACTTGGCGCAATGGGCTCTCCTGATTTCACCCTAATGGCCGTACAGGCATTAAAAAACGAGTTGCGGGAGGGTAAATAACATGGCCTGTAAGTGCTTTGAAAAAACAGCCGCGCTGTTCAAGGAACGCATTTCTGAAAAGATCGGCGATGCCCTTGGCGAGATTGAAGAGGCTGGGTTCGAGAACTCACTCTACAACTTCAGCGGTGGCGATCATTCCCCGGTAGCGATGAATTTTAAATTCCGCTACTACCGCAAGCGTAAGGGAGGCGGATTGGCTGCCAAACAGAGCAAGGCAGACCACCTTTGCATGATGAGTTACTGCCCTCTCTGCGGCACGAAATTCGAAGGCGACGAGCTGCGGGAGGCCAAATGAAAGAGCGCCCAGTGATTTTCAACGAATACGAAGATCGGCTGTACGCCAAAGCCGTCGAGTTCACTCGGCTTCATGCCTGCATGGGCGCGGCAAAACTCCAACGTGAGCTGAAATGCAGCTACTGGATGGCGAGCGGGTTAATCCAGAGGATGGAAAACGAAAGGATCGTAACCGCTCCAGGCTGGAACGGCGTCCGAACAGTGATTCATGGAGGTAGTGATGCCAGCAAATGAACTGAAGACACTTTCAGATTGGTTGCTAAGCGGAGAATACCTGCCGGAGTTTATGCGCGACTTCCATGCCCAAAAAGATGTGTTCAAGGCAATGCACCACGTCATCGTAAACGCCGACCAAAACGGCAACGCGCGCGATGGTCATATCTACGTTGTCGATACCTTCCTTTGGTACATGGCTCGCTGCGGTTACACCCTGCAGAGAAGCCGTAAACAGGTCGAATTTCGCAGTATGGAAGATGATATCAGCAAGATGAGAAGTGCTGTTCATGAAGCTTTTACAAAGGTGATGTCAAGTGACAGCGCTAGTGAGGTGGAGCATGGCTAAGCGTAAGAGCAACAGAGCGGCGCGGAGATTGTTGGGTATGCCGTACAAAGTCAGCAACTACCGCTGCAGGACGCCGGAAGACGACGAAAACGGATGGCCTACCGATCGGTTTCGCATGCTAACCCGGCGCCATAAACGCGCCGCAAGAATTATTCGCGCGCTGCGGGCCGAGGCCCAGGAGAAAGCATTATGAGCGTATGCATGGTTGACATTAGAAGACCAAACCAACGGATTCCTGACGTCGAAATGCCAAATCACACATGGTTTTGTGTGCTGGATATCCCGGGGATGGAAGCGCTGACAGACACCCGGAAATTCTGTGACACGGCTACTGCTACTCCGGCCAAGGCCAAAAAGATGGCTGATTTGGTTGAGGCATGGACTCCGCCGGACGGGTGGTGCAACGGTAACGACAAATAATGGCACGGCAGAATGAAGGGCTACATCGTCGAGTTCCTTCGCAACTGCAACGGATTCAGAGTGAGGTAACGAGATGGACAAGCTGAGCGAACTGAGCAAGCCTGTGGCGCAGATTTACTACGATGAACTTGATTCGTCAGTGATGCGTATCGGTTGGTTTCGTAGCGATGAGCCAAAAAACCCGGAACCCCTCTACTCGCAAGAGTACGTCTCCGCCCTGGAGCAGAAAATAGCCGAGCTCGAACAGGCAATGCGCCACATCCACGGCGCGTTATTGGATATCACAGTGCCGAGAGTGGCGATAGCTAAAGCCGCAGAATTGGCGGTTGATCACGCAGCCATGAAGGAGCAGAGCAATGGATAAATTCAGCGAACTGAAAGCGGCCGCAATGTCCGCTACTCCGGGGCCGTGGGAATGGTTCACAAGTAACAGCATGGCTCGATTGAGCAGCACCCCAAGCGGAAAAGATGGCGATGTGCTGAGTGCCTTTCGCGCATCCGATGGCGTGCCGTGCGTGAGCGTTAGCCAGCGCGATATGGCTTTCATCGCCGCCGCTAACCCTGCTGTAGTTCTTGCCCTGCTGGCAGAGCTGGAAGCGAAGGATGAGCAAAATAAATTGCTGATGCGAGAAATAGAACACGGCAAAAAGCTGCGAGTTAACATGCAGAACAATGCCGACTCACTAAGCGAGCGCATCGCCGAGCTGGAACGCGCCAATCAAGCTCAGGACGACCACATCAATCAGCAGCAGGACAGAATCGAATCTCTGGAGAAGAAAAACGGAGATTTAGGGCGATCATTGGGAGCGGCAGAAAAGCGGCTGGCTACGCCGGTGCGGTTGCCGGAGAAGTACAACATGAAGATGGCCGGTGACAAATCAACAAAGTCCATGTTCTACGGTCACAACTCTGCAATCAACGACAGCGCCAAGGCTATCCGCGCCGCTGGCTTCACCGTAGAGGGGGGTGAGCAGGATGGACAAACTAGCTGAACTTGAGAGAGTCAGTAGAGAAAACCAGCGTGTCGTGCGCGTTAACGTTGGGGTTTTGAAATCTGCCATTCGTGAAATAGAAGCGCACGCGAAAGTAAATGGTAAAGGGGTTTTCACAGACATGGTGCTGAATGCGCTGAATTCTGCAGTTAAGGGGGAGGCATGACACTAACGACTGAGCAGTTGAGCGCTGTTGAAACAACCAAAGAGTTTCGAGCGCTACTGAAATACATGCGAGCAATAGCCAAGGCAGAACCAGAAAGCGCAAAGGAGAAATGCGAGTTAGAGCCAGGCCTATGGCAGTACGCCAGCCAAAAGACTATCAAGGCCATCGTGGAGCATATCGACGCACTGGAATTTGCGGTGGCGGCTAACCGGGAGGCGCAGCCGGTGGCCTACCTGAACAAATTCTCAGGTGTATGCATGACATTGGAACAGCAACCGAATGCGGCAGATGATGTTGCGGTTTATTCCCCTCTCTACACCGCCCCGCCAGCGCCAGCAGTGCCGGAGAAATGTCCAGAGCATGTGCGCTCACTTATGAACATACATGCGGACGATCTTTTCGATGATGCCGATGCTCAGGAGATCTGGAACGCCTGCCGCGCCGCAATGCTGGCTCAACCTGTAAGCCAGGGTTACACGTTGCCGGAGGGGTGGATAGCGTGCGGCGAACGGATGCCTGATGCCGACGGGGAATATTGGTGTTGGTTCGGGAAAGAGAAACCTAGCGTTATTCAGCAGCGAGTTTGCATCTGGAACGATAGAAACCATGAGTGGTGTGACAGCGCTGTAACCCACTGGATGCCATTACCTGCAGCGCCGGAGGGTGGGAATTGACTCACAGACAACCATAATTATACTGTATGCATGAACAGTATTTTTATGGTGTGAGTTATGACTACGAAAAACGACATCGGCTATCAGGTCGTTTACCGCGGCGAGACGCTGGAGCATCCCAAAGAAGGTGGGTGGGTGTTCTTCCAGCGGCTGAAGGAATATGGCGGCGGGTACTGGCTAGGACGCACCTATCACGATCGCTTCGTTCTGGAGTATGATCGACCCACTTCACTACATGACGGCATCAAATTTATCCTCGAGATGCGCGCTGCAGAGCTAAACTTTGCAACGTTCGATGATGACTTTGAGCTGATATAGGACTGGGCGATGTCATACAACATAGCGGATAAATCACCGGAAGAGCGCGAGAAGGTTAACGTAGATTTGGCGGCGTCAGGCGTGGCGTACAAAGAGCGCATGAATATGCCGATTGTGCCTGCGCAGGTAGAAGAAGAACAGCCGGCGCATCTGCGTGAATACTTCCGTGAACGACTGCAGCATTATCGTGGCCAGAGCCACAAATTCCCAGGTCCGAGCGACCCACGCTATCAGCAGATGGCTGACGCCAACGGCAAGAAGTAAATCCAACCAACTGACATGAACCCGCTACGGCGGGTTTTTTGTTGCCCTATTTCCAAGCGGAGTAACCACTATGGACACTATCAGCGTCAGGATTCCCCGCGTCTATTTCACGGACGGGCGCGTTAGCACGGATGCATTGCAGCAGAAACTTCATCAGGCACTGTGGGAGCGTACCGGCGTGATGCCTGCTCCTGTTCGGGTATTCCTGCATGAAGGTCAAGCAATCATGGCATCCGGCTGTGGCGCTGATGATGTCGAGAACATTTTAGGATTAGGAGTTAAACATGGCTGACATCATCGACAACGCACAAGAGCAAGAAGAACTGATTATCCTCGCCGCCTTATCCAACCGGCCAAAGCCGTCAATGGTATTTACTGGCCGCTGTTATTGGTGTGGAGAGACCATCAGCAAAGGCAATTTTTGCGAGGGCGACAGTTGCGCCGAAGACTACGAACGCCGGATAAAAGCAGACAGGCAGCGAGGTGTCGCATGAGAACAAAACAAAGCACCCTACTCGTCTTTGATGGTCGCATGATCACCATCTATCTTGGTGCGGCTGATGATGAAGAGTATGCCGGTAAGATGGCTATTCTCGAGCAGATCGTTAAGCCTGGCGTAAAGCTCATTGCCGAGCAATCAACGCTCGTTTCACGCACTCCGGCAAACATCACAATCCAGTAGGTGCCAATGGACAAATACAGCCTTTCACGAAGTGAGGCCTGTAACTTCCTTGGCATCTCAGCACCCACGCTGACGAGCTGGATACGCTCAGGAAGACTGCAGGCAACAAGAAAAGACCCATCAAAAACCAAATCCCCCTACCTAATTACTCGCCAAGCCTGTATTGCCGCGCTTAACAATCCGATCCACACTGTGCCGGTGAGCGCGGATGATGCACATGAGGAGAAAGCAGCATGTCATTATTCCGCCGAGGGGAAACCTGGTACGGCAGTTACACGTCGCCAAGCGGCAAAAGAATTAAGGAGTCGCTTGGGACTAAGGACAGACGCCAAGCGCAGGAGTTGCACGACCGCAGAAAAGCTGAACTTTGGAGAATAGACCGACTGGGAGACTTCCCTGAGGTCACATTTGAAGAGGCGTGCTTACGCTGGCTGGAAGAGAAAGCGCACAAGAAATCACTCGATGCAGACAAGGGTCGGATCGGATTCTGGCTCATGCATTTTGAAGGGGTTTTGCTGAAGGATATAACTGAGGCAAAGATTTACACCGCAGTCAGCAGGATGACGAACAGGAAGGCAGAGGAACGATGGGCGTTAAGAGCAGAAGCTCTTGCCAGAAAAGGTATTGAAATTGAGCCACGGAAGGCTGAGCCTGTCTCTACCTCAACCAAAGCCAAGCACCTAGCGCTGATGAAAGCTCTAATGCGTGCTGCAGAGCGTGACTGGAAATGGATTGAAAAGTCTCCGGTGATAAAGGTTCCACAGGAAAGGAATAAACGCGTTAGGTGGCTTGAGCCTGCACAAGCTCAGCGACTTATTGATGAGTGTCCTGAACCGCTTAAATCCACTGTGGAATTCGCTCTGACTACTGGCCTTCGCCGGTCGAACATCATTGAGCTTGCATGGTCGCAGATCGACATGCAGAGGAAGGTGGCTTGGATTTATCCTGAGGATAGCAAATCAGGACGGGCAATTGGCGTCGCTCTCAACGATACCGCTTGCGCCGTTCTGCGGAGACAAATAGGAAATCATCATCGTTGGGTGTTCGTTCACAAAGACCCGGTGAGGAAAATGCGAGTCGATTCTAACACTGCGTGGCGCGCTGCGTTAAGACGAGCTGGCATTGATGATTTCCGCTTCCATGATTTACGACATACCTGGGCGAGTTGGCTGATCCAATCCGGCGTGCCGCTTTCTGCACTTCAGGAAATGGGAGGATGGGAGAGCATCGAAATGGTACAGCGATACGCTCACCTTGCGCCTAACCATCTAACTGAGCATGCGAGGCAAATTGACACGATTTTCGGAGGTTTAGTCCCAAATCTGTCCCATGATGAAATTGGAAATACGGGATGAAAGGCGTAACTCATTGATACTTAATGGCACGCCCTATAGGATTCGAACCTATGACCTACGGCTTAGAAGTTCCTAGAATCACCATCTAACACAGCAACTTACCGCATCAAACCGCGCTCACACGTCCCAAGATGCAAAAAGATGGAAAACCATATCAACAGATGCGAAAACATCCATGTCCCAAATCTGTCCCAGATAGATATCGAAAGCATAGAATTTTCGATACCTATTTTGTTAATAGAATCTGTTCATGTTTGTTGCGGCATTGAGAGTGGCTCCCCCCTGAGCAATCGGAATTGAGTTCTCGCAACCGACCCATGTTGATACCACAGTAGTTCCAGCCTCCTGGAAAACTGTTGGTTGACCAGGACCGTTAAAGTTTCGGATTATCCAACCGCAACAACATGAATTAGTAGCGCTAATAATTGCTATAGGAACCGTGGAATCGGTATTGTTTGAAAGGTTAGCCATTCTCGGAACCTTTCCAGTCGGCCTAACAATTAATGCAGTTCCAGAGAAAGAGATTGATGTTATATTGCCAACAATAGCAGCGTTGAGAAGCTCAACAGCGGTTCCAGCCCCGCTGCCAGCACCACCACCATTAATTGTTATATTCTCTATATTTACAGTTGGGGATGTTAGGTGTGATGCTGTAATTCCTTGAGGAACTATGCAATTATTCATTATCAGGTTCTCAATTGAGCAATTAGTTCCATTTGGAATTATCCCCCACTGTGAGTACTTATCAATTGATATCTTCCCGATAGAGCAATTAACGGCTGTATTGTTTAGCTGTATCTGTACTTTAGTGGCACCAAGAATGCTAGCATTTGCGATAGTGCATTCATTAGCACTTAGCATCAGGATTCCATAAGGTGAGCCTTGAGATCTAATTTCGCCAATTGAGCTTCCCGTTCCGCGAATAATTGCCACCCACGGCTTGGAATTCTGAACCTGCGGGCTGTCATCAGTGTAATAGCACACACCCAGCTTCATTGTGTCTACACGGCAATAGTTACCGCTAAACCCGATGCCAAGCGCACCCCACTGATCTACCTCAACAAAACCAACTGAGTTGTTTCTTCCTAAATCATCACCATCAACTGGCGCACCAAAAATCGCAATGCCACCGGCAATAAACCCAGGTTCTGGGTTGCTACCCGGGACGCCGCATTTTTTACCGCTGGCGCTTTCTACCCTATTATAACTCCCCTTCATCAAGAGCATGTCCCCAGCACAGTGGCCTACTTTAATGCTCGAAATATAGTTGTGAGTACCGCGCATTGCTATTGGGTTATCTCGAATATTGTCGCAGTAGAGTTCCTCTCCCTTCCCGTTAAATCCGTTAAAACTAAATGCATCAGTGCCAATGTTTTTAACGCTAACATTTCTAACTGATGAGTTATCACCTAGCGCAAATGCTCCATTGTTGACTACATCATTGTAGATACTGTCTACGCCAGCAATTCCCTCAACATTCATGTTTTGAAAGTGAATGTTATCTATTCTAGGTAAAAGTTGAACATCTGGCCCAGAGAAAACTGCCTGAACATGATCTGCGAAAATTGTTGAGCCAAGAAAATCAATCTTCTGTCCCTTCATGTCATTTGATGGGAATCTAAGAGTTCTAGTAGTTCTATAGCGACCTCCTGGCGTCCCAGATATAACATGCCTTCCAGTGGCAAAGGCGGCATTAATAGCGTCCGCATCATCCGTTGTTCCATCGGCTTTCGCTCCAAACATCTCAGGCATTACATGCCCAAGCGCAATGGCTAGCGTTGTATCCCCGGCTCCAACCATGTTATAGCCGTCAGGCCCAGCAAGTACGCGTTTATCTACTGCATTACCAACAAGCAATACGCCATCTGGACCTGCGAGCTCTGTCCGCAATTGATCTGGGTCGTATTTCAGCACATTAGGGAAGTAGAACTGCTGAGAGCCGTATGCATCATAAATGGCCATTGAGTGGCCTTGAACCGTCACAAACTTGGCAATTTGACCGCCATAGACCGGATATCCGCCAGCGTTTATCATGATTGGCTGAGGCATCGGCACATGCGACCCATCTTCGTTCTCCAGATAAACCTGAATCTGGTTCTCTGGAATGGTTGGGTCAGTATCAATCTTGCCGATGTAAATCCTGCCGTTAGCTGCAGCTTTGAATGAGCGAGCCAGCGTGAACAATTGCGAAGGCATCGAGACGACAACGTTAGGGACGATATCGGCCATTTATTTTCTCCAGGCGTGCGGAATCCCCACAGGTCGCGCCTGCGGTGGTTTTTTAGGTATAAAAAAAGCCCGACTAAGTTAGCCGGGCCCTGGTGTTGGATGCTGTTACATGTAGTGAATTATTAGAATGATCATTACCCAGAATGCTAAGCAAAATGCTACGACTGCAAGCCAGGCGTTACGGCGATTCCATCTCATTTTTTCCACCTTTTGTACTGCTATGCACGACACTACTAATCGGTGGGTAAATCATCAAATTGGAACGACAGATCAATAACTTGATATTGATCGGCAATGACGATCGATTGATGTAAGGTGTTGATAGATATAAAAGATACCATTTTGGTACTATTGTTCACCCATACAGTTAACCATATCATGCCGATCCATCCATTGGTGAGGCAGAGCTATGGAAGATTTAGAGACGCAGTTTCATCTAAGATTGCCAAAGGAGACTCATGGCAAAGTTAAGCAGCGTGCCAAAATGAATGGGCGCTCACTCAACGCAGAGATCACGCTGATAATCGAAGAGGCACTGGCGCAACCGCCGAAAATAACCGGCTTTCGCGACGACGCAGAACGCTTGGCGCACGAACACGCCGAGCAGTTCAAAAAGGTTGTGGTAGAAACGTTAACCACGATATATCGAAAAGATGACTAGCTCCATGCTATGCTTAGCGAAAACACAGGAGGTTTTATGGAAATTGTAGCTATCGCGCTGCTTATAGCTTTCTTGGTGCTCATTGCCCAGTTGGGGCAAATAATTACCCTGCAGAAGAAAAGCATCAGTGAGACAAAAACTGTGGCAGCATGTCTAGACGAAGTAAACCGCAATTTAGGGCGGCATACTGAATCTGTATTCGACGCCGCAGATCAGTTGAAAAACAGCGTAGAGTCCATAGAGTTAAAAATTAGCGACATAAAATACGTTATGGACGTAATTGAAAAATACAGCCTGCCAGATAGAGAGCAGAGAAAAGTATTAGACCAAGTAAAGATCGATAACGAAATTTATCGGTAGGCCATCCCTGGCCGGTGGTTAATATTCTCTGCCGTCGGCCTCTCCCGAAAGCCATCCAATAATGCCCATTCTCGCGATCGCCTGCTTCTCCTCTCGGGTCAATGTTCTGTAGAACGATTTCCACGCAGTGGAATTGGCGATACGCGTTTCCATTCTTCGATTAATTACCTGCTGTCCCTTCTCGGTCAATTTACCCCCTTTCGCCTGTTTAACGACCGACCTGAATTCAGGCGATGCCAACAGACGATCGGCAGCAACGCTACGCGCCGGGCGGGCGGCCTCTTTGGCTGCCATACCGGCTACGGCGCCGTAGCTAAGCGTCGGGCCGACAACAGGAATGTGGCCCAGCACTGTAGTGGCTAATGCGCCTTTTCCATGACGGTAAATTTTGTCAAGCGTGCCGCCTTCTGCATCGAATTGCTTAATGAACGCGTTCAGCCTACCAGTTTGAATACTGCTCTCGCGAGCCTGGCGCACTGCCTGTGAAACGGTGAAAAGATTCCGTAGCTGTTTGGCAGTTCGTGCTCCAAGCTCCCGCTCAACCATCGGCAGCGTTCCGGAAGATTTCATCCCCTGATACCAGTCAACAAAACCCGGCAGATGGAACTCGTTTTCCTTGCGGCTGCCTTGGCTGAAAGCATCGCGCAACGATGTGGCCACAACTTCCCGTCGGATACGTGGTGAAGGGATATCCTGCTGCAGCGCCCGAAAGCCTTTCGCGTCACCCTTTGACAGGTTTCGGATCGCCAACGATGCTTTTGTGCCGATATCGCCGCGCAGATCTTTGCCAAGCAGCCCAGTTAGCGCATCTTCCATCGTGGTGCGAACCCCGATCAGCTTCTTGGCAGCTTGCCATTTGTCACCCATGCCCGCAGCGACGACCGCCTGTTCCTGATCCGCTGTCAGGTTAGCGTAAAGTTGTTTCAGCGCCCCAGTCTCTTCGTCGCGGAATGGTCCCGAGTTCTTACCGATCGCCTGTCCGATCTGCTTGCGGATGTTGTCCAACCTCGCATAAGTCGGCGCAGTAGCTTCAGAGCCAACAGGGGCAACGGAGTTATAGACCCGCTTTTCCATCGCTGATAGATGTTCAGCACCGCCCAATTCGTCCGCTTTGCCGTCAAGATAGCGAATGATGTTATTGGCTTCGACAGTCTGCCCCTTGGGGATAGCAGCGGAGATCTGGTTATAGAGCTGGTCAGATTTGTTCTGAACAGTGGCAATGCCGCGCTGGAACGAAGACAAAAACTTATCATTCATCGCAGCTTTATCCGGCAGCGCTCCGGCAGCGTCAGTAAGATCCGTGGCCTGTTTAGCGATCTTGGTGAGAGCCTGGTTTTCCTGCGCCGCCAGCTGCGAACCAGGAACTGATTTCAGCGCTTGTTCGAAATCGCGATAGGCCTGATTGCCGGATACGTGCGACAGCAACAAATCGTCCTCCCTCAGCCCTAACTGCTTGGCAGCGTCGATAACATCCTGTCGTGGTGCAACATCGCGCGCGGCGTCAGCCATACGCGATGCGGTTTCTCTGTCAGCTACAGCGCCAACGCGCGCAGCCACATCCTGAACTCCTTGTTCAGGAGGCACCACGGCAGTAGTAGTCTGTTCGCCTGGTACAGTTGCTGCACCCGCCTGCGCCTCACGTTGTGTAGCATTGCGAATAGCGCCAGCAGTGCGGCCGCCGGCGGCCAGCAATCCTCGTCCGATAACGCTGCCGGCAACTCCTGCGGCAAGGTTGCTAGGCAAGTCGTTATTCTGCGTGGACTGCGCAATAGCACCGGGGAGGTTTTCCGCCAACATATTCGACGCTTGCGTTGCTGCCCGTTCTGCACGCCCAGCGCCAACTGTAGAGGCCAGCGCCGCTGCGGTGCGTTCAGCACCGAGACCAGGAATAAGATACGGGCCGATTTCCGCCCCCAATTGCGCATAAGGGTCTGTCGGCCGCATACTTTCTGGCAGTCGCAATTGCATTACCTGGTCTTCTGCTGGTACACCTGCAGCGCTCAGCGCAGTGTTAACTACCTGCCCTGGGATGTTGGCGACATTCACAGCGCTTTGCGCTAACCCTCTAGCTGCCTGCTCAATATTCTGCGATGCAGTTGGTGCAGGAGCTTGCTGCTCCCATGGTTGCGCTGATTGCTGAGCCAGCTGAGCGAGTTCGTCATCAGAACCTGGCGCTGCTTGCTGTGTCCACTGAGCAAAGCGTGGATCATTGACGTAATTTACAGTCTCAGTTGGAACCTGAGTCTTCTCACCACGGAGATATTTTTGGACGTTACCTGGGCCCCAGTTATACGCAGCCAGAGCTGCAGATACGTTGCCATCGTGAGCGTCGATCATCTGCTTTAAATAACGCGCCCCAGCCTCCACCTGCATGGCAGGATTGCGCTTTAGCTCTTCTGGGTCATAACCCATCCCACGAGCGGTGTTAGGCATTACCTGCGTAAGGCCGATAGCACCCTTTCCGCTCATGGCATTGGCATTGCCGCTGCTTTCCTTGCTGATTACCGCACCGAGCAATCCAACAGGGATTCCGAAGCGCTGCTCAGCATCAGAAACAACATCGCCACCTTGCTGCGGTGGCGATTGCTGCGGCTGCTGGTATTTAGTCCATGGCCCATCGGAAGTAGATTCGGCCGTTGCTGCGTTCTGATACTTTTCCCATGGGCCTGCCATTAGTCTTTTCTCCAGCTATTAGGATTGCTTGGGTCGCCGCCAAGGAAGGTATATCCACCTTCGCTCATGCCAGCGCGCGGAGCTGATCCACTCCCACTCTGCGAATTATTGAAGGCGTCGATTTTCTGCTGATAGGTATCAACTACCGGCTGCTGCTTCTGCAGATATGATGTTTGCCGCTGCAGAACTCGCTGCCAGTTATCGATTGCCGCACGCGCTGCTTTTGGTGACATATTTTGGTTTAAGGCAAGAAATGCTCGAGCTGCAGCCTGGCCTTCTGAATCTGAAACAGGCCCTGTTCCTTTCATACCAATTACGCCCATTAGCCGCGCTTGCCCCTGCATCTGCTGGATCTTAGTCCATGCATCGGCCGATGGAGAGCCGGGAATGCTCGAGTTGACAGCTCCTCCAAAGCCAAATATTCCATCGAAATCTTCAGGAGGAATGGCCTTTACCTGATTAACAGTGTCATACATGCTAGCCACGTTATTGACGTTGCTTTGATGAGCGCCGACATAGTCCTGCATCTTCTGCACCGACGCTTGCTGCGTGGCAAGGGATTTGGCGCTGTTCTCACCCGCCTTCAGGCTGAGCTCGAGTCGTTTGTTGGCAATGTCAGCCTGGTTTTTTTGTGAAGTCAGGTTAAGCTGCTGCTGACCCTGATCTAGCTGTCCTTGCTGATACTGCGATTGTTGCTGGAGTCGCTGCTGACCAAGATTCAAATTAGCCTGTGCTATCTGACCAGTCTGCTGCAACTTGGCGTTGTTAGCCTGGAGGTCAAAATATTTGTCAGGTCCGAGTGAAGCGATACCCAGATGGTCAACGAACTGACCGAAGGCCTCCGGGCTCTGCTGGTACATCCGTGCCACATCTGAAGGGTTAACGCCGACGCGCGTTAGATCAACGGAGTTTTTCTGCAGCCATTGCCCCATCGCCTCAGGACTTTGCGATGCCAGACGTGCTGACGCAGCCAGGCTGCCTACGGTGTTCCGCTGATCTTCATCGACGAAACCCATGCCGTTGCGTACTGCCTCGAACTGTTCTGGATATTTGGCTACCAGCCCCCGCATTGCGCCACGATCGCCAGATGAGTAAGCACTCCCGTATTCTTGCTGGAACTCCTTCTGACGCTGCGCCTGCTGGCCTTGCCTCCATGAATTGAAAATTGACCCAGTAGCATTTGCCAATTGCAAGCCAAGATTATTCTCTCCAAGCCGAGAGCGCTCATTGCTGTCTCTGATAAATCCTAGAGCAGCATTTGCATCGCTGGCCTGCGGAGCGTTCGTATTGTTGGTGCCGATACCAGCCAGCAAACTGCCTGCGTTACCTTGTTGCCACGTTGCCATGATTGCCCCTTAAAACAGTGAGCCAAGCGCGCCAACCCCTGCGCCAATAGCAGTACCCCAGCCCGGCATAATCGCAGTGCCAGCGGCTGCGCCTGCTGCTGCACCCTGGAGGGCTCCGCCGAATTTTGATGGCCGATTAGCATTAGCCGCAGCTAGACCTGCCTGCTGTTGTAACAACTGTCCGGTATTGTTCGCATAGGACTGACCGGCATTTGCCTGCCCCTGCAATGCACCAAGACCGATATTTGCTAGGTTCTGGTAGTTGTTCATCTGACCTGTGAGCCAGTTCTGACCAAGCATTGGGGCGATAGACGCCAGCCCGTTGCTTGTAGCTGATGAGCCAAGACCTCCAGTTGCCTCTGACGACGCCAGTTGCTGATACCTGGCTTGATTGGCCAGGTCTTTAAATTGACCTGAGTTGTAATAATCGTTCAGCGCTGACTGCTGGCCTTGCAGTGAAGATAACCCCTGCAGTTGACCAATGTACTGTTGAGCAAGAGGCGTGAATGGCGCAAGGTTCTGCATGTTCGTCTGCCACATCTCGCGCTGCAGATCGATCCCGCGGTTAGTTGCATCTGCCTGAGCGCCTGCACCACTGTCCCCGCCTTTGCAGGGCACTTCGCGATCACGAACTTTGTTCATAAGCTGGAAAATTAGCATTTCTGCATGTCCTCATACTGCGAACGAGTGAGCTGATACAACGTGACGCCAATAGGCTTGCCGTTGCTCATATATGCATCATCAAGGTGCCCAATGCGCGTAGCTCCGAGCAACCTTATGATTGCTCGGCCATATTTGGTAGTGTCTGGAACCATCGTGACGCTGTTAAGGAATGGAGAGTTTTCGAGAAGCCATTTGCAGAATAACCTGTGGCCGTTCAACGCATATTCCCCCCGAAATCCAGGGTCATATATCGCGTGGCATTCAACAACGCTATGCCAGAAACTGCGGACTTCATGAACGCCGGTCAAGACTAATCCCTCGTAAATTCCTAGATAAAACGCATCAGGCTTGATGTGATATTTATCACCGGAATCAACGATATTTCCTGTCGTTTCTGGATTATTTAGAAATTCTGCAAGCTTAACCGGGTTATCGATGAGCTTTATTTCCATTAGTTTATTAACCCATGAGCCCTTAGGTCATCTTCAAGCGCTTTAATGCGCTGGCGAGCCTGAGTAAGGGAGTTGGCGATCTGCTGTATCTGAACGATGTCCAGAATCCCAATCGTCCATGCCTGGTTAGCGTCGAATGCTCCGCGGTACGCAGTGCCGGTTGCTGCCGTCCATCCTGTTCGTTGCGCTCCGACAACCTGAATGCCTGCCACTTTGTAAGAAACGGCATTAACGCTGCCGCCAACTTGCAGCTTGTCAGTGGTTGGCGTTGCAATGTTGCCTACGAGGAACGAACCGCCAGAGGACTGCACCGATTGGCTAGTTGATACAGCCTTAGATACATAGTTGGTTTCGATGGTTGAAACCTTTCCCTGCAGAGTAGTGATATTGCCTTCTGCAGTAGTGACGCGTGTTGTCAGTGATGCGACATTGGTTTGCAGCGATGTAATGTTGCTCTCAACCGTCACCATGCGGACGGTAAGGCCTGCAATATCCGTGGTGTTCTGGGTTATACGCGTTTCATGGTTAGCCAGTTCCGCTTCGTTGGCAGAAATCCTCGTTTCGTGGTCTACAAGCTCAGCTTCTGCGGCTGTGATTCGCGTCTCATGATCAACCAAGGTCGCTTCAGCAGCTGTGATGCGTTGCTCATGGTTGACGAGCGTCGCCTCTGCAGCTGTTATTCGCGACTCATGGTTTGCCAGAACCAAATCCTGCTCGTCGTTCTTCTTCTGGGCGTCCCATGCCCCCTGACCAGCTTCATTGGCCTTTCCCGCCACGTTGCCCAGGTCGGTTCCCTGTTGAATGACGTAAAGTAGGTAAGGCTGGGAGAAGATATTGCGAGGCAGGAGAGTGGCATCGATGCGCGTAGCCTGGATGATTACTGGTTCTTTCAATCCATCATCAGCCATTATTCGATCCTCAATGAGCAGTCCGATAGAGTTACCGGTGAGCGGGTAATCACGCGCACCTTGAAGCCGATATTCTTCCTGACTCGGCCAACGCGACGCCATATAGCGCGCTTGTCGTAGATGAATGGCGCATTGTAATCGACCATTTGTTCTCGGCCGTAGTTTGAGCCATCAACCGTTGCAGAAATGAATAGACGCTCAGCCCACTGAGACACACCCGTTGCTGATTCGAGCTCAAAATCGAACACCCTGGCGTTATCAGCCTTGAACATGGGGGTAAACAACAGATGTTCAGCCTGCTTGTCGTATTGAGCAGATGAGTCAAATTTAAGCGCGCCGGTGACAGCCTCTAACTTGTCTCCCACCGTTACCTGATTTCCTTCGAACACATAATCGATAGAGCGGTGAACGTCATCGAATAGGCCGGTTTTCAGGATGCACCATTGCGAACCGCTTTGGCTGGCGGTAGCGTCATAGCACAGGACGTGGCGTGGAAGATGGGCGAACAGCAGTTCATGGCTATCAAACCGAATTGACTCCAGCACGCCAGTAGCCAGCTCGTCTGCCGTGTAGCTGCGCAATACCTTTTCCACCGTTGCAGTGGCAATCTTCGAGGCTTGGCCGTTGTTGATAATGTAGATTGATGGTGCACCGGTAGACTGATGGCTAATAAAGGCGAATGAGTCCATGAATTCTGTCTTGCAATAAGTACCTGCAATACCCTTCTGCACCATCAATGATGGTTGAGCGACATAAATCGCGGCGGATGCGTCTGCCGCTCCAGTGAGAGAGAAATACTCAATAGTGCTGCTACCAAACATCACAACGAAATCACGCCACACGCCACACCCAATAATGCCATCTGGCTGGCTCTCTGCCGTATAGAATGGACGGAATCGGTCAGGGTGTGATTCGTCCTCCAGGTCTGTTACGCCGAAGGTCTGAGTGCCATCCTTAACCCAGACATAGCGCCCACGCGCCCGGCAGATATCTTTAACACTGCCAATGTCGTATTGAGCATATTCAGTTCCACCTACGTTGGGTGGCCAGTTCTGCAGGGTTTTATTCGTGCCGTCGTATCGATAAAGCGTCATGACGCCGTTGGCTGCCGCCGCCTGACTAGTAGCGCTGTGTGCCATGCTTACGCGCTGACTTCCAGAAACACTCCCGCGCTCTGAGTTCCCTTTGTAAATCTTCTCTCCGGCTACACGATATGGAATGTTCTCTACCGTGTTGTACTCCACGCCGCGAGACACTCCAGAAACGTCTGAGCGCTTCGCTACGCCAGGGAAAGAGCGAAGATACCCAGATGCATTCAAAACTTCTTTCGGCGTCGCCAGCATGTTAACAGGAAGCAAATCGACGTAATCAGCATTGCGGTAGTCTTTGCCAAGGCCTTTGGCTAATGGCAGCTTTTGGATTGGCATGAGTCACCTACTGATTTGGGATGTCGCCGTCAATCGGGGGCAGATCGCCTGGATAATATCGGTCGATGGTAAACACGTCGTATTTGTTGCCCTGCCCAAGCGGGAAATCTCCGCGACGGCGCATCGACGGAACAACGAGCGTGTCAGTCAGCAGCGCGTCATATGAGCGATGAGCATTAGTCAGGACTTGAGGTGATGGCTCTACGCCATAATCAGACAGCATGCGGAGTATTAGCTGATAGCCAACTGCATGTTTGTATTTGCGCGGCAGTCCAGAGTCATCGTCTGGTAACGGCTCCTCGCCATCCGCCGCGAACAAATAACCGACGTTACCAGGATTAATCATCCATTCAGCCATCATGTCTTCGAGGTCATGAATGGCATCCTCGACTGATTGAGGCTCTACATCAGTTAGAGTTGCATTTGAAGCTACTGCGGGTTTTCTGAGAGCGAATAAGACGATCTCACCCTTTGTCAGAGTCGTTGCCATTGTCAGCCGCCTTGCGCCCACGCTTAACAACCGGCTTGATGTCGTCAACGGAAGCCACAAAGCCGAGCTTTTCGTAAATTGGGAAGTCTTTCTCTGCGATTACAGCCTGAACATGGCCAGCGTCGTTATCGGCAGCCATAAAGATGCTCATGCGATCCATTTCGCCTCCAAAAAATAAAGGGGCCGAAGCCCCTCGCGATTACGGATTGCCGAAGAACTGGCCGCCCATGTGTGGGTTGAAGCACACGTAGGCTGGCAGCAGGTCGAAACGCATTTTCTGCACGTTAGCGTCGCCGTCCGAGTATTTGTGTACGCGGATAGAGAAGCCTTCGTAAGTTGCGACTGCAGAGTCGATGCTGTTCAGTTTTGGCAGAGGAATAGTACCCAGGCCGCAGAAGAACTTGTTGTAGAACAGGTTAGGCTTCATGGTTTGGCTTGCAGTACCGATTACAGTCACCGCATCACCCGCTGCAACCTGACGGTTAACTGCATTGTATTGTGGGTTGGTGGTGTCGTAAATCGGCACACCTGACAGAGTAACAGTCACCGCGCCGCCGGCGGTAGAGTTCGCGTCGGCCAGAACGGTTGCAGTGAAGCTGATAGGTGCAGAGCCGTTATACAGAACCTGCTTGCTCTGCTGCTGCAGCCAGTAGGTGTTGGTGAACTTAATCTGGTCGCCAGCTTTCAGGAAGCCAGTTACAGATGCGGTTGCACCGGTCAAAGTCACCTGGAACTGATAGGTGTCTTTCACCGCGTTATAGGTCACGGTCGGAGCTGTTTGCACCGTCAGCGTACCACCGAATGCACCTTGCGTGCGGGATGCCAGGCCGTTAGACATCAGCGCGCGAATGCCGCCGAAGTTAGTGGAGATCTGCGCATTTTCCCAGGCGGTGCGAACCAGTTGGTCGGCAGCGTGCAGACCAGATTGCGCGTCTGCCAGGCGCTGGGCTGACCACGGATCCATTACCGCATAGTTCTCACCCTCAACGACGCCCAAATCCTTCAGGAAGGATGCGGTTTGAGCCACATCAGACCATTTGTTGATCGGGGTATTGGGGCTCCCCAGAGCCAGTGCGCCATTGTTCATCATGAACTTGGCCAGCTCAGTTTCCAGGTCGGTTACGATGCGCTGACGAACCGGAGCCAGAATTTCTTCCAGTTGGTTCAGCTTGATCGCTTCTTCCAGTTGCTGATACTCGACGGCAACAGTGATGTAGTTGCCGACGCGGCCAGTTGCCTTACCGGAGATCAGGTTGTTCTTCGCCTGACCCGAAATGTCACCCGTAGGAGTGCGCAGAGATGAGAACTGATGCGGACGTTTGAAGCTCACGCTATCGCCGGTATTGGAGTTGATTTCTCCAGCCAGCAATTGGCGGTCTACGGTTTTTGCCAATACCAGGTCAGACATGAAACCAGGCAGGAATTTTTTCAGGACGATTTGACTGACGTTACTGTTTAAATCATTGGTAGCCATTTAGCTGTTCCTTATTCGATTTTAGCGCCGGGGCAGAGTTTGTTGAAATCATCTTGTTTCGCATCAGCGCCGCCACCACGAACCTCCGGCTCTGGCTTGATGGCTTTCTTAGGCTTTGGTGCCAACTTAACTTGCTGGCTAATCTGGCCTAAGAGGAATGCTGCGCGAATTGGGTCTGTCTCAGCGGCTACACGCTGGCGTAGTTGTTGGTTCTTGCCCAATGCATAAGCAACGAGTTCAGAACCTTCGTCGGCGGCATGAATCAGGATTTCCTGTTGGATAACCGGAATCTCCTGGCGAACGATGTCTTCCATCTCGCGATAGTCTTTCACCGGAAGCTTTGCTGCTCGCTCCTGATGCTTCGTAAGGCGTTCTGTTAGTCGTTGCTGCAATTCTTGCTGCTGACGTTGCTGCTGTTGTTTAACCTGCTCAGCACGGCCTTTCTTCTCATGCCAATCAGTCATCGCCTGCTCAAACGCTGCTTCGTCGTACTCGCACGACTCAAGGGTCGGCTTTGGAGGAATAACGTCTGATTGTGGTTGCTGCGCTTCTGCTGGCTTGGATTGAATCTGCTCAAGCTGGCGGCGTAGCTCCCGGTTTTCTTTCTGCGTTTCTTTGAAGCCCTTGCGAAGCTCCTTCACCCATTGAGGAGCTGGCTGCCCATCAATGTGATCGTCTTCTTCAGGGTTGAGGCTAATTTCCTCATCACCGATTTGCAGTGAGTAATCCTCTGGCTGCTCTTCGGGCTGTTCACTTTCGGCCTTTTTCTCTTTCTGCTCTGGCTCTTCCTGTGATTTATCCTCAGGATTTTCCTTTGCTTCAGTGATTACTTCTTCGGCTTCTTCCTGTTTTTCAGACAGGTCAATAACCTGACCGTCGATGATCAGTTCGCTTTCCATTGATTACTCCTGGTTAACTCGGCATTGAGTCTGCCGGTGACTGTGGTGATGTGGGGATTTGTTCTTGCTGGGATTTAAGAAGGTCATTCAGGAGCTGAATTGCATCCATAACCCCTTTCTTGTTGATGTTCTGTGCCTGGGAAAGCTTGTAGACAACATTGGCCTGACTTTCCTGAGCATCCTGCTGAGCTGTGAACGCTTTAATGACGGTTTCACGCGTCGCGTTATCAGCCTTCTTGTTCTCTGCCTCAGCCGCAACCATCTGAGCCTGTGCCAGAACCATTTCAGGGTTAGGCTGGTTCTGAGCTGCCATCTGCGCTTGCTGGACGATCTGCTGCTCTTCCTGGTTTCGCGGCTTGGCGATACCAGAGGTCAGAAGCTGCTTGCGGTTGAACTCTTTGAAGTCCTCCAAGCCTTCGCCGTCCAGGTTATCCATGATGATTCCTTGGATAGCTGGTCGAAGCGGATCGGTTGGCAACATGGAGTTGAGAACGTTGGTCAGCACTGAAACCGTGGCATCACGTCTTGCCGTATAGCTTGGCCCGACATCAACGGTAACGTCATATCGTCCCGTAGATAGGTCATTCAGCGCAACCACTCGGCCAGTCTGGCGATCAACAACCTGCGCATTCATCAGCGCGATGTCATCGGTGCCGTCTTCGTTAACCACGCGAACTTCACGCTCTGAACCGTAAACCTCTCGAGCCATAGACAGCCAGACCTCACCGGCACGCTTCAGGCTCTTAGCCATGTTGTCCAGGTAGATGAACGATGCCATGTCGGCGCGGTTCATCAGGTTGTTAACAGTTTCTTGGGCTACGTTGCTAGGCATCTGCTGCATTGCCTGGCTGCCGCCGGTCACTTCCTGAATGTCAGCGCTAGTCTGCTGCAGTAGCGCTGCCAATGCCTGGTTCATCACTGCCGGTTGCGTATATCCCGCTGGCGTAGCACCGGCGATGATATTACCTGCCTTATCCTTTACCTCACGCAGAGGAAGGAACGCTGGACGCTTCTTGTTACGCGCTTCCCAGTGTTTTTCGAGCCCTCTGATTTGCTCCATGCCGACGATAGGAATCTGCCCTGGATCTTGAGCTGCAGTATCGGCCAGCATCGAAACCTGCAGGTTGTAGAGTCGTTGCGGGTCCATGGCCTTGGCAATGTGGCCTTCAACGCGCTCAATGTCGTCGATAAACCATCGCTTGCCATATACCGGAATAAGCGGGATATGCTCACCAGGGATGCGGCGAGGCTTCTCAAGGAAGTTCTGGCCGTCAACCACTGACACATAGACGCGACGACGCTTCACGGAGCGACGCGCAACCTCTACGAATCCAGCCTCAGCCAGCTCATCCTCGATATCTTCGATTTGGTCGCTATCGTAGGTGGCGATTTCACCAGTCAGCGGCTGCTTGTAGCTGATGACATCCACCGATTCCTTGCGCACTTCGTAATACTTAGCGATGTAAACGACCTCTGGCTCGAACCAGTCAAACTCCCAAGAGGAGATCGTCGTTACATCGAGAGACGCCGGTGGAGTCTTGCCATATTCTGCCTCGTACTTTTCAGGAGAAAGCGAATACATGCAGAAAGCCCACAGCGCATCAGACTTGTCGTACTTCTTCGCGTCAGGGTCAAACCACACTGAGCGCGATGGGTCGTATATCGGCTCAATAGCAATGCGCTGGCGATCGTCCATCGGGTCGTATTCATTGACCAGCATCGACGTCAGGCGGAAGCAGCCAAACCCACCGGTAGCAGCATCATCAAATGCGTTATCGCAAGCCTCGCCGCCGTCGGTTTCCTCGTAGTCAGCACGGAACAGGCCATTCAGCTTGTTTGCCAGCTCTTCGCTTGCTTCGCGATCGCCAGGGCGAAACTTCACAGTGATGCGGTTGTTCCGATATTCGGCAATGATGCGGTTAAGCTCAGTGGCCACTTTGTTGATTTCGAACTTCGGGTATTTCTCGAACTGGTCGTCAAGCTTGGTTCCCGCTGCTGTTGCTCCTTCCCATTGACCGCCAGGGACACGAGCGAATCGCGTAGCTTCGATGCACTTTTCGCGCACATCTTGCTGCGGCGTATAGGCGCGGTCAAACCTGAGCATGACGCGCTCATGTTTTTTCTCTAATGTCTCTGCCATGTTTACCAACCGGAGGATGAGGGAACGTAGACATCCTCTTCAACTGGAGGATTCTTTATGTCTGCATAACGAATTGCATAGCGACGCATCATGTAGGCGTAACGGACAGCATCAAGGATGTCGTCGCGTACCTTCACAATCTTTCCTTTCTCGTCGCGGTGATAGAAGTTGTACTCTTCGAAGAAATCACGGAGGCCAGAGAACACCCTGAATTTACCTCTGCGCATTAAGTCGTATAGTTCGAATAACCCGGGCTCTACAGATCTGCTTCCATCTTCCCATTGGGCATGTTCAGGAAGCATCTGGAATCCAGCCTCTTCATAATATGACTTCTGCTGAAGTCCAGAGCCCTTCTCCGTCTGAAGCCCATCTGGAGGCCATGCTATTGGCACGTTATCAGCCCAAGACTTCACTGCGCTGAACGCTTCTGCTGGAGAAACCTGACGCGCCTTGTATGCGCGCGTGAGATAGAATGATTCGTTCTCAATATCCCATGCCAACTGGACATGCGCCTGCGGGTGATCCCAACCAAAGTCCATGCCGTTGATGACTAGCCAGTGATCTGGGATAGGGAAAGGGTCGCACTTTACAAAATCTTCGCCGAGGTCATAGATTCGCCCATGCCCAAGCATTGGGATACCCTTGGTGCGCATATCCCTTTGATGCGGCGGGTACGACTCAAGCAGGTCTTTCTTCACTTTCTCGCTTAAGTGTGGCGCATCATCCCAGCCTACATTCATGCAGTGCTGACCAGATGACGGGCTATCCATGAAGGCTATAACCAAATCGGTTCGACCGTTCTCTGGGGTAAACGTCAGAATCCCACGCCCGCCATTACCTTTATCCCCAGTTGCTGTACGAGTAAGCACCTGCGGATAGATCGTCGCGTCTTTTGGCTCTTCGTCGATATGGAACCAGTCAACGGCATCCCCCATCAGAGCATGCTGGCCTTGTGAGTACGACCAGAATTGAATCTTTGATAGCTGACCTGATTTGTGCCTGATGTAAGCAGAGCGAACAGCATTAGGTGTACCCTGCATCGGCTCTGTATCGACAATCAATTCGCCGGGGATTAATCCGCCATCCCACCCATTGTCAGTGCGACGACCAAGGATAGGTGTCTGCAATAGGTCTCGGCATTTCTCACCAGAATACCCAAGACACCAGATTAACGGTGCATGTTCGAACCTGTGTCCATCCCACCCTTCAGGGTAATCACCCATTGCGTGGATAGCATCAATACCCGTGCCGGTATCCGTCTTGCCAGTACGGTTAGCAGCGATCAGTGCAACCTGGGTGAACTGAGATGTTGCGGCAATGAATTTCTTTTGCCAGGGGTAGCGAGATTTGTAGAAGCGCTTATAGCGATAGACATTCTCGCGGCGCTGTTTTTCTTCGATTAACTGGATTAGCTCAATCTTCTGGCTCTTCGTCATTCCGTTCAGCAGAGGCAGCTTGTCCATTCATTAGCTCCCTTATTCGCTTATCAATATCATCGTCTGAACGGTCAGCCATTGTGATCGTCTGGTCATGCTGGATTCTTTCACCATATTTCTTTGGCATGATCTTCGATAGATACCATTTGCGCGTATCTATGCGCAGCCTTGAACGCTGCACATGCTCGCCATTAAGTTGGTATCCGATCGCGTTGCCTTCCTTATCGAGCTTTTCCATCCAGTCGTTACTTCCATCATCAGCAATATCGAACAGCTCTTCGGCAATAGCCTCTGCGCCTTCCTCTTTCGCTCGCACGTATTGGGCGCGAAACTCAGGGATTCGGCTAATCCATCTCAGCACTGTTTGCTTGCATGGCATCCCATCATCACGACAGACGGAGCGAAGCGATTCGCCCTCCGCCAGTCTTAGGCAGATGCTTTCCGCTAACTCTTCTGTGTAATCTGATGGGCGACCGCCTTTGTTTATTTCATCGCCCATAAATCACCTTATGGTTTAGTGAATGCCTGAGCGTACTCAACCATACGGCCAGGGGTTAACTGGATAACGCTCATGTCACCCAATGGCAGGAAGCCAGCGGCGATCTTCGCGTTGCACTTAATGGTGAAGTCGGCGCGGTCAGAGCTAACCACGATGTCGTAGTCAGTTGCTGTAGTTCCGCCGGCGGCGACAACCTGGAAATATTCGGTCTTGGTCGGAGTGGCATGAACGCCAACCAAACCGCCTTGAGGGAAGCGCGATGCTGCGATATGCGACTTAACCACTGGAATCAGGTTTGCTACCGAACCAGCGGTTGCTGTCTGCATGGATGTGATTGCCATTACTTAGCCCCTTTCTTTGGTTTCTTCTTGCCTTTACCGGCTTTGCTCATAGCAATGGCGATAGCCTGGTCTTGTGGCTTGCCTGCTTTAACTTCAGTGGCGATATTCGCGCTGATGACCTTTTTCGACTTGCCTTTCTTCAGTGGCATAGCTTTCTCCTTAACCGAACAGGCCGAGCGCTTCTTCTGCCATCTTGATGGCCTTATCCACGCGACCGACGACGCCGGGCTCTGTTTGCACGCGCGTATAGGCATCTTTGAACAGCTCGTATTTGAGCTTGTTGCCGCCGATGAAGGTGATTGCTTTCTCACCTGCCGCGGTGTCGCTCTGAACCAGTTTGAACACTTCGAGGTTCATTGCCTGCTCTTCGGTCATTTCTGTAATTGCCATGATTGGCTCCAGTTGTTTGGTTAAAGCCATTATCGAAGCCACTCAGTGAATGGCTCCTGTAATGCGCTCAGCAGTCCTTTGGTTGCAGCGAGTTGCCGCATACTTCCGGTTGTCGATAGCGCCAAGTTGCCAGAGTCGCGCCACTAGCCCCCATCAGGTAGGCCACATCGCCGCCCGCACTCGTCAGCCCTTCACCCAGCGTTACTGAGTTGCTCAGGTTGTCGTGCCCCTGAAATGTGATCGTGTTGCTGGCCTGATGGAATATAGGGTCCTGCGCAGCGTGGATGATTTCATTCCCGTTGGCAGTGATGATTTTCAGTGCAAACATTTTCTTTCTCCTGGTTCTTCTATTGGGTTAATCGCAGCATTAGCCACACCTCTCGGAGTTGCCTCGCCACTTCCGTCTTTCCGGCTGCCAAGACGTGATCACCTCCTGCTAGGTAACACAGTCTTATTCCTTGTCGGGGGAATTCATTTCGCTAAGCAAACCTGATTGATGTAATCCTGCAAACCGGCAATCTGCTTATTGGCTATTTCGATTCGCTCTCTGAGGGTGAAATAATCCCGTTGA